>NZ_JQBD01000054.1 GCF_001437255.1 Pediococcus damnosus | reverse complement strand
TGAATTAATCAACTACCTCCTACTCGATTATTTCTTTTTAGTATTTCTTTAGTTAGATTTAACTTAAAACTTTGGTTAATGGTGGGACAACCTGCTTTTTACGTGAGACAACTCCTGGTAAGGTCATTCGGTTGTTGCTGAGCTTGTGGTTAAAGGCAGTTTCAACAGCCTCTGTCCCCTCACCTAGGACTAGTAACTCTGAATCGCTTGTCAGAACGTCAGTAGCTAACAAAAGAAACAAGTCGTAAGAATTTTTTTTGATAAGAGATTTCATTGTGTTTTCCAGTTCATCCTGGCGTTTGAAGACATCGTCTAAATCAACAGTGTTTACTTGTCCAATGCGAACTGATTTGCCGCCCATATCAAACGATTTTGCATCGCCCTCTAGGATGTCTTCAGCAGTACGGCTATCAACATCACTACCAGCCTTGAGCATCTCAACACCATAGGCTTCATAATCAGAGACACCGGCAATCTTTGCTAAAGCAGGTACTGCATTACGTTCGTCATCAGTAGTTGTAGGAGATTTCAAAAGTAAGGTATCAGAAATGATTGAAGACAACATTAACCCAGCGATATTACTAGGAATCTCAATATTATTTTCTAGATACATTTTGTAAATAATTGTACTACAACAGCCAATTGGTTCTGCACGATAAAACAAAGGTTGTGCAGAAGTAAAATTAATTTTGTGATGATCAATAACACCTGATACGGTGACGTCTGCTATGTCAGATACACTTTGAATAGCTTCGTTGTGATCAACTAAGACAACTGAATCAACTTCAGGTTTGGCCTTAGTAATTACACGAGGTGCCTTTACATTAAAACGTTTTAAAACGTAGTTGGTTTCGTTATTAGTTTTGCCTAACGCAACGGCTTCCACGTCATCGCCCAGTTTATTTGCTAAGTAAGCATATTCAATTGCACAACTAATGGCGTCTGTATCTGGATTTTTATGACCAAAAACTAATTCTTTACTCATGATTAACAAAAACTCCTTATATTCTATTGTTTAATTTTGATTACCAATCATCTTACGTAAACGTTCTGTGTAACTTTCTTCACTCAAATAGGTATCAAATGCTTCTAAGAAAGTATTGATTCTTGGAATTTCATCCTTATCTTTACGAAAAACAAAGCTTAAATCAAAGTTAATTGCTGGGTCAAAACGTGCCATCCAAGTGTTATCTGATCCAGGATGCGAAATCACGTATGAGGCAGGAAGCGCCGTGTTTACTCCAGCATTTTCTGCAAAACGACGAATTTGATCAGGAGTGGTAAAACGGGCCACACTATTTGGGACATCAACTAATTGATTTTTGTAAGCTTCACGTAAAACTCCTTCTAGATAATAGCCTTCTGGATATGTAACCCAGTTAGCATTTAAGGTTTGCTTTAGCTTGATCTTCTTTTGTTTAGACATCTTTTCTTCATGATGAATAAAAAGTAAATCTTCGTTAAGAATTTTACGTGATTCATAAGGTTTCCAGTTCTTAATACTGCCATCTGGTAAGTACATGATGGCTAAATCGATTCGATTATTTTCCAGTCGTTCCCAAATTTCCTTACGTGTTAATGTATGAAATGAAATGAGAATGTCAGGTTGTTTTTCATAGTATTTTGTGATGAAATCTTCAAACACACGTGATTCAATTGAGGCTAACATACCAATATTGATTTCACCTTGAGTTGCTGAAGTTGATTGTTGAATTTCATCAGTTGCCTGATTCAAAACCTCATTAATATTGTGAGTTGCCTTTAGCATGGTATAACCAGCATCTGACAATCGTAATTTTTTTCCAACTGAATAGAATAATGGTGCACCAACTGTATGTTCTAACTTCTTAATTTGTTGTGTCAAAGCTGGCTGTGTAATTCCTAAAATTTGAGCAGCCTGTGTATAGTTCATAGTATCGGCTAACTGAAGGAAATAAGTCAAAGTCTTAGATGAAAAAATCGTTTCTTGTTTTGATTTCATTCCATTAACTCCTTAATTTTTTATCATTATTTTTAATCATTATAATGTCACTTAAATAATAACTATAATTATTCTAATGGTTTATAATTATTCTAATGGTTAATGATGAAAAAAACAAGAAATTATCCTTGAAAATACGGAGATTTATTCTAATTTAAGATTTAACGTTCAGGTGTGGACGCTACAACGGGAACCGGTTTCAGCATCATAGAGACTGGTGTACCTTCTGAATCAACATCAATAACGAATGATCCGTTAGAGTATCGTGCACTCAATGGATGTTCGGTTGTAATAATGTCATGTAATGTGCCTCGGCTTGTTCGAACTTCCAAAATCGAATTTTTATCTATTTTAATAAAATCAATTATCCGATGTGGATCCTTCTTAAGTTCTCTAAGAACCAAGATTCCTCTTCTTGCACGACTGGTAACTGGGATGTCCTTAACTGCCATTCGTTTAAATGCTCCCCGTTGTGTAATTATTCCAACTTGATTTGAATCGTCCACAAGCTGAATGTTAGCAGCTTGGTCTTCACGAAGGTCCATAGATTTGACACCAGCAGTTCTGGCACCAATAATTGGGATTTCAGCAAGATCATAACGGAGCCCATATCCTCGTTCAGAAAGGAGCATTACCGTCTGCTTTAATTGATGCTCAATGAAGAAAATATTTACAACAACTGAATCTGCATTTTTTAATTTAATAAATGTAGAGGCATGTTTTTTGTAATTACGTCCAGGTGTTAAATTAGAGAAGTCTGTTCGTTTAATATACCCATCATTAGTTGCAATTAAGAATTCACCGTTTTCCTTTAATGAATGAAAAGCAAAAGCCTTTATAATTCGTTCTTTATCACCCAAGCCAATAGTTTGAGAAATATGTTCACCGGTATCTTTCCATCGAGAATCTGCTAATTCATGAACAGGTCGTGAAATAAGATTACCTTTATTGGTGAACATCATTAAGTGGTCCAAGGTGCTGAGTTGCTTTAGAAAAATTGGATAATCTTCATCTTTTAGACCATTATCATCTTCACTGGAAGCACTATAAGAACGCAACGAACTCCGCTTTAAGTAGCCATCATGACTAACGGATACCATAACTTGTTCTTCGGGAACAACTACTTTACGATCGATTTTGATTTCTTGAATTTCATCTTGAATTTCCGTTAATCTTGGTGTCCCATACTGTTTTTTAACACTGCTTAGTTCTGTACGGAGAACTTTAGCTAGAGCTGTAGGACTATTCAAAATATCATTATATTGTTGAATATGTTCGTTTAAATCCGCAGATTCCGCTTCTAAAGCAGTAACATCTGTGTTGCTCAAGCGATACAGTTGTAAAGAAACAATAGCTTCTGCTTGTTCTTCTGTAAAATCAAATTTTTGGACTAAATTAGTTTTTGAATCTTTTTTATCCTTACTACCTCTAATGACCGCAATGACTTGGTCTAAAATTGAAAGAGCCTTAATTAGTCCTTGAACAATCCGAAGTCGTTTTTCAGCCTTTTTTAAACTGAATTGGGTACGTTTGGTAATGACTTCTTTTTGGAAAACTAAGTATGCTTCTAAAAAGGCCTTTAATCCTAAGGTTTCTGGACGTTTATGATTAATGGCAACCATATTAAAATTATAAGAAATTTGCAGATCAGTATTTTTAAATAAATAATTTAAAATACCTTCTGAGTCGGCATCACGTTTGAGTTCAATGGCAATTGAGAGACCATTACGATCGGATTCATCACGAACTTCAACGATACCATCAACTTTTTTCAAAATGCGAATTTCATCAATTTTCTTGACTAGTTGAGCCTTGTTTACTTCATAGGGAATCTCTGTAACTTCGATTTGTGATTTATTACCACGTAAAGAAATAATCTTGGTCCTTGAACGGACAATGATCCGACCTTTTCCTGTTTTATAGGCTTTTTTAATGCCATCTATCCCCTGAATAATCCCAGAAGTTGGGAAATCAGGTCCCTTTACAAAAGTCATCAATTTTTCTAATGATGCATCGGGATGTTTTAATAGGTACAATAAAGCGTCAATAACTTCATTTAAGTTATGCGGCGGAATATCCGTTGCATAACCAGCTGAAATACCAGTGGCACCATTAACAAGTAGGTTTGGAAAACGACTTGGTAAAACGGTTGGTTCATATTCTGTATCATCAAAATTTAAAACAAAATCCACAGTTTCTTTATCGATGTCCTTCAACATCTCACTTGCAATTTTGCTTAAACGGGCTTCGGTGTATCGCATTGCAGCTGCCGGATCATTATCAATTGATCCGTTATTACCATGCATTTCAATTAGAGGTGCACGCAATTTCCAATCCTGACTCATGCGAACCAAAGCTTCATATATAGAGCTATCGCCGTGAGGATGAAAATTACCCATAACGTTTCCAACAGACTTTGCGGATTTACGAAAGCCCTTATCGTAGGTATTTCCGTCTTGATTCATAGCGTATAGAATTCGCCGTTGTACTGGTTTTAATCCGTCACGGATGTCAGGAAGAGCACGTTCTTGAATAATATATTTTGAATAACGACCAAAACGATCACCCATGACATCTTCCAGAGTAAGCTCTTGAATTTTATTGTCATTTTCTTTTTTTGAATCTGTCATATTCACGACCTCCTCTCATTAGTTTTAGTTTTCGTCATCTTCGAGAACACCATCTTCATGGGCAACGTTAACGGCCTCATTATCTAGAATGCTGCCTTCTTCTTCCAAAGAAAATTCAACATTTTTTTCAATCCAATTACGTCGTGGTTCAACTTTGTCACCCATCAATGTTGTCACTCTGCGTTCAGCCAAAGCCGGATCATCAATTTTTACACGTACTAAGGTTCTTGTTTCAGGATTCATGGTTGTTTCCCAAAGCTGATCCGCATTCATTTCACCAAGTCCTTTGTAACGTTGGAGAGCAAAACCGTGACCGATTTCTTTTGAAGCTTGTTCCAGTTCTTCATCTGTCCATGCATAAACTGTTTTAGTTTTTTTACCGCTTTTCTTTTGCAATCGGTAAAGTGGAGGCAATGCAATATAAATATGACCGGAATCAATCATAGGACGCATATATTTATAGAAGAATGTCAGTAACAAAATTTGAATATGAGCACCGTCATCATCCGCATCGGTCATAATAATAACTTTATCGTAATTTCGATCCTCAATTTTAAACTCGGGGCCGACACCAGCCCCAATGGTATAAATCATTGTGCTGATTTCTTCGTTTTTCATAACATCAGGTAATTTAGCTTTTTCAGTATTTAAAACTTTTCCTCGCAAAGGTAAAATAGCTTGAAACTTGCGATCTCGGCCCTGCTTGGCACTACCACCGGCAGAATCACCTTCGACTAAGAAAAGCTCGTTACGAGCCGCATTTTTGGACTGTGCGGGGGTTAATTTACCAGACAAGAGCCTATCTTGTTTCTTGCGCTTCTTGCCATTACGACTTGCATCGCGTGCTTTTCGGGCAGCTTCACGCGCTTCACGGGCTTTTAATGATTTGCGAACGAGCATTTGTGCAAATTCACCATTTTCCATGAGGTAAAAGAGTAGTTGTTCATTTACAATACTATCAACGATTGGTCGTGCTTCAGGAGTTCCAAGCTTTTCTTTTGTTTGGCCTTCAAATTCAAGAATTTTTTCAGGAATTCGCAGTGAAATGACTGCTGACAGTCCCTCCCGAACATCACTACCCTCGAGGTTTTTGTCTTTCTCTTTTAGCAGCCCTACTTTGTGCGCGTATTCGTTGAAAGCTTTTGTCCATCCTGAACGCATACCAGCTTCATGGGTGCCGCCATCTTTAGTTCGGACATTATTAACGAACGATAGAACATTTTCGGAATAGCCGTCATTATATTGGGCGGCAACTTCAACTTCAACGCCCTCTTTAGAACCATCAAAGTAAAGAACGTCACCAAGGGTATCCTTATCCTCATTTAAATAACTGACGAACTCTTTAATTCCCTCTTCATAAAGGAAAGTTTGGGTTTGTTCTTGATTTTCACGTTCATCAGTTAAAGAGATTGTGACGCCCTTAAGCAGAAATGCTGATTCGCGAAGACGTTCTGCAAGTGTATTAAAGTTAAAAACAGTGGTCGTGAAGATTTCTCGATCTGGTTTAAAAGTAACGACGGTCCCATTTGGTTCTTTAGTTTTACCAATCTTTTTTAAAGTCCCAACTGCATGACCACCATTTTTGAACTCTTCACGATACTTTTTTCCTTCTCGTACGATTTCGACATTAAGATACTCAGACAAAGCGTTAACTACGCTGGCACCAACACCATGTAATCCCCCAGCAGTTTTATAACCGCCCTGACCAAATTTTCCGCCTGCATGAAGCACAGTAAAAATAACTTCTACAGTGGGAATGCCAGAAGAATGCATTCCAACAGGCATTCCCCGACCTTGATCAGAGATTGTGATGCTATTATCTTTATGAATTGTCACAGTAATTTTTTTACCAAAGCCAGCGAGAGCCTCATCCACAGCATTATCAACAATCTCATAAACAAGATGGTGTAATCCGCGACTATCGGTTGAACCGATATACATCCCGGGACGTTTTCGCACAGCTTCTAAACCGTGTAAAACTTGAATTGAGGAATCATTGTATTCTGCTGAACTACGTTTACTCATTTCAAAGACCCTTTCTACTTATAATCCTTATTATTATATCATTTTAAAAATTCTGAACATTACCTTTCTTAATATAACATACGCAAAAACAAACATTGGAATCAAATTTTAAACATGCTAAAATTACAAGTGATTCTCAATTGAAAAGGGGCCAAGTATTTGTTTAAAATTATCATTATGCTGATCATCGCCTATTTGCTAGGTTCAATTCCTTCAGGTGTTTTGATTGGGAAAAAATTCTTTAATGTTGATATTCGTAAACAAGGTAGTGGTAACATTGGAACAACCAATACTTTTCGGGTTTTAGGACCTAAAGCGGGAACGGTTGTTTTACTAATGGATATTTTAAAGGGAACGTTAGCTGCTAGTCAGCCGTATCTATTTCACACACCAAATGTTAATCCCTTACTAATTGGATTGGCTGCTATTTTAGGGCATACCTTTTCAATCTTTGATCACTATAAAGGTGGTAAGGCAGTAGCTACAAGCGCAGGCATTTTATTGGCCTATAATCCGCCATTTTTTATTATTGCCTGTATTATTTTTGCAAGCTTAGTATATTTAACTAGCACAGTTAGTGTGGCAAGCATGACGGCGTTAGTTCTTATTAGCATTTTATCTTTGTTTTATCATGATTGGATTTTAACTACTGTTGCCGTAGTGCTCACCTTTTTCATTTTCTATCGGCATCGCGAAAATATTAAACGGCTCAGAAACGGGACAGAAAGTTTAATACCATTTGGTTTTTGGTATCATCACAAAAACAAGCGTTAGGCTAGCTAACTTTATGATGAAATGGAAAAGAGGTTATCACATTTGTGACAACCTCCTTTTTTTGTATCACTAAAAGAAAGAAATTTCAAAGCTTTGTGAAGCTTCACTTTTAGGATCCAAATCATTAATTCCCATTTTTTCTTCAAGTTTACCAGTACTGTTTACATTGTCTGCAATTCCCCACCACGGTTCGATACAAACAAAGTTACCAGTGTTTGGATATGGAGACCAAATTCCGACGTATGGTGCATCTATAACGGTTAATGCAACGCCATGGTCATTTTTTTGATTATCCAGCATAATTGTTGTCTCTTGTTTATTTAGCTCAAGAATAATGGCATCTTTTTTAAACAAATCATGATTTAGCCTGGTGGCTTTACTAAAATCAACAGGAAATGCATTTTCTGCATCATTAAGTGGCGCCTTTAATGGAATTTGCGAATAAGTCTTGTTTGGAGCAATATGCAAATTACCATCTTCAAATATTTGATCTGAGCCAAAATTTGTATTAAATCCGGGATGACCACCAATTGAGAACAATAAGTGTTTGTCTGCGTCTGGATTGTAGATCCGATACGTTTCTCGTAATTCATGATTTTTCAAGTCAAAACTTATAACTAACTCAAATTCAAAAGGATAAATTTTGTGTGTTTTATTGTTGTCAGTTAGTTTTAAAGTGGCATGCGTGTCGCTACTATCAACGACTTCAAATTCTTCATCACGTGCGAATCCATGTTGATGCATTTCATATTTTGTTCCTTGATATTCATATTGGTCGTCTTTTAACCGTCCAACAATTGGGAAAAGAACCGGAGCATGACGCCCCCAGATTTGTTTGTCAGCCTGCCACATATATTCTAAGTTGGTGTCTAAAGAAACTACACTAGATAGTTCAGCACCTAATTCATTGATCTGAACACGTAAATATTCATTTTCTAAGGTAACCATTTAATTAAAACCCCATTCGTTTTATAAGATATATTGGCTAAGTTCCTTATCATTAGCAATATTACCAATTTTTTCTTCTACATAATGCTCTGTAATTGTAATGTCGCCCATTTCCATATCGGCACCTTCATAGAGAATATCCTCCAGAAGTTTTTCAAGAATAGTGTGTAAACGGCGAGCTCCAATATTTTCAGTTGTATGGTTAAGTTCAGTTGCAATTTCAGCAATTTTATTGATAGCTTCGATTGTAAAGGTCAACTTAATATTTTCTGTGCCAACTAAGGCAATATATTGTTTAACTAAGGCATTTTTAGGTTCAGTTAAGATTTTAACAAAGTCTTCTTTTGTTAAATCGTTTAATTTGACTCGAATTGGAAAACGACCTTGTAATTCAGCAATTAAATCACTTGGTTTAGAATCTTGAAAAGCACCAGAAGCAATGAACAAAATGTGGTCTGTATTAATTGGACCGTATTTTGTATTAATCTGAGAGCCCTCAACGATTGGTAAAATATCACGTTGAACTCCCTCACGGGAAACCTCTTCAGCATTTTGTTGCGATGTGGCAACAATTTTGTCAATTTCATCAATGAACACAATTCCTGTATTTTCAGCACGTTCAATAGCTGCGTGATAAAGATCGCCATGATTGACTAATTTTTCGGATTCTTCGCGGATGAATATTTCACGTGCTTCGGCAACGTCAACAGTCCGCTGAATACGCTTTTTAGGTAACATTTGACCTAGGGATGTGCCAAAATCAACGCCCATTTGACCCATCATGTTATTTATGCCTAAATCTTGTTGAGGGTCATCCATAGTAATTGTGATTTCTCTGCCATCCAGTAAACCACGTCGTAACTGATCTTCCACTGATTTTCGTTTATTCCGGACATCATCAGATATTTCTTCTGTTCCAGGTGTTGGAACTTCTGGATTTTCACCACGCTGCATTTTTTCAACCATGCTCATTATGTTTTGAAAATCAACTCCAGATTGTTTTTGTGAACCATCTTTTTGAGTTGCTGGGACCAATAAGCTTGCTAACCGTTTGTCAGCACGTTGTTCAGCATCGGAACGAATATCTTTAAATTGACTCTTTTCTTCCATACGAACGGAGCTGTCTACCAAATCACGAATCATGGATTCTACATCGCGACCTGCATGACCAACCTCAGTGAATGTAGATGCTTCTACTTTTACAAAAGGTGCGTCAACAATTTTTGCTAAACGGCGAGCAATTTCAGTTTTTCCTACGCCAGTTGGACCGATCATTAACATGTTTTTAGGTGTAATTTCAGTCTGCATTGATTCAGAAAGCTGTAGTCGACGGTAACGATTGCGAAGAGCAACGGCAATTGCCTTTTTTGCAGCCGTTTGGCCAATCACATATTCATTTAATTCACTAACAATTTGTTTCGGTGTTTTATCAATTTCGGCCATTTAAATTCCTCCTAAAATAATTCAGAAATAACGTGATGATTTGTGAAGATACATAGTAACATCAACAATTTTAATTAAAGCTGTTCAACTTCACCCGTAGAAAATCTCTTAGTGTCTTTTATTTTGTAGCTTTATTTAGAACAACAATAACGCCTGTAACCAATAATTTAATTCTCTTTTTCTATTATTCATGTGTTGCTCTGGGGAAAAACTTACGATAGTTGCTTTGTAAATTTTCCTGAGTAACATGTGTGTAAATTTGAGTGGTCGATAAACTACTATGGCCGAGTAACTCCTGGACAGTTCTTAGATCAGCACCATTGTTTAATAACTGAGTAGCAAACGTATGTCGCAGCATATGGGGGTGAATCTTACTTGTAAGGCTACTTTGTTTAATGATCTGGTTTAAAATATATTCAATCCCAGTTGAAGTAATTGGATCACCATAATGATTGATAAATACAAAATCATGTTGCTTTTTATATTTTGTCATAATATTGTGGCGACATTGGTCCCGATATTTAATTAACGCATCAAAACAATATTGACCAAATGGAACATATCGCTCTTTATCACCTTTTCCACGAATCAACATCATTTTTAACGAAAAATCAATATTTTGCCAACGAAGATTTGCACATTCGCCTACTCGAATACCTGTACCGTATAATACCTCTAGTAGCGCGCTATTTCGTAAAGCAAGCGGTGAATTTGATTGAGCCGCTTCGAACAGAGCAGTCATTTCTTTTTGATAAAAAAAACGAGGTAAACGATTGGGGTGTTTTTTTAGTTTAATTTCCGAAAAAGGATTACGTTCCACAAGATCATTTTTTGCTAAGAAGTTGTAGAAGGAACGCATGGTCGATAACTTACGAGAAATCGTTGTTCGGCTATATTTTTTATCAAAAAGATCTGTCATAAAAACATTGACATCTAAATGGTCAATATCTTTAAATGGTTTCATACCACCATTTTGTTTTAAAAATGTACAGAACTCTTCCAAATCGCTCTGATAAGCCTTAATTGTATCGACTGAATATTGGCGTTCAGCTTTCAAATATTCAAGAAATAATTGAATATAATCCCGTTTCATAACAAAACCTCCGTACACTGCCACTTTAGCAAAATACGGAGGAAAACTCAACAACAAACCCTAGTAAACACTTAAGTTTGTATTTATTTTATTTTTGAATAGCTTCTTCATAGTCACCATTAGGACACAAGACTTGTTTGCCACCCTTAACTTTCTTTTCAACAAGAAAGTGGCCATCTTTTGGACAATCACGACCAATAGGCTTATCCCATGAAACAAAATCACAATCGGGATAACGAGAGCATCCATAAAAAATCCGTCCCCGTTTTGATTTACGTTCAATAATTTGGCCCTCATGACATTTAGGGCATACCACGCCGATTTCTTTGACAATTGCCTTTGTGTTTCGACAATCAGGAAATCGGGAACAAGCAAAGAATTTACCATAGCGTCCCATTTTTACAACCATTGGTGATCCACAGATATCACAGTCGAATCCAGCCGGTTCGTCTTTAATTTGAACGGACTCCATATTTTCTTCGGCATGTGCAACTTCTTTGGAGAATGGTTTGTAAAATTTATCAACAACTTCTACCCAGTTTTCTTTACCCTCTTCGATACCATCTAATTCGCTTTCTAAATCTGCAGTAAAGGAAATGTTTACAATGTCTGGGAAAAATTCAACAATAATTTTATTAACGATTTCGCCAAGCTCCGTGGGTTCAAATCGACGAGAAACTAATTTTACATAATAGCGTCTTTGAATAGTATCCAGTGTTGGCGCATACGTTGACGGACGTCCAACCCCATTTTCTTCAAGAGCTTTGATTAAGTTTGCTTCACTGTAACGTGCTGGTGGCTGCGTGAAATGTTGAGCAGGATCAGTTTTAGCCAGCTTAACTGTGTCACCTTCCGCAAGGTCAGGTAAAATATTATCTTTATCTGTTGCATTCTTGTAAATAGTTGTAAAACCAGCAAATTTAGTTTTTGAACCGTTAGCCCTAAAGTTAACATGATTTTGTTCTAAAGCAACTGACATCGTATCCATTACTTCAGGAGTCATCTGACTAGCAACGAAACGAGACCAGATTAAGCTATACAAACGAAATTGGTCCTTATTGAGGTATGTTTTCAAGCTCTCCGGTGTACGAGTAACTGAAGAAGGGCGAATGGCTTCATGAGCGTCCTGTGCGCCTTCTGGCATTTTTCCCTTACGTGGTTTAGTTGCAGCATAATCTGCACCGTATTTTTCATGAATCAATACAGAAGCTTCATGTTTAGCAATTGAAGAAATTCGGGTAGAATCAGTTCGCATATAGGTAATTAAACCAACAGTGCCTTCTTTTCCGATATGAATACCTTCATACAATTGCTGAGCTGCCATCATGGTTTTACGGGTTCTAAAGTTTAGACGACGGTTTGCTTCTTGTTGCATGGAAGATGTGGTAAATGGCGGTGCTGGGAAACGTCTGCGTTCTTTCTTAGCAACTTTTGTGATGTTAAATGTTTTTTTCTTATCAATTTTCTTTAGAACATTTTGAACAGCATCATTATCTGGTAAAGCTAGTTTTTTATTGTTTTCCCCATAAAATATAGCCTGAAATTTTTTGGAACCCTTTTGAAATTCACTATCAATCGTCCAATATTCTTCTGGTTTAAAACTTTTAATTTCATTTTCTCGATTAATAATTAAATTCAAAGCAATAGATTGAACTCGACCAGCACTCAAGCCCTTTTTAACTTTTTTCCAAAGCAAGGGGCTGATTGAATAGCCAACTAACCGATCCAGAATTCGTCGTGCCTGTTGGGCATCAACGAGATTCATATCAATAGTGCGTGGTTCCTTAAAAGCATTTTTAACGGCATCTTTAGTAATTTCATTAAAGACAACTCGATTTTTATCGTTTGTGTCTAACCCTAATAAGTAAGCAAGATGCCAAGCAATGGCTTCTCCCTCACGATCAGGATCAGATGCTAAATAAATCTTTTTGGCTTTCTTAGCTTCTGAACGTAAATTCTTAATGACATCGCCCTTACCTCGAATGGAAATATAATGAGGTTCGAAATTGTTATCAACATCGACTCCCATTTTACTTTTAGGTAAATCACGAATATGGCCAAGACTTGCGACGACTTTATAAGTTCGACCTAAATATTTTTCGATCGTCTTTGCTTTAGAAGGTGATTCAACAATGACGAGTTTCTTTTTAGTTTTTGTTGCCTTGGACCTTGTTTTTTTAGACTTTGTTGCTTTGGATTTTGTTGCCATGACCAAACTCCTTTAATCTTGAACTTGTTTTAAATCCTTAAGCGCTCTTAATTCCTAGTAATCGTATTTCATATTATGGATTCTGTCAAATCTAAATTCTTCTAGTATGTGTCAAGTTTTCCTAGGTGCCTTA
>NZ_JQBD01000053.1 GCF_001437255.1 Pediococcus damnosus | reverse complement strand
TGTTCACCAACAACAGTTGACGAAGAACCTTTATTCTTCCACACTATCCTGGCTAAGTCGTAAGATTGCCACGCGAATAATCGAAAGGTTGACTTTTCTTTCAGTTTCTTCATCCAATTCTAAATATTGGCTGACATACTTATCTAATTCTTTATAAACATCACTATTTTCCAAGTCTTCATCAGATGAATTTGTAAACTTAGTCCACATTGTTTTAATCTCGTCTTCTTCTACCGCATCGGTAAAATCAGTTACGATTCCGGCACCATCGTACATTTCACTTAAATTTGTCTCTGGATTAATATCCAAATAAAAATCTGAAAGTGGTGTTTCAATCAAAACAAATCCTAAATCACTGTAGTTATCGGTATGAACAACTGCTCCACCTTGCTTACCATTATCAACAAACGCATAGTAATCATGATGATTCTTGTGTTTTACAAAATAATCCACCCCATTGAGACCGGGTAAACTCTGAATCACACTTTGATTGCTCACTTCGATTGATTTTCCTGTTTCGTTAATCTTTGCTAATGCTGGATATTGGTAAAGCATTTCAAACCTCCTACACTGATTAATCAGCGATTTCATTTCATAAAATTCTATTATACAACTAATCGTCGAAAGTGCATGAAAAACTTTTAAGTAATTTTATTGAATGAGATAAACCTTACATTCATACGGACGCAAAGTTTCATTTTCATCATCCGCATAGTTACTTATTAATTCAGTTTTGTTGCTTTGTTGACTCAAATCATACCAACGTTGCACCGTCCGTTCCGTAAAGTTACTAATGACCAGTAAATCTTGATCCCCGAGATGGCGGGTAAATGCCCAAACCTGATCATCATCTGGATCCAACAATTGATAATCACCATAGACAATAATTTCATACTGTTTGCGTAACAGATTCATCTTTCGATAAAAGTTAAACACTGATTGTTTATCATTTACTGCTTGGGCCGCATTAATCTTCTTGTAATTAGTATTTACTGATAACCAAGGGATTCCCTTAGTAAAACCAGCATTGTCAGTATCATCCCACTGCATTGGTGTTCGGGCATTATCACGAGAAGAATGCTGTAAATACTTCAACATTTGTGTGGAACTTACAAGCTGCTTTTGATCCACAAATTCGTGATAAGCATTTAAACTTTCGATATCACGGTACTGATCCAAACTCTTAAACTTAGCATTTGTCATGCCGAGCTCTTCACCCTGATAAATATAAGGTGTTCCCTGCATGAAATGTAAGGTTGCCCCCAACATTTTGGCGGACAATGCTCGATATTTGCCCTGATCATTTCCAAACCGTGAAACGGCCCGTGGCTGATCATGGTTATTCCAGTATAGCGAGTTCCAAGCCTTGTCATTTAGATCTATTTGCCATTTTGACATGACCTGCTTTAAATCGGTCAGCTTAACACTATTGGTGCTCCATTTTCCTAGAGCTGCATCCTCATTGGCATCCAGTCCCATATGTTCAAACTGGAAAACCATCTCTAATTCATGACTATCAAAACCAGTATATCGAATGGCATCCCTAGTCGTTGCGTCCGGAGTTTCCCCGACCGTCATCACATCATAATGGGATAAAACTTTGTCATTCATTTCCTTTAGATAGTCATGCACATGTGGCCCGTTGGCTGCTAGGTTTGTTTGGCCTTCAGTTTTCACATCAGGTAATCCCTCCGGCTTCGAAATTAAGTTAATGACATCCATTCGAAAGCCATCAACCCCCTTATCAAGCCAGAAATGCATCATATCAAATACCGATTTTCGGACATCAGAATTATCCCAGTTTAAATCGGGTTGTTTTTTTGAAAATAAATGTAAATAGTACTGACCAGTTGCCTCGTCAAATTGCCATGCTGATCCACTAAACGCACTTTTCCAATTATTAGGCTCTTGATCATTTTTAGGATCGCGCCAAATATAATAATCACGATAATCATTGGTCAGACTCTTGCGACTTTCCACAAACCAATGATGCTCATCAGAAGTATGATTAACAACTAAATCCATCATAATTTTCAATTTTTTATCATGAGCTGCTTTTAGTAACCGATTAAAATCAGCCATGGTTCCAAATTCAGTCATAATTTTTTCATAATCAGCAATATCATAGCCGTTATCATCATTTGGTGATTGATAAATTGGATTCAACCAAATGACATCGGCCCCTAATTTTTTGATGTAATCCAAATGTTCAGTAACACCATTCAAATCACCAATTCCATCGTCATTCGTGTCTTGAAAACTTCGCGGATAAACTTGATAGACTACTGCTTCTTGCCACCAGTGTTTTTCCATGAACAAAAACTCCTTTGTATTTTAAAATTTAAAACTCACTCAACACTCATTATGGTCCGTATTGAGATCGGTTTCAATTATCCCGATTATTAGCCTTTATTAACTTAAATAAGCGAGATCAAATTATTAAACATATGCAGTCCAATATTGTAACGAATATCCTTGGTATATGCGTACGTGAGTGCCAATAACCATCCCATGACTGCGTATACTAACCAACCTAAAAAACTACTAATATCGTGCACTGCCCCGAAAACAGCCCCACTAAAAAATACGCCAAGAAGTTGAATTCTTTTGTCCGATGAGTTAAAAAACCAGTTAAAGAAGAATCCTCGAAATAAGATTTCTTCAATAATTGGTGCAAAAACGATCGCATCCAATGCCATCCAGACCGGCATCGCTTTTGAGAACTCCACAACTGTTTGCTGATTAGCCGACTGCGGCAAAGCGTTTCTTTGATTTAAATAGATTTGCAATGCGATAAATAAAATCCAGACAATCACGACGATGCCCATAAAAATTGTGATTCTTTTAGTCGGTTTGGTGCGCCCAAAGTGGGCCAAATTATGCGTTTTGAGTTGGGCCGTATACATCTGAATGAACAGCACCAACATCAGGACCGTGGTAATTAAATACATTACAAACGCGATCAACACAAAAGTTTGATTACTTGGCATTAAATACGCCATCTGCAATGGAATGGTACCAATTTGATAGATGGCAAACATTCCGATAAATTTTAAGATGTTTAAAAAAATTTGTTTCCAATTAATTGTCATCAGAATCCCTCCATCTCGTTCTAAGGTTGATTTTAGTTTAGACGTTACCGCTCTCAAACGCAACTCATAATTAAACTCCGAAATTTAATCACGTCACTTCACTATTGAAAGCGGTTGCGGTATTCTTAATACTATGGAATGTTTTGAAAAATAACTAGTTACCTTGTTGCCGTTTTTATTCGTTAAGGACAACCAGCATCGAAGCAAACACTAATATTTTTTGGCACGTTCAACCCAACACATAAATATGGAGGCTTTTTAATGAAAATTTCCCAACAAGTGCACAATAAATCAACCTGGTTTACCTTAACTAATGACCATAATGTTTCTGTTGTAATTAGCGATTTTGGAGCTACCGTTGTCGCTATCAACACCCCTGACAAAAAGGGCAACGTCGCAAATATCACATTAGGTTTCATGCATTCTCATGATTACGCGAAACATCATGACTACTTTGGCGCAAGCGTGGCTCGGGTTGCTGGTCGCTTAGGCAACGCAACCTGGGAGGGACATCAATTAGATAAAAATAGTGATCCAAATCATATCCACGGTGGGGATCACCCGTCAATCAGTTATTCACGCTGGGGATTGATCAAACAAATTCGCACGGATACGCAGGTTGGGGTGGTTTTACGTTATGTAAGCCCTGCTGGTGAAAATGGCTACCCTGGTCGCTTAACTATTTCCGCAATGTTTGTGTTAGATAAGACCAACAAATTCACAATTACTTACTTTGGCAAAACAGACGTGACTTCTTTGTTTAATCCCACGACTCATATTTACTTCAATCTATCGGGAAATGCCAAACGTCTTATCGATAATCATAAATTAGACGTTCAATCAGATGCAGTAGCTAAAACAGATTCAAATAACGTGCCAACGGGCGAATTATTATCAGTAACTGGTACACCATATGATTTTCGTAAAACCACTGACTTGGGTAAAGCTCTAGAAAAATTACCAAATGGATTAGATACCCCTTTCAAACTAAACCAAGTAGCGAGTGGTCAACCACAATTAAAGCTTTTCGACCCAGAATCCGGTCGGCGGGTTGCAATTCATACAGATTCAAATTCAATGATTCTATTTTCTACCACTGGTTTTGAAGGTGATTTTTTGGTTGATGGCAATCGTAAAATGACCTCACAATTAGGATTAGCCATTGAACCCCAAATGTTACCCGACGCACCTAATCATCCGGATTTTGGTAATATTGTCATTACCCCCGACAATCCACTGATTTATCAAAACACGTATACATTTAATTAGTTAATGACCAACTGCCAGTTACGATTTAAGCTATGAGGATTAGATTTCTGCAAACCGATTCCAATCTATTCAAAAAATCCTGCACTTTGAAAAGTTGCAGGATTTTTTATATTTATTTTCGAAATGCTTGTTCCAATACTGAATAAGTTAACTCTTCAGTACTTGCGACCACTGAATCAGCTTCCTTCAAATCATTCGAATCACCAACACCGACAGCGACAGCACCAGCGGATTTAATCGCTTCTACGCCAGCCTTTGCGTCTTCAATTCCAACACATTTAGTTGGATCCACATCGATCTTAGCTGCCGCCTCAAGGAAAATGTCTGGGGCCGGTTTCCCATGAGCTACCTTGGCTGGATCTGCAATTGCATCAAATTGTTCTCGTAGTCCAAGTTTTTCCAAAATAAACGGTGCATTTTTACTCGCCGAAGCAACCGACAGCTTTACTTTGTTAACTGCCAGTTCATCCAAAAGATTCTCGATGCCAGGAAAAATATCCGTCTGTGTAAGTTTACCAATCTCTTTTAGATACAACTCATTTTTATACTGAGCCATTGCATCAACTTCATCTGCCGAATATTTATTTTCCATTTTGGCAAATTTTAGAATGCGATTCATAGAATCAATCCGACTGATTCCTTTAAGATCACTTTCGAAACTCGCAGGTAACGTCACACCAAGTTTTTCTTTGGCCAAGCGACTCCAAGCCTTGAAATGAAACTTAGCCGTATCGGTAATAACCCCATCAAGATCAAACAAAACGCCTTGCATACTACTGGCCTCCTACTAAATTCAAAACTTCACCATTTAGTTTTACATTCACAGGTTTCCCTTTTAATAATTTGATTTCGGTTCCATTTCGATCAACCTGAACTTCAATTAAGCGATCGCGGAAGTTAATTCGAAATTGATAGGAAGTCCATTTTTTAGGTAAGAATGGTTTAAATGATAATGTATTATCCTGAACACGCATCCCTGCAAACCCCTGAACAATCGCCAACCAGCTGCCTGTCATCGACGTTATATGCAACCCATCAACAGTATCATTGTTATAATTATCTAAATCTAGTCGTGCTGTTCGCTCATACATTTCAACGGCCTTATCTTCATAGTGGAGATCAGCAGCCAAAATTGCATGCACTGAGGCCGAAAGACTAGATTCATGCACAGTCAAAGGCTCATAGAAATCAAAATTACGTTTCTTTACGTCCTCAGGAAACTGATCAATAAAATACCAAATTCCTTGAAGGACATCTGCTTGTTTAATGTAAGGTGAACGTAAAATTTTATCCCAGGACCAATGCTGATTGATTGGTAATTGATCCTTTGGAATCGATGAAGCCGGCTCTAAATCCTTATCTAAAAAGCAGTCGTTTTGAATAAAGATGCCAAGTTTTTTATCCTCAGGGAGATACATTTTATCAATAATATCTTGCCAATGCGCCTTTTCAGTATCAGAAACATCTAGTTGAGCTAACTTTGCGTCGCTCACTTTTCTTAAGGTTTCCAACGTATATTTTAAAGTCCATTGTGCCAATAAATTTGTGTACCAATTATTATTCACGTTATTTTCATATTCATTTGGCCCAGTAACACCATGAATCATGTAAACACCATTTCGTTTTGACCAATGGACGCGATCCGCCCAAAAACGTGAAATTGCGGTTAGGACATCAATTCCTTTGGTTTTGAGATACGTTTCATCACCGGTATACCGCGTATAGTTATATATTGCATACGCAATCGTGCCATTACGATGAATTTCCTCAAACGTGATTTCCCATTCATTATGATTCTCAATTCCATTGAAAGTCACCATTGGGTATAAAGCACCTTTAAGGCCCTGTTCACGGGCATTATGAAAAGCGCCCGCCAACTGATTATATCGATACTCTAACAAATTTTCTGATACTTTTTTGTCAGCAAGTGAAAGATAGAGGGGAATCGCAAATCCTTCGGTGTCCCAATAAGTTGCGCCACCGTACTTCTCACCCGTAAAACCTTTAGGCCCAATATTCAGGCGCTTATCCTCGCCGTAAAATGTCGAAAATAATTGGAATAGATTGAATCGAATCCCTTGTTGTGCAGCATCATCGCCGGTAATTTGCACATCTGCTTTCTCCCAGCGTTTTGCCCAGGCCTTCGATTGATCTTCCACCAAGCTGTCACGTGTAATTCCTGAAATTTTTTGAGTTAAAACTTGCATACCAGCCTTGAGGGTTGCTTCGTCATCGTAATCCCGCGACGTCACAACAATCACCCGTTTTTCAAATTTCACAGATTCGTGTGCCTCAATCTGACCTGTAAATTTGTTTGAAACTTGCTGCTCTGTTTCAGGCTGGTCAACTGCTTTAAGATCCGTTTTGTGCGTCATTTCCATGCCAACTGTAAACCGTGGCGTCCCAAAATTGTTAGGCTTTGTTTCTGCGATTAGATATCCCGAATTGGTAGTTTGTTTCTTAGTTTTAAGATTCCAGAATTTTTCGTCATAGTTGGCATCTTCATTAAAAACATCAGCGTCAAGATCGGAAACAATTTTCACATTAACTGGTTGATTGCCTAAGTTTTCAATTTGATAATCAACATCAAAAAGTTCTTTTTGGGCAACGCTTACAAAGCGTCGAATAGTGAAACGGACATTCTTATCTTGTTCTGTTAAGGTAAATTTACGGGTTAAAATTCCCGTCTGCATGTCCAAGGATAGTTCAAAATCCTTAATTGCCATCTTGGCTAAATCAATTTTTAGATCGTCCAACCACACATTTACTTTATCAAAGTTAACTGCGTTGATTACCTTACCAAAATACTTTGGATAACCATTTTTCCACCAGCCGACAACTGTTTTATCGGGATACCAAACCCCGCCAACATAAATTCCGGAGTGTGTATCAGCAGAATAGTCTTCTTCAAACATCCCACGCATTCCCATATAGCCATTGCCAATGCTAGTCATGGACTCCTGAAGTCGTTTATTTTTTTTATCTAATTTATGCGTAACAATTTTCCATGGATCGATCTCAAAAGTTCGTTGCATGAGTATCTACTCCTCCTCGTCATATAATGTATATTTTGCTTTCAGCAAAACCATATTCCTTTAGTAAAAAGGGACCAGGCAAGACTTACGCCTGATCCCTTTTTACTTTATTTATTCAATGGTTAATTGTGTATCCATGTCAAAGAAATGTGCTTTACTCATCTCAAAGGCCATTTCTACGCTTTCTCCTGGCTCATGATAATCTCTTGCATTAACTTGTGCGACGAATTCCGTATCGCCGGTTTTAGAATATAGCATTGAGTCAACACCTAATAGTTCTGAAACTACAACAGTTGCATCAACCACTGAATCAGGCATTGTTTGAATGGCAACTTGTTCAGTATGAATATCCTCTGGTCTGATACCGACTACCAATTTTTTGTTGTTATATCCTTGATCAACTAACTTCTTCAATCGTCCCTCTGGTACAACAACATTTAATCCCTTATTGTTAACCACGTGACCATCACGTAAGGTAGCATCAAAGAAATTCATTGCAGGTGATCCCATAAACCCTGCTACAAATTTATTAACAGGCTCATTATAAAGTTGCGAAGGTGTCCCTACTTGTTGAATTTTTCCATCATTCATAATGACAATCCTATCAGCCATAGTCATAGCCTCAACTTGATCATGAGTTACATAGATCATGTTTGTTTGCAGCCTTTGATGTAGCTGTGCAATCTGCGTTCTCATTTGTACACGTAATTTAGCATCCAAATTTGATAAAGGTTCATCCAGCAAAAACAACTTAGGATTACGTACAATTGCTCGTCCTAGTGCAACTCGCTGGCGCTGACCACCAGATAATGCAGCTGGCTTTCTTTGTAAAAATTCAGTTAGTCCAAGAATTTCTGCTGCATTTTCTACCTTTTTTTGTATTTCATCTTTAGGCATTTTTTTGATTTTTAATCCAAAACCCATATTGTCAAATACTGTCATATTTGGATATAACGCGTAGTTTTGGAAAACCATTGCAATGTCTCGATCTTTAGGTGCAACGTCGTTCATTACTTTTCCATCCATTACCAAATCTCCATCAGTAATGTCTTCCAAGCCAGCAATCATCCGTAGGGTTGTAGATTTTCCACAACCAGAAGGTCCAACAAAAACAATAAATTCTTTATCTTTAATGTCTAAATTAAAATCACTTACCGAATATGAAGAGTTCCCATCATACTCCTTATAAATATGCTTTAAATTAATCTCAACCATTATGACATCCCCTTTAGGTTTTAATTTGGTAACTTTTTTTATTAAACTAATGTATCAATATAAGAAAATTTATTTCACTTGAATTGCAAAGGATTCATACGGTTTCAATTCGTAACTAGATAGATCAATTATTTTTTCATTATAATTTCCAAGTATTATATTTTTTTGAATGCCATACTCTGGTAAATTTAGCTGATTCTTTTCTTGATCAAAATTAGCAACCACTAAGAATTTATGATCGACATCTTCTCTCACATAAGCAAAAACATTTTCTGGAACTTTCTTAATCTCAATAAAATCTCCCCAAACAAGCGTTTTTGAATTTTTTCTTAAATTAACTAATTTTTTATAGGTATAGAAAATTGAATCTGGATCTTCTAATGCCTGCTTAACATTAATTTGACTGTAGTTTGGATTCACATGTAGCCATGCTTTTCCCGTTGTGAAACCAGCCTCTTTTTTGTTATTCCATTGCATTGGTGTTCTGGCATTATCGCGGCCTTTTACATTAATCGAATGTATAATTTCGCTTTTTTCATATCCCTTAGCTTTTCGTTCTTTATACATATTAATGCTTTCAATATCATCCACTTCAGATATATCCTTAACCGGATAATTTGTCATTCCAATTTCTTCACCTTGATAAATGTAAGGTGTACCTTTCATCATGTGTAGAAGAATAGCAAACATTTTTGCACTTTTCACTCGATATTCTTTAGAATCATTTCCCCAACGAGAAACTATTCTTGGTAGATCGTGGTTATTCCAAAACAAACTATTCCATCCGTGTTTCAATGAAATCTGCCACTTGTATAACACCTTTTTTAATTCTGCAACACAAAGTGGCTTTAAATCCCACTTTTCACCATCTTGAGCTTGGTCTAACACACTGTGTTCAAATTGAAAAACCATTGAAAGCTCATGTCGTTCGGGATTGGAATACAACTCAGCATTTTTTGGCGTGGCACCCCATGTTTCCCCAACCGTTAACATATCTTTTCCAGAAAACGTATTAGTATTCATTTCCTGCAAATAATCATGCAGGTGTGGTCCATTTGCAGTAATCATTTTATCAGGTTGTTTACCTATTAAATCGATAACGTCCATTCTGAATCCACCAATACCTTTATCAATCCAAAAATTCATCATCTTCCAAATTGAATTTCTAACTTGTTTATTCTCCCAGTTAAGATCCGGTTGCTTTTCACTAAACAAATGAAAATAATATTGACCAGAATTTTCATCAAACTTCCAAGCGCTACCGCCAAAAGAAGCCCTTAAATCATTAGGTTCTTTGCCATTTACAGGATCTCGCCAAATATAAAAATCTCTATACGGATTTTCTTTAGATTTTTTTGCCTCAACAAACCATTTATGTTCATCTGAAGTATGGTTTACAACCAAATCCATTACAATTCTAATTTGACGTTTCTTTGCTTCAAAAATCAACTGATTCATATCTTGCATAGTACCAAATTCAGGCATGATATCCTGATAATCTGAAATATCATAACCATTATCAGTGTTAGGTGATTTATATACCGGACTTAACCAAATTGCTCCAATTCCCAAATTCTTTAAATAATCTAATCGGCTAATAATGCCTTGAATATCGCCTATTCCATCACCATTCGAATCCTGAAAGCTTCTAGGATATATTTGATAGACAACCGCTGATTGCCACCAATGTTCGTTGTTTTTGTTTTCCACAATACTCTCCTTGTAGTTACTTAACTGATCCACTTGTTACTCCAGCAATGATGTACTTCTGGAAAAATACATACATCAACAATACCGGTAACAAAACTAAAACATAGGAAGCAAATGCTAAATTATACTGTGTAGAAAATTGTCCTTGGAATACATATTGAGCTAACTGTAATGTTTGCTGATGTGGATCACTTAACAATACTAATGGCATCAGAAAATCATTCCAAGTCCACATAAATGAAAGAATTGCTACTGTAGCATGCATAGGCTTCATTAATGGAAAAATGACCTTAAAGAATACCTGATATGGTTTGGCACCATCCATAATGGCGGCCTCTTCTAGAGCAGTTGGAATTCCTTTTACAAACCCCGAATAAAGAAAGATACTTTGAGGTAATCCAAACACTATATATAGGAATGTAATCCCTAGAATATTATCCATATGAAATGCACTCACTTCTTTAACTAAAGGAAGCATAATTACATTAAACGGAATAAACATTGCACTGATAAAGTAGTAATACATCATGTTAAAAAACTTATTTTTTAATCTATATCGGGTGATTACATATGCAGCCATTGAATTAGTAAGAATTGTGAATATAATATTCACCACAGTGATAAACAATGTGTTAAAAAACATTCGAGGGAAATCCGTCATTGACCAAGCATTTGCAAAGTTTTCCCAATGTATTTTTTTGGGTAAAGAAAGTATGTTGGTCATCTGTGAAGGATCCTTTAACGCAATGACAATTGTTATATAAATTGGACCAAGTATTGCAAAAATTGCAACAACCATTAATACACTAGTAAGTGTCCAGTTAATGTGTTTATTTTTTGCACGTTTTTTTGGTTTTGGTTCGTTACTTTTAACTTCTACATTTGCCTGCATTAGCTTAGTTTCTCCTCTCGTTTATTTAAAATTCTTAGCTGAATTAATGATATTACAAGAACCACTATGAACAAAACTACCGCGTTTGCAGACTGAATAGCAAACTGTGATCCTTGGAACCCTTGAGTATATATTTCAACTGAAATTGATGTAGTACTGTTCCCGGGCCCACCATTAGTCATTGCCATAATTTGATCAAACACCATTAGATATCCTTTTACAGATAAGACCAAATTAATGGTAAAGAAGGGAGCAATCAACGGAAAAGTAATATCTCTAAATTTTTGCCAAGGCCCAACTCCATCTAAGGCCGCAGCTTCATATATTTCTGGATCCACTGATTGAAGACCTGCTAAATAAATTAATGTATTAAATGCAAGCCCTTGCCAAATAGTAACAATTAAGATACCAATCCAAGCATGTGTTGTACCTAATATATTATTGTACAAAATTGGAAGATGAATAAGATGTCCAAATTGTGGGATCAGGTTACTAAAAATAAATTTAAATACGAAACCTACAATTAAGCTCCCCAACATGTATGGCACAAAGTAAACTGCTTTTAAAAGACTCTGAAATTTAATATTGCTATTTAAACCAATAGCAATAGCAAGTGCTATAGCATTAACCAAAATGGTTGCGAACAGAGCAAACTTAAAAGTAAACCAATATGCATCCGTAATATTACTATTACCAAACATATATAAATAATTTTTTAAACCAACGAACTTCCATGAACCATATCCTGTCCAATTAGTAAAGCTATAAAACACTCCACGAAGAAATGGAACTGTGTGGAAAATGAAAAATAGAATACCAATTGGCACAACCATCATGTAATAAGTAAGTGGTATCTTCTTCCCTTTTTTCCTACTTTTCATTGTTTCATCACTAATCCTTTACATTTGCCGAATCAAACGCTTTGTCAGCTTTCTTCAAAGTTGCCGTAATATTTTTCGAATCACTCATACCTTTAGATTGGTTTACACCTGTTTGTGTAAGTACTGCAGTCATGTCAAAACCATCTGGATAATAGTGATCAGGATAATTTACAACATTACCACTAGTAAGATACGATGAAATTCCTTCAAGAGAAGCGTCTTTCTGTGCAACTCCTTTAATTGCGGAAAACGAAAATTGTTGTTTATTATATAACTGCGAATTCTTTTTACTCATCAGAAATTTAACAAATTTCTTGTCAGCAGCCTGAACCTTTGATTTCTTGGAAATTGCAAAAGCAACGTCAATACCTGATGTTACTTTATTTTTACTACTATCATTATTAACTGGCATCTTAAACATATCCAATTTAATATTTTTCTTTAACTGTTTGGCCTGTGGAATTACAAAGTTACCATTAATCATCATAGCGGCTTTTCCTTCAGCTAAAGCTTTCGTTCCATCATTGTATGATGTACCCATGTAATCTGATTGGGCATATTTACAAAGTGTCAAATACTTTTGCATAACACCTTTATGTGAACTGAGGAACGTTGTCTTATTATCAAGTCGTTTATTAATCCATGAGCTGCTAATCATGTTTGAATCTAATTGATTGAAAACACCCATTGTTGTCCAACTATCTTGAAAGGGCATCTCAAATGGAGTAATTCCATGAGCTTTTAACGTTTTTGCATCTGTAATTAATTCGTTCCATGTAGTTGGCGTTTTAGTAATTCCAGCCTTAGCAAAAAGTGTCTTGTTATAAACAATACCAGATGCATTGGTTGCATAAGGCACAGCGTCCAACTTGTTCCCTTTTGAAATTGAAGTAATCATTTTCTGATATTCAGGCATTGTTGTCTTCGTGAATGACTCACCGCTTAGATCTTCCAAAACTCCTGCTTTTTGTACTTGTTGGTAATTTACGTCTCCGCCAACTGCCATAACATCAGGAATTGAATTTTTGGCAAGATCAGATTTTAAAACTGTTCCTGCATTACTTGGAGATGATAATTGCACTTTAATATTTGGATTCTTTTTCTCAAATTGAGAAATTAATTGCTTATAAGTACTTGCATTTTCCGTCTTAGTTGAGAAAAACTGAATTGTTGTTGATTTGGATGACGAACTGCCACATCCGCTAAGTAATAACGATAATGAAAGCATGCTTGCCAATCCAACTAATAATTTTGTACTCTTCTTCATTTTATTTTCCTTCTTCACTAGAATTTTTCATTGCATTTCCAAACTACTTTTTTCGACCCCTACAGTCATTTCCACTTTTTCATTTTTTTCATAAACAACCTCCCTCGTATTATATATTTTGAAACTTTGT
>NZ_JQBD01000052.1 GCF_001437255.1 Pediococcus damnosus | reverse complement strand
TAAGGCACCTAGGAAAACTTGACACATACCTAAATCTTTTTGATTGCTTTTTCTCTCAACATAGTGTTATCATCAAAAATGGTAGTTAAAATTATATTTTTAGCAACTACTATTATGAAACAAAGGTAGTTTTGGTACGACATATCATTTTTGAAGGGAAGAACGCGGCTGCAGCAAAAAATATTCATTTTGAAGCATTGATATTTCGTATCTCATTCTAAGCCTTTGTTGAGAAACAAAAGGAAAGAGGGTTTTACAATGAGATTTGGAAATTTTAGTAATCGTGATTATCGTATTGCGTTAGATACAGAAACACAATTATTCTGGGCAAGCGAAAAGAACGATCCAAGTATTAAAGCTAGCGGTGTTACAATCACCGAAGCACTTGACAAGTTAAACGAAAAAACTAATGGTCTAGTACAACAACAGTACGCAAACTAATAAGAAATTCGAGGTCTAGCAATTTTGAATGCTGATGATTCCGTTTCGGGTAACGTGTTCGATTCCTCTAGGATAAGTTGATACAATGGTATTAAACTTATTCTAGAGGAATTTTTTTATACATATGAATGGAGAATAAAAATGGCAGCTAAAAAGAAATTTTATGCAGTTGCAAAAGGAAAACAGACTGGGATCTTTACAGACTGGAATGAGACTAAGCCAATGATCGATGGTTTTCCTGGGGCAAAATATAAAGGTTTTAAAACTGAAGCAGAAGCTCGTCAATGGTTGAATGATGGCGGGGTAATATCAAAAACTAAGCCTACTAAAAAGGTAAATACGGCCCAAAGTCATCAAGCAAATGATACGGAAATTATTGTGTATACCGATGGTGGTTCGCGAAATACAGGAAATGTGAACGGTGGTCATGTTAAAAAGCAAGATAAAGCGGCCTGGGCCTACTTAATTAATGTTGCTGGCAAACAAATATCCGATTCACAAGGTGAGTTTGGGGCAACGAATAACCGGATGGAAATTATGGCGTTGCTTCGGGCGTTAGAATGGTTAGTGGAAAATCAGAAGCAAACTGATGAGATTTCGGTTGTGACCGATTCACAATATGTTTTAAATGCGATCCAAAAGCATTGGCTAGCGGGTTGGAAACGACGTGGCTGGAAACGGGGATCTGGACAGCCTTTGGCTAATAGTGAACTATGGCGCCAATTGGACGGGCTGCTGCCAAAGTTTTCCCATCTGCAATTTTACTGGACAAAAGGCCATGCAACTAACGAGGGTAATGTTTTTGTGGATCACTTACTAAATCAAACGATGGATAAAATGAGTGGCGGGCAAGTTGCTAACAAGGCAATTAGGGCATCATCTCCAGCGCAAACGGCGTCTAAACTGACAAAAAAAGCACAGAAAAAAAGCGTCCCAACTTCTGAAACGCAGAAATCATTGGACGCCATTAAAAAAAGTTTGGAAAAATTGGAATGGTACAATGATTAGCTGAAAAATTTATCGAGTAGTTGCACACAACGAAAAGCTTAAAGTGTTTTGACTGCCAGGGTAGGTTGGGTCAATTTCAAATCCGGTTTTCTTCAAAACAGTAATGGCAGGAGTGTTAGATTGCTTTGCAACTGCATAAAGTTTTTCCAGGCCTAATTCGTTAAACGAAAATTCTGTCATCCGTTGCAGGATTTCAGTCATGATGCCATGATTTTGTTGGTTAGGAAGAACTTCAAATCTAACTTCAGCAGCAGTTTTGGAATCGTTAAAATTCCAAATGCAAAATGTGCCTAAAAACTTTTCAATTTTGCGTTCAGAGATACCCCACAGTAAAGAATCATTGTTCATGATGGCACGCATGATTTTATTTACATAATCAACGGTAGCCTGAATATCTGAGTCAACATCACGGTCGCTCATTTTAGCAACGTTTGCGTCGTGACGAAGTGCGTAAATATCTTTTACTTTTGCAGCGGTCAGCCAATCTAAAGTAAAATGTGGGGTTAGAATTGGGCGATACTTTTCGAATTTCTCCATGGGAAGTTGCTCCTTTTCATAATTAATGGTTATTTTGCTTTCAGCAAAATCCTATTTTCAAAACGGATGTCCATCCTTCTAGGCCGAAGCTCGGCCAGGCGGAATGGCTCCTTTTCAGTATTAATGGCTATTTTGCTTACAATAAAATCCTATTTTCAAAACGGATGACCATCCTTCTAGGCCGAAGTTCGGCCAGGCGGAATGGCTCCTTTTCAGTATTAATGGCTATTTTGCTTACAGCAAAATCCTATTTTCAAAACGGATGACCATCCTTCTAGGCCGAAGTTCGGCCAGGCGGAGTGGCTCCTTTTCCTTGTTAATGTCTATTCCTAGCATAAAGCATTTTGCAAACGTTCCAAGCAAAGTTACTTGGTGTTTTACTATTAAGCGGTTACAATAAGCCTAAAATAAAATTTGGGAGGCGTTGATATGAATATTAAATTTGATTCTGTATCTGCAGATAAAGTTCAAGCCCATTTAGACGATAATAAACGATTGTTACTAACTTTTGAAGATGGCGTTGGAGATTATTCTCAACACGCAATGATTCATATGCAAGTCCAGTTTACCATTAATGTGGTGGCCAAAGATATGCCAACGACTGGTTACAACGCGGTCGTGCATTCCAATATTGGCGATTTACTAATTAAAGATTATTCGACTGATGATTTGGAAGAAAATATGTCTATGAAATTTAACACGCACCTTGGTACTTTGCAATTAAGTGGCGATGGCGGCGCAATTGATGATAACGTTGGCTTCATTGATTTTACAGATAAAAATGGAATTAAAAATAATCCTGCGCGCTAAACTTACTCAAAATTATAACTTTAGATTTTCAATAGCAATCACAGCCCAATAGCTTATGTGGTTGCTTTTTTACTGTCATTTCAGCATTGTCACTCTTGCTGAACTCTTGTAGAATGAAGGAACATACTATTTTGGAGGTGTGAAAATGGATGATCGTACAAAACAAACATTCAGTTGGCCGTTATTTCTTAGTCCATTTGTGTCTCGACTAGGGGATGCCCTCTTTGTCTTTGGGTTAAACTGGTTTATTGTGCGCGCAACCGGTCACGCCTCTTTACTGGGAATTGTGCAAGGAATCGGGGGCATTGTATTAGTGGCTGGCGATTTATTTGCGGGACCGTTAGTTGATAAATATAACCGTAAATTGATTATGTTGCTTGCGGATATCGTCAGTTTTTTGGCCTGTTTAATTATGGCTGGAATTATGGATGTTAATAAGCCCGTTTTTTATCAATTAGTCTTGTTAACGTGCATCATTGATATCGGATTGGCGTTTAATTTTCCAGCTGCGAAAGCGGTGGTTCCTGAAATTATTCGCAGTGATAAATTATCAACTTTTAATTCTTGGTCAAATACAGGATTGACGTTAGCTGATATTGTAGCGCCATTATTTGGTGGGTTCCTACTGACTTTACACTGGATTAATTTTCGTTCATTCTTGTTTATTAATGCGTTGTCTTTTTTATTATCCTTCATTTTTACTTTAGCGTTAAAATACAAACCTGAAAAAGATCACACGAAAGAATCCATGCCTATTTTGGAGAGCTTAGTTAAGGGACTGAATTATGTCCGCAATAAACGAGATGTGTTTCGACTAATTATTTTTGATGCCTTTTTAGCCGCAATGTATGCAGGTTACACGTTATTGTTGCCCTATGATGTGGATCATTACTATAATGGGGATGAGAAGTTATACAGTTATGTCTTGACGTTGGTGGCCGTGGGCGGTATGCTGGGTGGCCTATCTTTGGTCTTAAATAAACACCAACCAAGAATCAAAACAAATTATCAGGATGCTTTCATTCTCGCAATTGTTTTAATTTTGACAGGAATATGGATCAATTATGGATTATTGTTGGTCTCTGCTTTTGCCTATGGATTTTACACATCACGAATGAGTATTCGGATGATGACAATTGTTCAAAACTTAACGGACATTGCATTTTTAGGGCGCGTTTTTTCGATTTGGTTTTTATGTTTTGACAGCATGCACCCATTAGGATCGTTTGTCTTTGGTTTCATTTCCGACTGGTTTAATCATGGGACATTTTTTGTCTTAGGCGGATTAGTGTTGTTGGGATTATTGGTCGTATATTTAATGGGCAGAAATTCGGATTAGGAGATGGTTAAATGGATTCAGTTTTATATGACTTAGAGTTTGCTAAAAATGATCAACGTTTAGCCAACGTTTTTCCTAAAGAGCAGGAAACTTTCTACACAGGGTTCGTAAATAGTATTGGTGCCGACGGAGTGATTCTTAACACTTATGATGACACTGGGCAGGCTGATGGGGCCGTGTATGTCCAATTTGACGCCATTGAAAACGTGGAGTTTGACAGCCCAGATCTTGATAATATGTTAGAAACAATTCAGATTGCCGAGAATGATCAACTATTTACGGTGATGGATCGGATTCCGGATTTTGTTTCGACTAGTGATTTAATTAAGCAGGTTGTAGAAGATGCTTATAAAAATGAACAATTTTTAGTTTTAACAAGAAGTGATTTGGAAAATTATCAAGAAGGAAAAGTGACGGCTGTTCACGAAAATGATTTTGAAATGCATTTAGTTGATAAGTTTGATCTGACCCACGAAGTATTGACGACCATTAAATATACAGAGGCGGAAATCGTGGAATTTTCTGGACGAGAATTGGCAGTGGAAACAGCAACTTGGCCAGAGATTGCTAAACAACAACCAGAATCACGATTAACTTTAACGGATACGAAAGACTTTTATGCCGTATTGAAAAATGCGGAACAAAAACAAGAGCTTATTACAATTAATGACGAAACAAAATCTTCAAACTTTTTTGTTGGGACTGTAAATGCAGTAAATAAGAGTGAGGTTTTATGTAATTTAGTTGATATGGCGGGGCAATTTGGGGGTTATTCCTTGATCCGACTGGATGCAATTGTTAGCATCACCCTGAAATCTGACTACATGCAGGTTATGGAAGCTTTTATTAACTATCAAAAAAAGAACCAGACTTTTGTGCAGCCGGTGCTCAATGAGGAGCGTTTATTTGATGCTACTGATGATCTAATCATGGCGCTGATCAAACAAACTGAGACATTTTCGCGAGTTTTGAGTATTTCTTTATTAACTGGTGCGCGTGAGATGGGATACATTACAGATGTCACTACGGATACTTTTCGGTTTCACGTGATTGATGCTGATTTGTACGTAGATCAAACCGGAATCGAAATTGTGATTGAGGATGTTGATGAACTATCCTTTGATTTTTTGAATGCGGTCCTTATTGAAAATCATTTACGTGATAAAGGACTCTTGTAAGAAGGTGAAAAAATGGCATTTAAAGTAATTCGTGGCGACATCACGACTATGAAAGTGGATGCAATTGTCAATGCTGCTAACACAACGTTGCTTGGCAGTGGTGGTGTTGATGGTGCGATTCATCGAGCTGCAGGTCCAGAATTACTGGCCGCTTGTCGACTGCTTCACGGTTGTCAAACCGGTGAAGCCAAGATCACACCTGGATTTAAACTACCGGCGAAATTTGTTATTCACACACCAGGGCCAATTTGGCGTGGTGGCCATCAGCATGAGGCTGAATTGTTACATAACAGCTATCAAAATAGTTTGAACCTGGCTGATCAAAATCACTGTGTCAGTGTTGCTTTTCCGTCTATTAGTACTGGTGTTTATCGTTTTCCTTTACAAGCCGGCGCAAAAATTGCCGTTACAACTATTCGGGAGTTTTTAAAGACTGCTCAGAGTGTGAAAGATGTGACGATGGTTTGCTTTGATGAAGGTACCTATCAAGCCTATTTAGAAGTTCAAAAATAAAAAACTAAAAATTAACTTCTGGTGAAACCTTCCAGCAGTTTGATTTTTAGCTTTTTATTTAAGTATATCTACTATCTAAAAGCGAGATGTTTCGATCCATTCACTATTTTAGGACAATTACTTGAGACAGCTGTTAGATTATAAGCACGTTTCCAGTGGGATTGCGATCCCACCTCCACCATGCTTATAATATGACAGTTAAACGTCTCAATTCATTCACTACTTGTTATCTCTCATATAGTCGTTAATGCGACGGATATCGTCTTCCGTTGCGTTATATTTGTTAATTTTAATATTGTGAATTTTTTCTACAGACAGATGAGTGCCAAATGCAATAGAAGCATCCGTTAAATCATGTTTCTTTTGATAATTGATAATCTCTTCTGCAAGCTTTGTTAAATCACCCATGGTAAATCCTCCTCGATTTTTAAATGACTATTTTGCATACGCAAAATCCTATTCTCGGTACGGTGTCCATCCTTGCTATGGCATTCCAATGCCAAGTCGGACTGGCCCTCCTCGATTTTTAAATGACTATGTTGCATACGCAAAATCTTACTCTCGGTACCAAAACCTTATTCTCGGTGTGGGGTCCCTGCTGTGGAGTAGTTCGCTATGGCATTCCAATGCCAAGTCGCACAGACCCTTCTTGTAATGTAAATCCCTTACATTCAATGTACCATAGTTGAGAGAAAAATGAACATTAATTGGGCGTGTTTTTAAAGAAATTAGTGAAATTGATGGAGAATTTGTTATAATGCAACACAAGAGGGATTGAGGTGAAAGCATGAAATATCAGAATCTATTGTTTGATGTGGATGATACACTATTAGATTTTCACGCAGCTGAGAACCAAGCACTTAAAGCATTGTTTGCGGAAATTAAATATCCACTAACAGATGACATGGTTACCTATTTTCGAGCACTAAACGAGCATATGTGGCAACGTTTTGAGCTTGGACAATTGGACCGCCAAACACTGGTTAACACGCGTTTTACCAAACTTTTCGCGCATTTTAATGAAACAGTTGATGGGATTAAGTATGAACAAATTTATCGCGAATTCTTAAATCAGGGGCACCAATTAGAACCCCACGCGTTAGAGTTATTAAATAGTTTAAAGGATCAGTTTAATTTATTCATTGTTTCAAACGGAATCGGGTCTGTGCAGCAGCATCGATTAAACGACTCAGGATTGAGTACATACTTTAAACACATATTTGTTTCCGAGGAAGTTGGTTACCAAAAACCTAGAATTGAGTTCTTTGATTTTATTGCTAATCATATTTCGGGGTTTACACCCAAAAATGCTTTAATAATTGGTGATTCATTGACTTCAGATATTCAAGGTGGGGCTAACGCAGGAATTGATTCGGTATGGTTTAATCCGGCATTACAACCGAACCATTCATCAGTGAGCCCAACGTATCAGATTGATGATTTATTAGATCTAAAGGAAATATTATAGGCTCAACTGAAACGTATATAAACAGTTACTCATTCAATTCGAGAGGAAAAACCGAATTTGGAGAGGAGACTGTTTATTTTTTTACCCAAAAATCTAAATCATTTGCATGCACTTTTTGAAAGTGGTAACGTATATTGTTAGAATTCTAACAATAATAAAACAGAGGTTAATAGAGGTTACTTATGGAAAAACATCTTGGGATCAATCGCCAAATTCATGTTTTGGCGAATTGTTCTACGCGTAAATTTAATGAAAGCTTTTTAGACGATGATATTACCGGTAAACAGGGAGGCGTACTGCACTTTTTGTTGATGCGGGCCGGAAAACAGAAAATTTATCAACGTGATATTGAAGAGCACTTTGGAATCCGCCGTTCATCGGTAACCAGTTTGCTCCAAAAGCTGGAAGATAATGGCTATATCACGCGAGAATCGGTCGCAGATGATGCGCGGTTGAAATTAATCGTGCTGACACCAAAAGCAATGGCGTTTCAAAAAAGTGTGGTTCAAGGCACAATCGATTTTGAAGCCAGAATGCTCCAAGGTGTATCCGAAGATGAGATTGCGACTTGGCAGAAGGTTACACAACAGATGACAAGAAACTTAAAAGATAAAAAAATAGGAAGTGACAAATAATGCTGAAACGAATTGGCCATTCAGTTAGAGAATATAAAAAGTATGCTTTGATTTCACCAATCTTGGTTGCAATCGAAACTTTTATTGAAACTTTTATTCCATATCTAATGTCAAAAATGATTGATAAAGGGATTATTCCAGGCAATTTAGCCTATATTGAAAAATTAGGCGTGTTTATGCTGATCGGAACCTTTATTTCTTTGGCAGGTGGTGCTGGGGCGAGTTGGTATTCTAGTAAAGCTAGTGCCGGTTTTGCCAAGAACTTACGGCATGATTTATATCATCATATTCAAGATTTTTCTTTTGAAGATGTGGATCATTTTTCCACTTCTAGTATTGTGGTGCGGCTCACGACGGATATCATGAATATTCAACAGGCATTTCAAATGCTGATTCGAGCCGCGGCTAGAGCGCCACTAATGCTGATTTTTTCGATCACAATGGCTTTCACAGTGGATGCCCAGATGGCAATGGTCTTCGTTGTTTCTGTACCCCTGATGGCAATTGGATTGACGGTAATTATTGCAATTGGCCGGCCACTTTTCAAAAAGGTTTACCAACGCTATGACGGATTAAATCGCGTTGTTCGCGAGAATTTGCGAGGTATTCGGGTAGTTAAAACGTATAACCGGGCTGAACTGGAAGATAAAAAGGCTGAAAAAGCATCATCTAGTATTTACGAAGTCTTTAGTAAAGCAGAACGAATTCTCCAGTTAAACAGTCCAATTATGCAGTTTGTGATGTATGGAACTTTGCTATTTTTGGCATGGTTTGGCGCCAAACGAATTGTTGGGGGCACGATGCAGACCGGCCAATTAGTAAGTTTGCTTGCCTATGCGATGTCAGTTTTAATGAGTTTGAATATTTTATCTAATGTCTTCAACCAAATGACCATTTCATTAGCTTCAGCGCAACGAATTGACGAAGTTTTGACCTATAAGAGTACGTTAACGAATCCTAAAAATCCGTTAACCGATGTAAAAACTGGTGAAATCGATTTTGATCATGTGGATTTTGCGTATGCGGACGATGGGGTAACACGTCTAGAGGATATTAATTTGCACATCAAGCCTGGTGAAACCATTGGAATTATTGGGGAAACTGGGAGTGGCAAAAGTAGTTTGGTTCAACTCATTCCACGCCTCTATGATGTCAGTCATGGATCCGTGAAGGTTGGTGATCAGGATGTGCGTGATTATGATATCCGAACCTTACGGGATAATGTTTCAATGGTGCTTCAGCAAAATGTCCTGTTTTCCGGAAGCATTGCGGACAACTTACGTTGGGGTGACGAGCAAGCGACAGATGAACAATTAGTTCAGGCAGCTAAACTGGCCCAGGCGGATGATTTCATTAATAGCTTGCCAGATGGCTATGACACCTATATTGAACAGGGTGGGAGTAATGTTTCTGGCGGTCAAAAGCAACGGTTGACGATTGCCCGAGCACTTTTGAAAAATCCGAAGATTCTAATCCTTGATGATTCAACGAGTGCGGTTGATACCCATACGGATAGCTTGATTCAAACGGCCTTTCGTGAAGAATTACCAGAGATGACCAAACTGATTATTGCACAACGAATTTCATCTGTTCAGGGTGCGGATCGAATTGTGGTTATCGATCAAGGTAAGATTGAAGCAGTCGGTACGCATGATGAACTAATGAATTCAGACGACCTTTATCAAGATATTTATAATTCTCAAATCAAAGGAGGAGAAACGCATGCAAAGAACTAGAGTTGCTGGAAGAGCTAAGTTAGATGGTTCAGCTTGGCAGATTTTATGGCGGTTATTAAAATACATTATGCAAAAAAGTCACTTTGCGTTATTTATTGCGTTCTTCTCTGTCATTGTTTCGGCCGGAGCATCAGTCGTTGGGACACTGTTTATTCAACGTTTGATTGATGACTATATTACGCCCTTGATGAAAGTTGCCCATCCGAACTTCACGCCATTACTGCATATGATTATTTTAATGGGAGCAATTTATCTCTTAGGTGTGATTGGGACGTTGTTATATTCGCAACTGATGATTATGACGGGCCAAAAGTTACAAAAACGGATTCGGGATGAAATGTTTACCCATATGCAACAATTGCCGTTAAGTTATTTTGATTCAAACGATTATGGCGATGTCATGAGTCGGTACACAAATGATGTAGATACCTTACGACAAATGGTTGAACAGAGTTTTCCCATGTTTATTAATGCGCTTTTTAATGTGGTCTTTACTTTGACGGCGATGATCACGCTGAGCCCAACATTAACGATAATTAGTTTGATCGTTTTTGCGTTGAGTATTTTTATTGTGCGGAAATTGAGTTCCAAAAGTAGTTATTATTTTCGAATGCAACAAAAAGCATTAGGAAATATTGATGGTTATATTGAAGAAATGTTGAATGGCCAAAAGGTTATTAAAGTATTCTCTCATGAGGATCAGGCTAAGGCCGGCTTTGATAAGCGAAACGAAGCCTTACGGCAGGATGCTAGTATGGCCAATGGATTATCAACAATGCTATTCCCAATTATGGGAAATGTCGGCAACATTTTGTATGTCTTGATTGCTGTGGTTGGTGGCTATTTTGCCGTCAATCACATAACTCCCATTACATTAGGTGAAATTGCTGCTTTCGTACAGTTGAGTCGTTCTTTTAGTCAACCGATTGCGCAAATTACAATGCAATTGAACTCAATTATTATGGGCCTTGCCGGTGCGCAACGCATGTTCCAGTTGTTTGACGAACCAGTGGAACAAGATTCCGGAGATACAACCCTTGTCTATGTTACTGAAAATGAACAACATGAGTTGACGGAAACCAGTGAACGGACCGATAAGTGGGCATGGAAAACTCCTGAAAAAGATGGCAATGTCAAACTAACGCCAGTTAAAGGGCACATTGAGTTTAAGGATGTTAGTTTTAGCTATGATGGTAAGAAGACAGTTTTGCATCACATTTCCTTAGATGCAAAACCTGGAGAAAAAATGGCTTTTGTTGGAGCAACCGGGGCCGGTAAGACGACTATCACAAATATGCTAAATCGATTTTATGATATTTCGAGTGGCCAGATTCTTTATGATGGCATCGATATTCAAAATATTCAAAAAGCAAGTTTACGATTATCCATGGGAATTGTTTTGCAGGATACGAACCTATTTACGGCTTCGATTCGCGATAACATTCGTTACGGCCGTTTAAACGCAACGGATGAAGAAGCTGTGGAGGCTGCTAAATTAGCTAATGCTGACAGTTTTATCCGCAACTTGCCAAAAGGTTACGACACGGTGATTGATGGTTCTGGATCTGACCTGTCACAAGGACAGCGTCAACTATTATCGATTGCACGGGCAGCCATTGCGGATCCGCCAACCATGATTATGGATGAGGCTACTTCAAGTATTGATACCCGAACGGAAGCTTTGGTTCAGTCAGGGATGGATAATTTAATGAAGGGGCGGACCACGTTTGTGATTGCTCATCGTTTGTCGACAATTCATAATTCAGATGAAATTCTGGTAATTGAAGATGGCCGAATTATTGAAGCGGGTAATCATGAGTCCTTGATGCAAGAAAAGGGCGAATATTACGAACTTTATACCGGTAAAACGATTCTGGAATAACGATTAACATTATTGGGAAGTTAGGGTTTTCAATGATAGAATGTACTAGTGACTGGAGTGTGACTAAAACTTTGGTTACTGGTATTTTTTGTTGCTCTACTAAAGGTTGAAAGTACAAAAATGACTTCAGTTACTGATATTAAACGGTTTAATCCACAAAAATTAGGTTAATTACCGTTCTACAGCTCCCTTGGCCTGGAACGGGGTGGGCACGATTTGAAGCCAAGTAGATCACTTGTCTTCAAACTCGACCTTTATCTAAGCGAAAATCGCTAAGATAAATTTCACCCCTGAGGCCAAACCGCCTCCTAACTGAGGAAGTCGTTGTCTTTAGATAGCTTGATGACCTTTTCCATGACAACTTTTGTGCTAAATATAATTAGTTTTAATACCTGATTCAGTCTGGAAGCAAATGGGCCCAGTAGTGTCATTTATCTTAACGGTTTTCGTTTAGATAAAGGCCGAGCTTAGAGACGGGTATTTCGGCTCTAAGTCGTGCCCACTACGTTCCGGCCCAGATTTGCTGAAAGACGGTATTTTAATCTGATTTTGTTACCATGAACGTTTTTGTATCAAGCAATTGAATGTGATTTTGTACTTTCAATCTTTAGTTACTCTATTTAAAAAGGACGTGTGACGATATGATTCAAATTCCACAAGACATGACAGAAGTTAAAGTAAAAATTGCTCAATTAGAAGAATTGGGACATAAAAGTAATGAAAAACAAGTTGTTTTCGACGCAATTCAAGACAACGCGCAGGCAATATTAGATGAACAATTAGAGGGCCACTATGACTCTTGTACGTTAGATAATGACAAGATCACTATTTATGAAACCCCCGAAAAGCCAATTGGTTCCGTTAAATCACAGGGAGCTTCGTTTGAGGAAGATTTTCGAAAGAATGCAAACAACATGTTTATTTATTTACAACAAGAAATCAGCAAAGTTATAAATCAACGCTAATTTTAAGGAGTTTCAAATGAGTATTAAACTAATTGCAAGTGACATTGACGGCACATTTTTAGATGATCAGCATGAATTTGATCGAACTCGTTTTCAAAACCAACTTGATGAAATGAATCGCCGGGGCATCCATTTTGTCGTAGCTAGTGGCAACCAGTATTTACACTGTACAAAGGTAATGACCGGCATTAATGGTGATCTCACTTATGTAGCAGAAGATGGTGCTCTGATTGTGGAAAAAGGCAAAATGCTTGATTCCAGTCCAATTGAACCAGAACTTTGGCAGAAAGTTGTGACCAGTGTCGATGAGCAACCAATCCTTGCCAACGCTGTTATTATTTTATCTGGGGAAAAGGCTGCGCATACGAATGTCACACCTCAAAATGAAGTTTGGGGGCGGACCGGTTATTTTTACGAAAATTTAACACATGCTTCGGATTTCTCAACAGTGACTGATGAAATTTACAAAGTGGATGTTAATTGGCCGGATTTAGCCGATATTCGTGATAAGTATAATGTACTAACTACTGAATTTGGCAATCAATTGACGGAAGTGATGAGCGGCTATAGTGGCATAGATATTATTAAGCCTCATGTGACCAAAGCTTATGGTTTAGTACAATTACAGCGGATTTGGAACGTTTCGATGGCTGAAACAATGACGTTCGGAGATAATCAAAATGATGCCGAAATGTTGAAACATGCCAAATATGGCTATGCGATGAAAAATGCATCACCAGAAGCTAAGGCGGCAACCTCGCTGGTGACGCCACTTGATAATAATCATAGTGGTGTTTTGGATATGATTGACCGCGTATTAAACGATCAAATTTAGGTATGAATTATTTAAATTTAGATTGCTGCTTAAAAGTTAAGGTTGAAATTTGCGCGTAACTTCATTAGAATTACACTATAGGCGTCGGTAGTGTAATGGATAGCACATGAGATTTCGGTCCTCATGATGGGGGTTCGATTCCCCCCTGACGCATTGTTGATATAGCGGGATTTAAGCGGGTCTCTGTCAAATCGTATTGGTGGA
>NZ_JQBD01000051.1 GCF_001437255.1 Pediococcus damnosus | reverse complement strand
ACAAAGTTTCAAAATATATAATACGAGGGGGTTTTACTATGCATAATTATTGTCAGTAATAAACATGGATTTCTAAGTGATTAGCTGAAATTTCATGGTGATTTAAATTAAGTGTTTTGCATCACTCATATGTTCATCATAGTGATCGATTTTGTAGTTCAACTGGTCAATTGCAGATTGTGTAATTGTGAGCTGTTTTTGTAATTGATCACGCTGTTCTTTTAGAAATGTGACACGCTCGTCCTTAGTTTGATCTCCTTGCTGAATTAAATTAGCGTATTCTAACAATGAAGAAATATTTAAGCCCGCTGTGCGCATGTGACGCATAAACTTAATTCGCCGAATATCACGTTCTGAAAATTGTCGAAAGCCATTTTTATCACGTTTGATGGGGGCAATAATTCCGACTTTTTCGTAATAACGAATTGTATCCGGAGAAGTTTCCGACAGCTTACTTGCTTGTTTAATACCAATCATATTTTTCATTAGGCTTGTTTGCTTGGCCGAATCACGATTTCATTAATGCTTGCCGATTCTGGCGCGTTGATGGCAAACGCAATTGACTTGGCAATCTGATCGGGACTAATAGCAACTTGATCGTAATACTGAGCAGTTCCCTTTTTCACATTTGGATCGGTAATACTGTTAACTAATTCTGTATTGATTGCTCCGGGTGAAACGACAGTTACCCGTACGTTGCTTTGTGCTTGCGCTTCTTCTTGGCGCAACGCTTCACTAATCATTAAGACACCAGCCTTTGTGGCGCTGTAAACCCCGCCACCTGGATGAGTTGCATGGCCAGCAACCGAAGAGGTATTTATAAAGTGACCAGATGCCTGTTTGCGCATTATTGGTAAAGCTGCGGCAATTCCGTTTAAAACACCGCGCAAATTAACATCAATCATCCGATTCCAATCTTCAACGCGACCTTCAATGAAAGTCGATTGGGGCATTACACCGGCGTTATTCATCCAAACAGCAATCTTACCGTATTGGTCCATTGCGGTTTGGGCGAGTTTCTTTACACTTGCTAAATCAGTGACATCTGTGACTGCGTAAGTCGCTTCACCGTTAGCGTCCTTAATTTTTTTTACGATTTCTTGCAAGCGACTCTCTCTACGGGCGCCTAACACCATTTTGTTTCCTTGTCGGGCTAATAATTCTGCGGTTGCCTGTCCGATGCCACTTGAAGCACCTGTGATTACAATAACTTTACTCATAATTAAACCTCCATTTTTAAACTTGCCTAGAGTATATACCTTGGTGTGCACTCTAATACAAGTAGTTAGGTTACTTTAAAACGCAAAAATATCTTTATTTGGGTTAAAAGCATAAAAGTGACTTCAGTTACTGATATTAAACGAATTAGTCCACCAAAATTAGGTTAATTGTCGTTCTCCTGCTCACTTGGCCTGGAACTCGCACTAAGTTTCGGGCCGGATTTGCTGGGAGACGGCATTTTAATCTAATTTTGTTACCATGAACGTTTTTGTATCAAGCAATTGGGTGCGATTTTGTACGTTCAACCATTTATAAAAAACTATAAAAGTCAGCACAAAACATGGAGAATCCCCGTGAAGTTAAAGTTTTCACTTGCAGTTGTGGTCTATACCGATTATAATGAACTTAAATAAAACTGAGGGGGATTTTTAACTAATGAGTACTGTATTGAAACACGCTACGATTTATACCGGTTTAGAAAAGATTAACGATGGTTTCATTCGTTTTAACAAACAAATTGAAGCAGTAGGACCAATGAGTGAGTTTCGTCCTTTGCCAGATGATGACATTCATTTTGCTGCTGAAACTATTGTGACACCAGGATTTATTGATGTTCATAGTCACGGTGGTTATGGCTTTGATGCCATGGACGGCGATGCAGACCAAATTAACGAAATGGTTACCAAAATGACCCGCACAGAAGGGATTACCACTTACTTCTGTACAACCATGACCCAATCAAATGAGAATATTGATCATGCGATGAAGGGGGTAGCTAAAGCAGCTGCTGTCAATCCGGTCATCAAAGGTGTTCAACCAGAACAATACATTAAAGATCCTGATATTAAATTACTGGAACAATGGAACAAATCTTCTAATGGTTTAGTTAAATTAATTACGATGGCGCCTGAAGACAAGGGTGCTGATGAATTTGAATCTTATTGTTTAGCACATGGCATCGTCCCCTCTGTAGGTCATAGTAATGCCAAACGGGCCGACTTATTAAATAGTAAAGTTAGTCATGGTACTCATTTATACAATGCTCAGCGTGAATGGAAGCATCGTGAGCCAGGTGTTACCGGCCATGTTATGTTGGAAGACAATATTTATGCAGAATTAATTTGCGATGGTTTCCATATTGTCCCTGATATGTTGCGTTTAGCATACGAAGTCAAAGGACCAGAACGCATTGAGTTAGTTACAGATTCGATGCGTTCAAAAGGAATGCCAGAAGGCGAAAGCGAACTTGGTGGTCAAAAAGTTTATGTTAAAGACAAGCAAGCCCGTTTAGCAGATGGCACTTTGGCTGGATCTGTTCTAGAGTATACAGATGCTTTCAAGAATGCCATGAAGTTCATGGGTTGTGGAATCGAAGAAGCAGTTCAAATGAGCTCTGTAAACCAAGCTACTGAATTTGGTTTAGACAGCAAGGGAACCCTTGAAGTGGGCAAAGATGCTGACTTAAACTTATTTGATGATAATCTTAATAAATTAGCAACTTACAGTTACGGCCGTGAGTTCTCAAACACAGAAAAGTAATTCTTAATTTGTAGCTATTCAAAACTTTTAGCTCGTTTATAGGAGGTGGAAACATGGGATCACCCATTTATATTCAAATTCATAATGAAATCAAGCAGTCAATTGAAGCCGGAAAATGGGCCATTGGTGATCGAATTCCAGCCGAGCGGGATCTTGCTGATCAGTTTGGTGTAAGCCGGATGACTCTTCGTCAGGCCATTCAAACGTTAGTGGATGAAGGAATTCTGGAGCGCCGGGTGGGATCCGGGACATTTGTTGCTAACCAAAAAGTGCAAGAAAAAATGTCTGGAGTCACTAGTTTTACGGACCTTATGATTGCCCAAGGGAAAAAGCCCTCCAGCAAAACGATTTCATACCATGCAAGCCAACCTTCTATGAGCGAAAGCGAAAAGTTGGAGCTAGGCGATGGTGAGTTGGTGTTGCGAATGGAACGAATTCGGTATGCGGATGGTTTACCGATTTGTTTTGAAACAGCTACGGTGCCAGAAAAATTAGTCAAAGATTTCAGTAAAGCTGAAGTTACCAGTTCACTTTATGAAACCTTAGAGAAAAAAGCTGGCTTAGTTCCTGGCAAAGCAACGCAGACGGTATCGGCAATGTTGGCTTCGGAAAAAATTTCGGAATACCTCTCAGTAAAACGGGGAGATGCCATCTTGCGGCTACGTCAAGTTTCTTATTTGCAGGACGGAAAGCCGTTTGAGTACGTGCGGACTCAGTACGTTGGGGAACGGTTTGAATTCTATTTAAATCGTTAATTAAAATAAAAAGCCATGATCGATTTGTTATTCTGATTTTTCAGAAGTGAACAAACTGATCATGGTTTTTTTTATTTTTTTAATTGATGAATTTTCCACATGAACTGAGGGATGATTAACTGACGTTTTAGCCGACGGGGATCGGTTATCAAGCGATAAAACCATTCTAAGTGGTGGACCTGCCACCATTTAGGCGCCCGTTTAACGGCACCGACAAAGACATCAAAGCTGCCACCAACACCCATCCATAGTCCCTTGGTTAAATGCCGATTGTGGGCAATGAATTTTTCCTGATTAGGGAAACCAGTGGCTACAAAAACAATATCAGGTTGTTGTTTTTCAATTACATTCACAATCTCGGTATCGGACTTAAAATAGCCGTCATGAGCTCCAGTAAGTTGCAAATTCGGAAAATCTTGCGCTAATTTTAGTTTCAGTTGTTTGATAACTTGTGGTTTTGCTCCCACAAAATAAACACTTTTTTTATTCTGGTTGGCCCAGTTTAAAAGGTGTGTAAAAATATCATAACCAGTTACACGCTCTGGCAAAGGTGTTTTTAGCGTTTGAGAAGCTTTCACGATGCCAATGCCATCTGGTGAAATGAAATCAGCAGTTAAAATAAGTTTTCGATACGCTGGGTCCTTTCTTGCATACATCACAATTTCAGGATTAGCCGTGACCACGAATGTATTTTGATGGTGCTCAATTCGGCCCTGTAGCTGATCTAAGAATTGATTACGAGTGGCGTTTGCAAAAGGAATTCCCAAAATGTCGATACTTGAAAATGGCTTATTCATAATAAAATTGATCCTTTCAGGTATTGAAAATGACGCACTTAAGAAAAAATGATAAAATAGGTGCAACGTTGTTAATATAATTAAAACATTAAATTACTGAGGAGTACACTCGTCATGACTAAAAAATATCCGGATGACAGTTTAACGTTACATACGGATGCCTATCAGATCAACATGATTCAAACTTATTGGGAACAAGGAATTCATAATAAGAATGCCGTTTTTGAGGTTTTCTTCCGAGACATGCCATTTCATAACGGCTATGCGATTTTTGCTGGTTTGGAACGAGTAGTGAAGTATATTCAAAAACTCCATTTTACCGAATCTGATTTAGCCTATTTAAAAGAATCAGAACACTATCCAGATGATTTCTTGGCTTATTTAAAAGACTTTAAGTTTAAAGGAACCATTCGTTCGGCTGTTGAAGGCGATTTAGTTTTTAACGGTGAACCAATCATGCAAGTTGAAGGTCCTCTAGCTGATTGTCAATTAGTTGAAACGGCCATTTTAAATGTGGTGAACTATCAAACACTGATTGCGACCAAAGCTTCGCGGATTAAATCTGTCGTTGGCAGTGATGACTTGCTTGAGTTTGGAACACGCCGTGCTCAGGAAATGAGTGCAGCCATTTGGGGAACCCGGGCGGCTTATATTGGTGGGTTTGATGCCACCAGTAACGTGCGGGCGGGGAAAATATTTGGGATTCCCATCAGTGGAACCCATGCCCATGCGCTTGTGCAATATTACCGAAACGATTACGATGCTTTTAAGGCTTATGCTGAAACGCATCATGATTGTGTTTTCTTAGTTGATACTTACGATACATTGAAGAGTGGCGTGCCAAATGCAATTCGGGTTGCTAAAGAACGTGGCGACAAGAATAATTTCTTGGGAGTCCGAATTGATAGTGGTGATATGGCCTACCTTTCAAAACGTGTGCGTGAACAATTGGATGAAGCTGGCTTCCCCAATGCTAAAGTTTATGCATCAAATGATCTGGATGAAAAAACAATTCAAAACTTGAAGATGCAGGGCGCCAAAATTGATGTATGGGGTGTGGGGACAAAACTCATCACAGCTTATGATCAGCCTGCTTTAGGAGCCGTTTATAAAATGGTTTCGATTGAGGGCGAGGATGGTAAGATGGTGGATACCATTAAGTTGTCTAATAATGTCGAAAAAGTTTCTACACCTGGTAAAAAGCAGGTATGGCGGATTTCTAAAAATGGTGATGGCAAATCAGAGGGTGATTATGTCACACTGTGGGACGAAAAGCCTCAGGAACAAGATTCAATTTATATGTTCCATCCTAACTACACATATATTAATAAGACGGTCAGCGATTTTACTGCTCGGCCATTGTTACACGAGATTTTTAGGGATGGCAAACTGGTTTATCAGTTGCCAGAGTTAAAAGATATTAAGGCTTATTCTCGTGATATGTTGGATTCACTCTGGGATGAATATAAACGTGATTTAAATCCTCAGGACTATCCGGTTGATTTATCGCAGAAGTGCTACGATCATAAAATGGCTAGCATTAAAGGTGTTCGAGAATATGTTAATTCGTCAAAAATTAATGAACAGGGATGATCAGGAATGCGCGAGTTACAGCAAGAAATTATTAAGAGTCTAAAGGTCCAACCAGAAATTGATCCCGAAGTTGAAATTCGTCGAAGTGTCGATTTTTTGAAGGCTTATTTAAAGAAAAATACGTTTATTAAAAGTTTAGTGTTAGGTATTTCTGGTGGGCAGGATTCCACGTTAGCCGGAAAGTTAGCGCAGATGGCAATTACAGAGATACGTGCGGAAACTGGTAAAGATGATTACCAATTTATTGCAGTCCGTTTGCCTTATGGCGTGCAAGCAGATGAATCAGATGCGATGGAAGCCATTGAGTTTATGCAAGCTGATCAGGTTAAACGGGTTGATATCAAAGAGGCTGCTGATGCCATGGTGGCTGCTCTTGAAGCCAACAAGTTAAAGATTAGTGATTTTAATAAGGGAAATATTAAAGCTCGCGAGCGTATGATTGCTCAGTACGGGATTGCGGGTGCTAACCACGGAATTGTAGTTGGTACGGATCATGCCGCCGAAGCAATTACTGGTTTTTATACAAAGTTTGGTGATGGTGGTGCCGATGTAACCCCAATCTGGCGTTTGGATAAACGGCAAGGCAAGGCATTGTTAGCAGCATTGGGAGCCCCTAAACATCTTTATGAAAAAGTTCCAACGGCTGATCTTGAAGATAACCGCCCGGCATTACCTGATGAGGTTGCCTTGGGTGTGACTTACGATGATATTGATAATTATCTCGAAGGTCATGATATTGACGATAAGGCTGCCGAAAAAATTGAAAACTGGTACCAAAAGACAGCCCATAAACGTCATTTGCCGTATACAGTGTATGACAAATTTTAGCTAAACCAGTTAAGCTATATGGAATTCTTTAGTTTTTCAAAATCAATGAAAATTTAAATGTGAAAATTCCTTGCTATTATCTTTACTTATAGTTATAATAAATTAACAACAAATCATGAGGGAGTAACTAGCAGTTATTTCTGCGGCAACATCATCAGCAAGAGTAAATCTGGTGTTGTCTGAAAAAGTGAGACTCGTGGATGTTCACATTTTAGTGTGGGCATGCACGGGTCTTTTTTTAAAGATTCGGGCATGTCGAAAATATAAGGAGGCAACAAATGAAGGATACAAAGCGCAATTATTATAATCAGCAGGTAGCAGACGTTTTAAAAACGTTAAACAGTTCTCAAGATGGTTTAAGTGAGTCTCAGGTTCAAGAAAGCTTAGAGAAGCACGGGAAAAACCAATTAGAGGCCAAGAAGAATACGAACTTGCTGCAAAAATTTATTGCGCAGTTTAAAAACTTAATGATTATTGTTTTACTCGCCGCCGCACTTGTTTCAGTGTTCGTGGGTGAGGGCGTTGATGCCATTATTATTTTATTGGTGGTTGTCTTGAATGCAATCTTTGGGGTTTTCCAAGAAGCCAGAGCGGAGCAGGCCATTGACGCGTTGAAAGAGTTATCGGCACCACAAGCGCATGTTAAACGAAACGGCAAAGTCGAAACTATTAAAAGTGAAGATGTGGTACCAGGTGATATCGTCTTACTAGAAGCTGGTGATATTATTCCTGCGGATTTACGTTTGATCGAATCTGCTGGCTTAAAAATGGAAGAATCAGCTTTGACCGGTGAATCAGCTCCTGTCGAAAAGACAACCGCCGTTTTGACCGATGAAAAACTACCGATTGGCGATCAAACTAATATGGCATTTATGAATAGTAATGTCACATACGGACGTGGTAGTGGTGTTGTAGTTGAAACAGGGATGCATACTCAAGTTGGTGAAATTGCTGACATGATTAATAATGCTGAGGAAAATACAACACCTTTGCAGGCCAATTTAAATCAATTAAGTAAAGTGCTTACGGGATTGATTTTGGTGGTTGCCGTTATTGTGTTTATTGTCGGAATGGTTCGGGGAGAAGAAACAGTCATTAATATGTTGCTAACCGCTATTTCTCTGGCTGTTGCTGCAATTCCAGAAGGTTTACCCGCAATTGTGACCATTACATTAGCATTAGGAACACAACGAATGGCCAAACGGCATGCGATTATTCGTAAGCTTCCTGCCGTTGAAACGTTGGGCGGTACCGAAATTATTGCTTCTGATAAAACGGGAACGTTGACGCAGAACAAGATGACCGTTGAAAAAGTTTTCGTGAATAATAAATTGCATGATGCTCGTGACCTGCAAATTAAGGATTATCCTTATAATCATTTGTTTGAGTTGATGGTTTTAAATAATGATACAAAACAGACCGAGGATGGCCTGATTGGTGATCCAACGGAAACGGCTTTGATTCAATTTAATTTGGACAAGCACGAAGATGTTGATAAATTAGTCCAATCTGAAGAACGGGTGGCTGAAGTACCGTTCGATTCCGAACGAAAATTAATGTCTACCTATAATAAGTTAGCAGATGGTCGTTATCTCCAAACCGTCAAGGGTGCACCAGATGAGTTATTGCAGCGCACCACGTTGTTTGAATCTGGAAAAGAAATCAAATCAATGGACGAAAAAGAGCGCAAACTAATTCTGGATACTAATCATGAACTTGCAACCCAGGCGATTCGAGTGCTTGGATTTGCCTACCAAATTGTTGATGAAATTCCCGATACTTTAAAATCTGAAGTGGTTGAACAAGATTTGATTTTTGCCGGTTTAATCGGGATGATTGATCCTGAACGTCCTGAGGTTGCCCAAGCGGTTGAAGAAGCTAAACAAGCTGGAATTCGTCCTTTAATGATTACGGGAGATCATCGCGATACAGCGTCAGCAATTGCGAAACGATTGGGAATTATCAAAGAGGGTCAAGATGATGCCGTTATTTCGGGATCAGAATTGGACACAATGGATGACAAAACCTTTGCCAAAAAAGTAAAACAATATTCAGTTTATGCGCGGGTGGCTCCTGAACATAAAGTTCGAATTGTAAATGCTTGGCAAAAACAAGGTAAAGTTGTGGCGATGACTGGCGATGGTGTGAACGATGCGCCATCATTGAAACAAGCCGATATTGGAATTGCGATGGGAATCACTGGGACTGAAGTTTCTAAGGGTGCTAGTGATATGATTTTAGCTGATGATAACTTTTCAACCATCGTGGTGGCGGTTGAAGAAGGTCGAAAAGTCTTTGCTAATATTCAAAAAGCCATTCAATATTTACTATCAGCAAACTTGGGAGAAGTTTTGACCCTGTTTGTTATGACGATGATGGGTTGGCAAATCTTAGCGCCAGTGCATATCTTATGGATTAACCTGGTGACCGATACGTTACCAGCAATTGCATTGGGCTTGGAACCTTCTGAAAAAGATGTTATGAAACAAAAGCCACGGGGCCGACAGAGTAACTTCTTGTCTGGTGGAGTCGCAAGTAACGTGATCTATCAAGGACTTTTGGAAGGAATTATTACGTTAGGCGTGTATGCACTTGCAATTTTGCATCCAGTGCATGCCTCATCCGCATTAGCACATGCAGATGCTTTAACTATGGCGTTTGCAACCCTTGGATTAATCCAGTTATTCCATGCGTTTAACTCAAAATCAATTCATGGTTCAATTTTTAGTGCGACAACATTGAAAAATAAATTCTTTAATTGGGCAATTGTGTTATCGTTTATATTGTTGGCAGTTACAATTGTTGTACCAGGTTTAAATGATATTTTCCATGTTACTCATTTAGACTTATATCAATGGGCAATCGTAGTTGGAGCGTCAGTATCAATTGTGGTGATTGTTGAAATCGTCAAATGGTTCCAGCGCCGTGCTCATCGTTAAGATTGGAGAGAAATTAGAATGCGAAAAGTAAATCCACAAGGTTACGTGAACCTGATTGGAAATGTCATGGATAAGACTGATGAAATGGGTAAACAGGTCGATCCTCATTTTCAAAACCTGAAGAAGACCCAGGCTTTAAAGGGAATAGATTCTTTGGGTGAACGAGACCTGCATGAAATTGTTAGTAACTTTAAAGAAGCGGTAGATTTATATCAAAAAAATGTCCAAACTTTAAAGAATGCGAAACCACCCGTTCAAGTTTTGGGACGTCACAAACAATTTGTTTCCGCTTATCAAACCTATGCAGCTGATTGTGAAAAAATGTTAGAAAGTATTGATGAGAAGAATCGAAGTCTTGATTCAACGATGTTTGCTCAAGCTGAACAAGCACAAGATAAAGATATGGAAGCTGTTTCAAAGGGCTTTGATCGGATCATGCACATGATGGTGGGTTAGAATCTAACCAAAATATTTATTGAGAGATTTGAAGACGCAATTTGTTCTTTGAGTCTCTTTTGTTTTTTAATCGAGTAAATTTTGGCAGTTGGTTTTATAACAATCAGGCTGGAACGCAGTGCGAGTTTTTGCGGCGCTTTTTTGCCACAAGAATCGACAACGTATGAAACATTGTGGGTTTTTGGTACGAAAACCAACCTTTATGCGTAATAGTGGACACAGCTTTAAGCCAAAAGACATCTTAAAGACTGGCCTTTTTATAAATGCTAAAGCATTAACAAAAATTTCACTGCTGAGCCCATTATTATAAAACCAACTGCCAAAATATATAAAATTTACAGGTTAAAATTACAAAAAGGACTCGGAATACTACTTTTAAATTTTTTTAAAAAGCAGTCTGGAAGTAAATAGGTGTAGTGGAGGCGTTGATGAAAGAGTGTGTCGATGTCACTTGGCGATTTATCGCTCAGAGACATGGGAGCTGGAGAGATCCACTTCTGGCCTGAGGATAGAAGTTAGCTCGCAAGCGACCCACACGGCCCCACATCAGCGCCGGAACGGAACCAAAGTTAGCCAAAAAGCGTAAATAAAATCTAATTAGAGGCTTGATCTACTAAATTCGGCTAAAATTTGACACATACGTATAAACAATATTCATTTCGTTCACTTGCACACTTCATGCTATACTTAAGCCTGTGTGTATTTGACAATGACGAAATAATTCAAAGTTTTAGTTTGGAGTGGAAATTTTTTGGAAGATAGAATTGTAAAGATTATTGAAAAGCAACTTACAGATGTGCGTCCTAAACAAATTCATGCAGCTTTAGGATTACTTGATGAAGGGGATACTGTTCCTTTTATTGCGCGTTATCGTAAGGAACGAACCGGTAGTCTGGATGAAGTACAGATCCGTGAAATTCAAAGTAGCTATAAACGAGCAGAAACTTTGGAAAAACGCCGTGATGAGGTTTTAAAAATAATCGGCGAGCAAGATAAGTTAACACCTGCTTTGGAAAAACAGATTAAGGCTGCTGATAAAATTCAGACGGTTGAAGATCTTTATTTGCCTTACAAACAAAAACGGCGAACAAAAGCTACAATCGCTAAAGAACAGGGATTAGAACCCTTCGCTTTTTGGTTGTTAACTTTTCCACAAACTGGCTTGGAACAAAAAGCCAGCGAATTTATTAATGCAGATAAAAAAGTTGCAACTGTGGATGATGTTTTTGCCGGCGCCCATGAAATTTTGGCAGAAGCTTTTGGGGATAGTGCTGGATTTCGGGATTGGATTCGAAATTATACGCATAAAAAAGGGCGTTTCAGTTCACAAGTTAAACCTAAAGGAAAAGAAAAAGACGAACAGGGTGTGTATCAACTTTATTATGATTTTGATGAATCCATTGAAAATATGGTGTCTCACCGAGTTCTAGCAATTAACCGCGGTGAAAAAGAAGGAGTTCTAAAGGCACAAATTAATGTGGATGAAGATCCCATTATGCGCTATCTTCATTTCCGAATTATTGGGAGTCATGAAGGCCCCGCGGTAAAGTATTTACAGGCGGCTTATGAGGATTCCTATAAACGATTTATAGGTCCCGCAATTGAACGTGAATTGCGCAATGAGCTTAGTGAAGAGGCCAACACGCAGGCCATTAATGTATTTGGTGAAAATTTATACCATTTATTGATGCAAGCACCAATTAAAGGAAAAGTTGTATTAGGTTTTGATCCAGCCTATCGAACTGGCTGCAAACTCGCGATTATGGATCCAAACGGAAAATTCTTAGCTAAAAAAGTTATTTATCCTCATAAGCCAGCTTCTGCAGCTAAACGACAGGCGGCTGCCGGTGAATTTAAACAATTTTTGGAAGACTATCAAGTTGAGATGATCGCCATTGGTAACGGGACAGCTAGCCGAGAATCTGAAGAATTTGTTGCGCAAGTTTTGAAAGAGATTCCGCGTAAAATTTATTATGTGATTGTTAACGAAGCCGGTGCATCTGTATATTCTGCTAGTAAGGCAGCTCGAGATGCTTTTCCAGAATTACATGTTGAAGAGCGGAGTGCCATCAGTATTGGGCGTCGTTTACAAGATCCGCTTGCGGAATTAATTAAAATTGATCCTAAGGCAGTGGGTGTGGGGCAGTACCAGCATGATGTCCCACAAAAGGAATTAACCAATCAGTTGGATACAGTGATTGAAACAGCCGTTAACCAGGTTGGTGTGAACTTGAACACTGCCAGTCCGCAACTATTAGAGCATATTTCTGGTTTAACCAAAACCACTGCTCAAAATATTGTGACATGGCGAGATGACAATGGTAGTTATGAGGCGCGGAATCAGTTAAAAAAGGTACCCCGTTTAGGACCGAAAGCTTATGAGCAGTCAGTGGGATTCTTGCGAATTGTGCAGGGTAAAAACGGCTTAGACAATACGGACATTCATCCGGAAAGCTATAAAGTCGCAAAAAAATTGCTTGGTAAAGTTGGCTTGAAGTTAGATCAAATCGGTACAGATGAGGCTGTTCAAGCATTAGATCGTTTGAATGTGGCTCAAACTGCTCAAGAATTAGACGTTGGACAAGAAACTTTAGAAGATATTATTGATGGTTTAAAAAAGCCAGGTCGTGATTTACGGGATGGCATGCCAACACCGTTACTTCGCAGCGATGTGTTAACTTTAGAAGATTTGAAAGTGAATATGAAACTTCAGGGGACGGTCCGAAATGTGGTCGATTTTGGCGCCTTTGTAGATATTGGTGTGAAGCAAGATGGTTTAGTCCATGTGTCAAAATTAACGAAGAAATTCGTTAAGAATCCAGGTGAAGCTGTTTCGGTTGGGGATGTTGTGACAGTTTGGGTGGAAAGTGTTGATTTAGATCGGCACCGAATCCAACTTACAATGCTTGATCCAAACGAATAAGCAAATCAATGACGGATACTGAATTGCAAAAATTAGTCGAGAAAATTTCACTAACGGATTTTCACAGACAATTTAAACATCATGCTTTTTTCAATCAGCGGTTAAGAACAACTGGTGGTCGCTATCAACTACAGACACATGATATTGATATTAATCCGCGAATGTTATCTGAACATGACATGCCTACATTGGTGGGAATTGTGAAACACGAATTGTGCCACTATCACTTGCATTTAACTCATCAAGGGTATCAACATCGGGATGCCGATTTTAAACACTTGTTAGCACAGGTGCATGGGTCTCGGTTTGCGCCGGCGGTCCAAATAAGTTCACGCAGTAAGATGCAATTGGTGTATCAGTGTCAAAGTTGTGGGTTACTGTATCATCGCAAGCGGCATATTAATTTAAAAAAGTATCGATGTGGTAAATGTGGTGGCCCACTGCGGTTAATTCAAACCTTACGCAGGTGATTTTGAGAAAAAAGGTTGTAACTATTACCGATTTTTGCTAATATAGTTTAGGTAATAGTTTTGTTGCACCCATGGCGGAATTGGCAGACGCGCAAGATTAAGGATCTTGTCGGGAGTTTTCCCGGTGGAAGTTCGAATCTTCTTGGGTGCATAAATAAAAAGCCACAAATTCTTATTTTTAAGAATTTGTGGCTTTTTTGTACATTAAATTTTGGGTCTCTGTCAAATCGTATTGGTGG
>NZ_JQBD01000050.1 GCF_001437255.1 Pediococcus damnosus | reverse complement strand
TTAACCAATCGCCCATTTAACCCCGATGGTACTTGGGGACAGAAAACAAAAACCGAATACATTTTAGATAGTCATGGTAATAAAACTAAGACCCCTGCAGGGAATGTAAGAAACCGAAAAATTTGGTTGGTTGATTGGGATAAAAAAGAAAAAATAACTGAATGGCGGCACAATTGGGCGGTTAGTGTCAATCAAGTTTTAGAGCAAAAAAATATTCCCGATCGGATCAGCGAAAAATCCTTTGAAAATCAAGGAATAGATGAAGTTCCAACTCAACATGAGGGAATCAATAGTAAGCGGCATGAAAGAAAAGAATTTAATCAACAAGTTAAGGACTATCGCAAGGCCAAAGCCAGTTATAAAAACAACCAAGAAAAAGCAATCAATAGAGGTCATTTAGATAGCCTAAGTAAACACTTCTCGTTTAATGAAAAACGGGTAGTTAAAGAGCTAAGCCATGAACTGAAAACTTATATCAGTTTGGAGAACTTAGATGATAAGCGGCGCATGCTATTTAATTGGAAAAACAGTACCTTAATTAAACATGCGGTTGGTGAAGATGTGACTAAACAATTATTGACAATTAACCAACAAGAAAGCTCACTCAAAAAAGCAGATGAACTCTTAAATAAAGTGGTTGATCGCACTACGAAAAAACTTTATCCAGAGCTTGATTTTGAACAGACAACCGCGGCTGAACGACGGGAATTAATTAAGGAAACCGATAGCGAACATACAGTTTTCAAGGGTAGTGAATTAAACGAACGTTTAATGAACATTCGTGATGATTTGTTGACCCAACAATTATTGACCTTTACTAAGCGGCCATACGTTGGTTTTAAGTTATTAATGCAACAAGAAAAGGAAGTCAAAATCGAGCTTAAATATACGCTGATGATTCATGACGATAACTTAGAAAGTCTAGAACACGTCGATCAAGGGTTACTAGAGAAATATTCACCAATCGAACAGCAAAAGATTACTCGCGCAGTCAAAGATTTGCGAACAATCATGGCTGTTAAGCAAGTTATTCAAATGCAATACCATGAAGTATTGAAAAGGGCCTTTCCCAAAGGCAATTTAGATGAATTACCAATGACTAAACAGGAACAAGCCTATACAGCCGTGATGTACTATGATCCTGCTTTAAAGCCATGTCAGGCTGAAACAATTGAACAGTGGCAAGCAAATCCACCACAGGTGTTCAGTCCCCAAGAACATCAACAAGGACTAGCTTATTTATCGGGACAGCTCAGCTTAGATCAGTTAGAAAATCATCACCTACAACGGGTTTTAAAGCATGATGGCACTAAACAACTCTTTTTTGGCGAATGCAAAGCCGATCCGACGATTAAGAACAGTCAGATCGAGAAAATCCAAAAGCAGTTAAAAGGGCAACAAGCCAAGGACGACCAGTACAGAAAAGCAGATATGGGGCATTATCAACCGCTAAATTATAAGCCAGTTAGTCCAGACTATTACTTAAAGACGGCCTTTAGTGATGCGATCATGACTGTTCTATATGCTCGTGATGAAGATTACCAACGGCAAAAGCAATTACGTGGCTTAAAAGAGACCGAGTGGGCAATGACGAAAAAGCAACGGCAACACCAAACCCGGAACCGGCATGAAGATGGGGGTATGCACTTGTAATCAAAATGTAAAAATAAATGTACACAATGAGTACATTTAGTGATATAATAGAGCCATAGATTAAAGAAAGGGGGGTAAAAGATGTGGCAAAAGAAGAATGGTATAACCTTGGTCAAGCTAGCCAAAAGTTAGGCCGCAGTCGTTCTTATGTAAGTTTATGGCTACGCCGTCATAAGGGCGAAGTACCCGAAAATATGATTTTGGAGGGTGGCAAAAGCAAACTAATATCAGCACAAGGAATTGAATGGATCAGAGATCGCATAAAAAAAGAGGGCGTCCTCGTCAGCAGTAGAGTTGCTAACGGGGATCAACACCTAAAACTTAGACTTTTAGGTGCCACCCTCCTAATAGTCCATTTTACAGGGCGGGTTAGGGGAACGTCCAGAGAACAATTATCCCGATTGATTTAAAGGAGGTGATCCAATGAAAGTAGAAAGCTGGCAGGGCATTAATGGCAAGCTAATTCATAATGGCCAGAAAGCTATCGTGGTTAAAGACGAACAAGAATTGGCGGATCAAGACAAGTTACAAGACCGATTGAAACAGGAAGGTAAACCAATTGACGAAGTCCGGAAAGCATTAATCAAAAATACCGTTAAGCGTCAGATTAAGACCGACCCATTAAAAATCAGTAGTTGGTTTAATCGTCATCAAGACAGCAAGAACGCCAAAAAAACTGAAAAGCTAGTTAGTGATAAGCCAACTCATCAATATAAGCAAATTAAAAATGAAATGACCTTTTTTGGTGAGAGTTTCCTGGAAGGCTTCTTAGGTTTCTATGGCTTAGAAGTTGATAACGCCTTAGACCGTTACGAACATAATTTGCATGTCTTAGAGACCCAAGAATTAGGCCAGTCAGAAAAAGAGTATTACTTAGCCACGAGTGAAAACGGCCGCGTCAAATTAGCCACCGATCCATTACCAAGCCAGCAAATTGCCGAGGAACAATTGAACAAGTTCTATCAGCGTGAGCCAGAAGAAACGCAGGCAGAACAAATTCAATTACGAACATCAGAAGACGATAGGAAGGAGGAATAACATGTCAAAATACAGAAAAATGAAAGCGCTAGCAACTACTGGAGCTACTGCGATTTATTTGGGCTTAATGAACGCCCAGGTTGTTTTGGCGGCGGACGGTGGCGAAGTTAAAAGCAAGCTAACCAGCGCTGGTAAGACGATTCAAGGTATTTTAACTGGTTTGGTCGTTTTAGTTGGGATTTGTGTCGCGCTATTTATTATTATCAAAAGAATGCCTGACGCAGACGATCCGCGAGAGAAATCAGAAGTTTATCACGCGGTTGGTCGGGTGGCTGGTTTAGTGGCCTTAGCGGCAGCGATTATCTGGCTATTACCTTGGGTTTACAGCCTATTCACTTAATTTAAAAAGGAGCCTGCCAAATGAAGAAAGGAAAAGAATTTATCTTCCCAGAGAACGTAGATAAAGATTACGGGATCTGGAAAGACTACACCTTGAAGGATTTTGGCTATGCGGCGCTGGCAGGACTAGTGGGCTTAATTTTTATTGCGATCCCACCCTATGGTCTGATCTTAGTCCTGATAAAAATAGTGATTGTTGTCTTAGCCATGACGATTGTCATGGCTATTTTAACAATTAGGCCAGTTGCGGCGCGGAAGAATATTAAAGTGCGGGATAACTTTAAGTTGAAACGCCGCTATGCCAATGGTCAGAAACTGTTTTATTTGAAACCGAAGAAGCGAGGTGAACTAAATGCGTTTGAAGAAGAGCAAAACCGCCAATAAATCAGTGAAGCTCGATTGGGATTACCAACCACCGAAGATCAACGGCGGTAAACAAACCATTGATGATATGAGCTTGGTCGTAGGTATGTACGGTAATTATGAAGTTACCAAAACGGGTAATCTCGTTGGCATTTTGGAAGTTAGTGGGATCAACCTTGATCTACTTAATGAAACCGAACAACAGGACGTTTTTGAGGACTATGGCGCGTTTCTCATGAGTACCTTAGGTGAAGGGGTTGATGACACCTTACAGTTCTTAGAACCGACGATTCCCGTCAATATGACGGCTTATCTCAATGGTCTCAAACGGCGGTATCTCGCCTTACAAAAAGACCACCCGGAGCAACAGTTCAAAATCCAACTCATAGCCAGTTATTTGGACCACTTTACTAAAGTCCAGGAATCCAAAAACATGACAACTAAGCAACATCTGCTAATCGTTAAGGTACCGATTAAAGACAAGAGCGTTAAAAGCTTAACCTTAGCCGTCACTCATTTAGACGAAAAGATCGAACAGGTTAAACGAGACATTGAAAATGCGTTAACGGACTTTGATGTGACGGCCAAAGTGTTGACTAGTCAAGAAGTCCAAGAGATTTTAAAGAACTTAATCAATTTTAATGGATAGGGGGAAACAAAATGAATTTTGGTGATAAGGTCATTGATTTGTTCATGCCAACCAAGAAAGAAAGTCAGCAAAATAGTGAACCAGCGGTTAATAAACAAAAACCGGAGGTTGAAGACTTTACCAAGCTGATTGATCGCGATAGCTTGCATTCACTATTCCCGTTTAGCTGGGAACAGTACCCCACCTACGTCCAGTCGGGTGAGAATTTTATTCGGGTGTTAGCAATTGCTGATTATCCAAAACGGGTGTATGGCAACTGGCTATCAGAATTAAAGCGCAAAAAAGGCGTTATCGATATAGTGCAGTATATCGACAGCGCCAGTAACAATTCAATGATTACCTATTACAAGAAGACAATTCAAAACAAGGAAGCGCAGAAGCTGAATACGTTCGACCCGTATAAAAAGAAGATTCTGCAAAATTATATTGATTCAGCCAACATGCAGCTAGATAAATACCTTGATAATTCTACCACATTTGTGTACCAACATATGCTGATTTATCTGCGGGCCAACAGTTTAGCAGAACTAGACGACTTAACCGAGAACGTCAAGAACACCTTGATTAAGCTACAGATGAAGCCCTTGGTGCCCGTTAAAGCGACTTTTCAAGCATTTTGGTCAACCATGCCAATTAACGAGAACCTCATGGGGGATTACACCTATAAAGAGAGTAATACCGAAGTCGCCAGCAGCATGTTTCCCTTTGATGACGCGGAGATTTTGGACTTGAAGCCTAGAAGCGATATTGAAGGGGTTAACAAAGATACCAACAGCTTAATTGCCGTAGATATGTTGGATCGCAACAAGACCCTAAATCAAAATCAAGTGATTATCGGGACCTCGGGGGTCGGCAAGACCACCTATATGATTCAGAAAATCCTACGCTACGCCATTCAAGACTATCAAATCTACATTATTGATCCAGAAAACGAATATACCAAGATTGTTGAAGCCCTGGGTGGGGCAGTCTTGCACTTAACTTCTAATGCGAAGTACAAAATTAACCCGCTCCAAATTTTCTCCGAAGAAATCCTAAGCGCCGATGAGTCGGTCACGAACCTTGATTTACTAGTTAAAGATAAAATCCAGCGATTAAAGGGATTCTTTGAAGTCCTTAAAACCGGGATTACCCAAGTTGAGCTGGCAATCCTTGATGATGTCGTTAAACAAGCTTACGTCAACAGTGGCGTTTTGAAATATAGCCGCTTAAAAGAGATTAAAGACGATCAGTGGCCGACCTTATCCAATGTTTATGACGAGTTGGAAAAACTGGCTGATAAGGACGCAGACAAGTTCAGTCGGGTTAAAGACTTCTACTACATCTTAGGTAGTTATACCCATGGTTCTAACAGCCTATTTGACGGCCACACCAACGTCAACCTAAAGGGAAAGATCATTTCTTTTGATCTAAAACCCCTACAAAGTGAACAGGAAGTCCAATCAGCGGCCTACTTGAATACCTTCCAGTATTTGTGGGACGAAATCACCAAAGATCGGCATAGCCGCAAGAAATTGTTTGTCGATGAATTTCACTTTTTGACTTTGCACAAAGCGGCCGCCACCTTTTTCCACCAAGCATACAAGCGGTTTAGAAAGTACAATGCCGGGGCGATCGCCGGAACACAGCAAATTCAAGATGTGATCGAAGGAACGACTGATACCGGTCAAAACATAGGTGAAGCTATTATCGGTAACTCCTACACGAAAATCTTTTTCGGGTTAGACGGTAAAGGCGTTGATGATGTGATTACTAAGTTGAGAATGACGTTCTCGGATAAAGAAAAGAAATTATTGGAGCGCCGCCGGCAAGGTGAAGCCCTGATGATTTATGGCAGTCAACGAGCCTTTATGAAAGTTGAATTGACCGAAGAAGAATTGCGACTAATCGACCCAGAAGCTTACCAAGAAAAATACAATCGTGAGACAGCCGAACAACCGGATTATCAAAAGAGAGTTGTATTGACACCAAGTGAGATTGATACCTTAACAACCACAGAAGAGAAAGGGGGAACTTTAAATGAGTAAAGACTTAGAACTATTAAATATCGAAGTTGGGACGTTTAAACGGATAAAAGATAAACTCACCCTTGAGCTTGATCGTAGCCAATTTCGTTATGACAATATTAGTGAATTAAATGAGCTGAAAAAAGAAACCCCAAACTTTTTACGGCTGCTAAATATCGTGGAACAAGATGAAAGAGTTGTACTTACCTATGCTTTACCCGATCGGGTAAAATCTTTGAAGTCCTTGCCACATGAAAATAAGGCAATCCGGTCAGCGATTGCCAAGGAAATTATGGCGCAAAAGGTGGTTGCTGATAGCCAGTATCACATTGCGTTGAACCCAGCTAACCTCTGGTATTACCCCATGCAACATGTTTGGTACGCCTACCGGGCCAATGAACTCATGCCCTATGATGACAAGCACAGCAATTTAGCTAAATACAAAGCGCTGATTCTATTTTGTTTGACGGGGACGCCCTATGAACGGCTACTAAGCAATCCTAAAGAAGCCCTAGCCAAACACCCGGACGACTATTTACAACAAGTAGCTAAAGCTACGTCGTTAAATGAGTTAACGGAAGTGGTTAACGGCATTGAGGACTTTGTGAGCTATCACGAATGGCAGGCAGTTGAAACGGCCCAGCAGAAAACCAAACAACGTTTATGGTTGAGCGTGGCCGGAGTGGCGATTGTGGCCGTTTTGGCCGTCGGCTTAGTCCATAAAAGTGACGAAAGAAAGTATCAAAGCTTAGCTAACCAGAACCAAGCCCAAGTCACGCGATTAAAATATAGCGGTCAAATTCAGACCGCTTTAAATGATCATAAGTGGTCAGAAGCACAAAAAGATATGCAACGAGCCGGCTATCCTGCAACTAAGCAAGTCAATGTCTTTTTAAAGCATGGTCAGTACCAGCAAGCTTTAAAGGTTGACCCAAGCCAGTTGAATAAGGTTGTCAACACGGCTTATGCCAACAAGGATAGCGGGAAGGTTGCCAAGTGGGAATTGCCAACTAAGGCGACAAGCAAGCAAAAAGACCAGTTGAAACTTGAAAAAGCCATCGTTAACTACGATACCAATACGCTCAATAACCAATTATCCTTTACGACGAACGCTGATGTTTTATTGAGAATGGGACAAGCCTTCCTAGCCCATAACGATACGCAAGACGCCCAGACCGTCCAAACCAAATTAGCTGGGGTGAACAGCCCTAAAGCCAAGTATCTCAAAGCGCTATTAAGCCTCAATGCCGCTAAGAACGAAGTTAGTGACGCCCAAAAGAAGTTAGATGACGCCAACAAGATTGATGGCAGTAAAGATAAGGATAAAGATAAGAAGGTGGATTCGGCTAAGTCGGACTTAAAGAACGCGCAGAGTGACCAATCAGCAGCGCAAAAACAAGTCGATCAGGCCAAGCACAAAGTGGGTGATTAAATGCAGGTATTGTCATTTGAATATAAGAAAAAGAAGTGGAAATTGATTGCTTATATTGTGGGTGGCGCCCTTCTGCTAATCATCTTGTTAATTGCGGCAGTAACAGGTCAATTGCAAGAAAACAGTTGTGATAATTCAACGACCACAGAAACGCAATTAGATAGTAAGAGCATGACGGAAAATGCCAAAAACATCTATGCACACTGGAAACAAAAGTATGGTGCCACCCCACAAGCGGCCGCCGGTATCTTGGGGGTCTTACAACTAGAAAGTCGCCTTGATCCCAAGTCCGTTAATTCCAGTTCCGGGGCCACGGGCTTAGCCCAGTGGTTAGGTGGTCGAAAAGATAAACTGGAAGATTTAGCCCATAAAGAAAACAAATCAGCGACCAATCTCGGGGTTCAGTTGGACTATCTCGATCAAGAATTGAACAGTAGTTACTATGCGTCAAACAAGCAGATTTTTAAATATACGGACGTGCATAAAGCGACCAAATCCTGGTTAATGGATTACGAGGGTATGAGTAAGAACCCGGAACAATGGTATTTAAGCCAAAGATATGGTTATGCCGATCATTGGTATTCCGTGTTGGGTGCAAGTGATCCCGTGGCCGGTAATACGTTAGACAATGCGAGTTCCGGCAATCTGACCGAACTAGGCTGTGATAGTGACCCGAGATATTCCGGCGGTAGTATCGTTAAAAACGCAGAAAGTATGAAAGGCGATTTCTACTATGTTCAAACCCACCCCAGCCCCGATTTAGGCAGTGATTTAAAGAATCCCAGCAAAACTGGTGGAACAGATTGTTCGGGCTTTGTCTGGTTAGCGCTTAATAAAGCTGGTTACAAGGTACCGGCCAATATGGGCTGGTTTACCGGCACGATGGCTAGTGACGCCAAAGGTAGCCATCAATACTTGAAACAAATCAGTGAAAATGACGCGAAAGCTGGCGATATTGTGATTGTTAATCAAGGCGCCGGGGCCGGCAACAACGGGCATACCGCCATTCTGCTAGGCAAATGGCAAGGTAAAGCCACCAAGATCATTGAGCAAGGTGGTGTCGGCGACAAGGTTAACGAAAGCACCTTTGGCACCGCCTTTTATAGCTTACTAAGTGGTAGCGATGTAACGTTAGCCCGGCCAATCAAGAAGTAAGGAGGAACCAACAAATGAAGCGGAGCATGGTTTTAAGTATTGCGATTGGTAGTTTGATCTTAATCATGTCATTAGGGGCGAATGCCTATCAACATAGCCAAGTTAAGCAGGCGCAACAGCAGATTAGTCGTTTACAAAAACAGAAGCGACAAGTTAACCAGCAATTGACTAAAACCAACCAACAAAAGCAGTTATTGAGCACCCAAATTGACAGTTATAAGACCTACCAAAATAATAAAGACAAAAGTCAGGCTGAACTAAGCTTTAATACGGTAGTCACCAAGTTCTTTAAGGTCATGAACAACTTTAAGCCCAAGACCTACGGACAGCGTAAAGATGGCGTGAAAGACTTGATTTCCGACAAGCTATATCAGCAATACTTTTCAAATAAGGGCACGTATGGTGATAGCAATAGTGTTTCAGCTAAGTTAAATCAACTGAACCTGTATACGCAAAGTAAGCAGGGGCAAAATATGAAAGGCTTGGCCGTTGTCAGTTACGAAAGTAAGAGTGGCGACAACGACTGGCAAAAGGCGACGGTACTTTATCAAGTGACTTTCGATACCACCACGGATCGAATCACTGATGTACAGAATCTTGGGAACAGTTTTAAAGCGAGTGACCTTGATTAAAAAAGTAAGCAAAGCCCTAGCGGTGATCGTGGTGATACTTGCAGTATTAGGCTTTGCAGGTCATAGCTATGTGAACCATGTTGAGAAAGAGAAAACAGTTGTGACGCTGGCTAAGCATTCTGATAAAGTTCTGTTCTTTTACCGTGATGATTGCCCGGATTGCCAAGCTATTTTCCACCAGATTTATTGGCATAACGTAATCAGTCACAACATCGTCTTGATTAACATGAATCAACCGCAGAATCGGCATTACATTCAAAAATATCAATTAACGTCAGTACCAACCTTGATCCATGGTAAGCAACGGTACACCGGCACCAACCAACAAAGAATTAAACAGATAGTGGGTGATTAGATGAAAGACAAATTATTAAACAGCGTTAAAGCCAGTTGGCCGTACCTACTAACGCTAATCATTGGCTTGTATTTAGCGGAGATTTTAGCTGGCTCTGTCATGGCCTTGTCCCGCTATAAGTTGGCATTTGCAGATCATATGCCAACCGTATTAAAACAATTAGCCTTACACCCTTGGCACTATTACAACTTGTATTTGGGCCAAAAGAACCCAGTACTAATTATTGTCAGTGTCGCCGTGGTCCTATACACCATCTATTTTGCTTTGAAGCGCAATAGCAAGCACAAAGCGTGGGAAACCGCAGACACTGAAACCCACGGGAGCGCGACTTGGGGTAATCTAAAAGAATTGAGTGACCATTACTTTAGTATCAATGCCAAAGACCTCACCACAGCATTTAACAAGAGTACCAAGGCCGAAATTCTCAAATCATTAGTGGATCGAGAAAAGTCAGTGAAGGGGGCAGATTAACATGAATGGGACAATTTTAGGGATCGTGGATAAACGGATTGTTTACCAGAATAACAGCACCAAACCAAACCGGAATATCTTTGTGGTTGGGGGCCCAGGATCGTATAAGACCCAGTCAGTCGTCATTACCAACTTGTTTAACGAAACGGAGAACAGCATTGTCGTAACCGACCCGAAAGGTGAATTATACGAAAAGACGGCCGGTGTCAAACTAGCCCAGGGTTATCAAGTACATGTCGTCAACTTTGCGAACATGGCGCACAGTGACCGCTACAATCCCTTTGATTATATTCAGCGCGATATTCAAGCCGAAACCGTGGCAACAAAGATCGTTCAGAGTGAAAATGCCGAGGGCAAAAAAGATGTGTGGTTTAGTACCCAACGGCAACTTTTGAAGGCACTAATCCTGTTTGTCATGAACCACCGGCCACCAGAGCAACGAAATTTGGCGGGCGTAACGCAAGTCTTACAAGAAAATGATGTCGAAGCCGAGGAAAAAGGTGCAGATAGTCCATTAGACACCTTATTTCTTGATCTAACCATGACTGATCCAGCGAGACGCGCTTATGAGTTAGGTTTCAAAAAGGCCAAAGGGGAAATGAAAGCCAGCATTATTGAAAGCCTGTTGGCGACCATTTCTAAGTTCGTCGACAAAGAAGTGGCCGATTTTACCAGCTTTTCAGATTTTGATTTAAAAGAGATTGGCAACGCCAAAGTTGTGCTGTACGTGATTATCCCCGTCATGGATAACACTTATGAAAGCTTCATCAATCTGTTTTTCTCACAATTATTTGATGAATTATACAAATTAGCGGCTGATAATCACGCTAAATTGCCCCACCAAGTCGACTTTATCCTTGATGAATTTGTCAACTTAGGAAAATTCCCAAAATATGAAGAATTTTTAGCTACCTGTCGGGGGTACGGTATTGGCGTGACGACCATTTGTCAGACCTTAACCCAGCTCCAAGCTTTGTATGGCAAGGATAAAGCCGAAAGTATCTTAGGTAATCATGCCGTTAAAATTTGCTTGAATGCCGCTAATGATGTGACTGCGAAATACTTTAGTGATTTGTTAGGTAAATCGACCGTAAAAGTGGAAACCGGTAGTGAAAGTACCAGTCATAGCAAGGAAGAAAGCCACAGCAAGAGCGATAGTTATAGCTATACGAGCCGTTCACTCATGACACCCGATGAAATTATGCGTATGCCCGAAGATCAGAGCTTATTAATCTTTAGCAATGCGCGACCAGTCAAAGCTACAAAAGCGTTCCAATTTAAACTATTTCCAGGGGCTGATCATTTGGTTAACTTGTCACAGAATGAGTATCAAGGCCAACCAGAAGCCAGCCAAGAAACCAACTTTCATCAAAGAGTAGAGAAATGGAAAGCAAAATTAAAGGAGACTGCTCAAAAAAAAGCCGCAAACAAGATGTCTCAAACAGAGGAGGAGCAACAGCAGGACAACCTAGACAGCGACTTAGAGAGGGTTTCAAATAAAGATAGTCAAACAGAGGAGCCAAAAGAGGACGACGATAACAACTTATTTGGCTAATGAATAGGAAAGGGGAGTTAAAATATGAAAAGTTTTTACTTCCACCCAGTTTTAGCAAGCTTCTTAGGTGATAAAATTTCGGGTGCAATTAATGAATGGCTTAAAGGAGTTTTTAGTGGGGCAATGAATGGTATAACCTCATGGTGCAGAGCTATTTTTGATCAAATCGGTCAACATGAATCTGTCCTAGACCAATGGTATGCAATCTTTCTTACTTTTGCGACGTCCTTAGTAGTCGTGGTTGTCCTAGGAAGAATAATTGGAACTTTGCTAAAAGAGGCCGATGAAAGTACCGATGTTACTTGGGCCAATATTGTGATGGACAGTCTTAAATCAGCCGCCGCAATTCCGGTCATGGTCTTTTTACAAGGATTTTTACTGAAAGCAATCGTGTTTCCACTCGGTAAATTTATGTTTTCAATGAATAGTAAGTACACAGCTTCAATGATTACCGGTTCAAAAAATATTGGTGGAACATTGGCGATAGGATCGGTTATGTCACTGATATTATTAGGATTCTTTGCGATAGTGACCGTGTTCTTCTTCTTCAAAATGTGTATCTTTATGGCTGATATAGCCTGGTTCTATCTAACAATCCCGTTTGCGGCCATCAGTATCGCAACCGAGACGTGGGATTATAGTGGCACGTGGTGGAAGAAGTTAATTTACCTAAACGCTTCTATGCTCTCACAAGTGTTATCCATGACCCTATGTGTTTGGGGGGTTACTCATTGGGGTAGTAATGGAATTGGTGCCTTTGCTTTATCCATTGGTATGGGGTGGCTGGTATTGCACACACCAAAGGCTATCGAAGATTTTTGGAGTTCAACTGGTGCTACCAAAAGCGGTTTGGCAGGGGCTATGAGAATGTTAAAAAATAGAATGAAGCATTAGGCCAAAGGGGGGTTACTTAAATGAAGTGGCGAGAAAAAATAAAAACGAAGTGGCGAGTTGATTCGCATGTCAATGTTTTTAAAGGAAATCCACTTGACCACTTGATCTTCTACTATCTGTATCGATCACTAGAATGGTTCGTCATCGTTATGGGAGGTTTGCTAGTTCTATATGAAGTTTTAGCTTACCTGTGGCTTGAAGTAATCGTTTTGCTAGTGGGTGGCAGTGGCCTAGTCATGATTCTAAGAAGCGGAGCTAAAAGTGAACATAAAGCTTACAAAGATTGCTTAAAGGAACGTCAACAGGCTTATGAGCAGGTCAAACAAGAAGACATGCAAGCACTTAGAAAACAAGCCTGGTTGGATAGTGCGAACCAAGGCAAAGAAGAATTAGAACAGAAACTTAATCACAAGGAGTGAACGAACATGACCACTGTTATCTTAGCTGAAAAACCCAGTCAAGCCCGTTCATACGTCCAAGCCTTTCAAAAGAGCACAAAAAAACAGGGTTACTATATGGTTAGTGACCCTGTTTTGCCCGAAAATACGCTTGTGACATATGGTCTCGGACATTTAGTTGAACTGGCCACACCGGATAAATATGATCAGAAATATCAGCAATGGGCCCTATCTAATTTACCGATTTTTCCCGATAAATACAAGTTTGTGGTGTCAGCTAGTAAAAAAGATCAATTCAAGGTCGTCAAAGACCTGTTAACGAAGGCCGATACCATTATTGTGGCCACCGATAGTGGTCGGGAAGGCTCCAATATTGCCTGGTCAATCATGAGCCAAGCCCAGATTGACGTTAAAAAGAAGACCATTAAACGGCTATGGTTGAATAGCTTGGAAAAAGACGCCATTATTACCGGCTTTAAAAATCTTGGTGATTGGCACAAAGACTATTTGGCTTATAAAGAAGCTCAAACCCGGCAAATTAGTGATTGGTTGATCGGTATGAATGGTAGTCCCTTATATACTTTATTGTTGAGGAAAAATGGGGTGCGTGGGGTGTACTCAATTGGTCGCGTGCAGACGCCAACCTTGTATATGGTCTATCAAAGAGACCAGGCAATCAAAAACTTTAAGCCGGAACCCTATTTTGAACTAAATGCTGAAATTTTAGCCAATCAGCAAAAATTCGTCGCAAAATTAGACCCCTATCAGCGATTTAAAGACGAAACAGGGCTGATGACATTCATGCAAGCTAAACACGTTCAGAAAGGCTCACAGGGCGGTTTAATCAAGGACGTCCAAAAACAGGCTAAAAAGCGTGCTAGTCCCCAACTATTCTCGCTATCTAGTCTGCAAAGTGCCATGAATAAACGGTATCATGCCAGTGCCAGCCAGACTTTGGCGGCCATTCAGAGTTTATACGAAGCCAAGTTCCTTAGCTATCCCCGCACCGATTGTGCTTATATCACTGATGAAGAATTTGAGTATTTAGTGGCTAATCTGACGAAGTATCTGG
>NZ_JQBD01000005.1 GCF_001437255.1 Pediococcus damnosus | reverse complement strand
ACCATCTAGGAAAACCTTACACTAACTTCTTCTATTATATGTTGGGAATTGAGGACCGGTTTTGCACCGGCTGCAATTAATTCATTACAGCCAACGGAAAGAATATCGTCAATTCTCCCGGGAATTGCAATGACATTCCGATTATTCTGGAGGGCTAAATTTGCCGTAATCAAGCTACCACTATGTTGTTTGGCCTGAACCACACAGAGGGTTTCGCAAAGACCAGCAATGATTCGATTTCGTTCAACAAAATGATAGCGTTGAGGTCCAGCATCTAAAGGATATTCACTTAAAATCAATTGATGAATGGCCATATATTTCTGCAATGCTTCATTTTGTTTGGGATAATAGCGATTTAAACCAGTGCCGATTACACCAATTGTATACCCTCCGCGACGTAACGTTGATTTGTGCGCCATTGTATCAATACCAGCGGCTAGTCCACTAATAACGGCGATGTTTTGAGTAACGACGGTCGGCATTAAAGCGGTTAGACTTGATTCGCCGTATTGATTTGCCAGTCGTGCTCCGACCATACCTAATAAGGGTAAACGTAAAAACGCCAATTCTCCCTCGTAAAAAAGAATAATTGGCGGCAAATAACTTTCTTTTAATTGAATCGGATACTCAGGGTCACAAATAGCAAGAATTTTTGTTTGGTGCCAATGCCGAGTGACATTTATTCGCAGCTTTTCCGAACTGAAATCTGCTAGAAACTGCTTTCGATTTTGAGTACTCACAAATTTGATCAATTGATCTGGTTTTAAGACACAGGTTTGTTCCTTAGGATAATTGTGTTGCCACCATTTCCAGAATTTGGTTTCTCCATGACAACCAATCCCCTTACACAAGTGTAATTTTAATAGAAATTCTTTTATTTGCATATTTTTCACCTCAAAGGAAGATACGCAAATAAATTAAATTTATACGTACCGATTAACTGGTGCAAAAGATAATCGATGAATGGGTGTAACGCCTAGAGTTTTTAATCCTTGTAAGTGTTTAGCAGTTCCATAACCGACATTCTGGCTAAAATCATAGCCTGGATAAAGTTGGTCGTATAAGGTCATTAAATGGTCACGATATACTTTTGCTACAATACTAGCTGCTGCAATACTAGCACTTTTGGAATCACCCTTAAACATGCGTTGTTTCGGAATATTTACCGGAATGTCAACCGCATCAACTAACAATTGTTGAGGATGGACTACTAAATGAAGAACCGCATACTTCATAGCTTGTCGGGTTGCTTGTAAAATATTGAGTTGGTCGATTGTTGTCGGACCAGCCATTCCGATGGAAACAGAAATTGCTTGTTCAAGGATTAAAGGATACAACTTTTCCCGTGTTTGTTTTGATAATTGTTTTGAATCATTGACCTCAATTAAATTAAAATTATGAGGCAAAATAACGGCTGCAGTTACCACTGGACCTGCTAAACAACCTCTGCCAACCTCATCAATTCCGGCCACTAAATTGAATCCCTTTTGCCAGGCTGCTCTTTCCAAGGTTAGTCGGTGTTGAAACTGATCAACTAAGATTTGATGATTTAATAACCTTTTTTTATTTTGACTCAACAGATGCTGAACACCTGAGCGAGGGTCTGCCTGATATTGTTTGAAAATGGGATCTGTTGTTTCAGTGACGTTGGCCAATTGTAACTGAATTTCTTTAATTGTTGCCCTTTTTCCCATCATTGAATTCCTCTACTTGATCTAATGTGAAGCGCCCCAGTTTGCCTTTTCGCGCGTCTAACATAATTCGATTACTTGCGCGATCATAATCATCACCCATTCCTAAGAACTTTGTGATTTTTAACAGTAGGTCAGCGGTAGAAATTTTGAGATCGGCATCGCTGAGTTTATATCGATCCCTTAACATTGGCCAGTATGATTTCTTGAAGATTTCGAGCCCCATTAAGGCGACATCATCACTTGCAAATAAGCTTTCTTTAATCGCACCAGTAAACGCCAATCGCTGCCCTACCATTTGATCCTCAAATTTGGGCCATAAAATTCCAGGCGTATCTAGCAGTGCCAAGCCATTTTTAGATTTCAACCACTGCTGATTTTTTGTAACCCCTGGGCGGTCGGCCGTTTTAGCAATTTTTTTATTAACTAGGTGGTTTAACAGCGTTGATTTTCCAACGTTGGGAATTCCCACACAAACTGCTCGAATGGTTTGATGCTGTAAGCCGCGATCGGTTTGATTTTTTAAACGAGTAGCAAGAATTTCTGAAGATTGTTTTTGCACATCTCGTTCGATTGTTCTTGCCCGTGAATCTACAGCAATCGCGGGCTGACCCTGACTTTGATAAAATTCCAGCCATTGTTTAGTGACAATGGGATCGGCCAAATCACTTTTAGTTAAAATTAATAGATGTGGTTTTTGCTGAATAACATCTTTAATCATGGGGTTCCTAGAAGATTCGGGGATGCGTGCATCGACCAGTTCAAACACAATATCTACTAAATGTAGCTTTTCTTGAATTTCACGAATTGCTTTGGCCATGTGACCTGGATACCATTGTATGGTTGCCATATTGTGTAACTCCTCTCATAGCAAAGGCTTAAAATCCCTTGTTTTATGAATTTTCTTAATGATACCACTTTGATGCTATGTGTCGCGAATGGTACTTGTCATTGCCTAATCGGCAGCATCATTAGAATGTTTCCTGCACTTGAATCAAAAAATTTACTTTCTAAACTTTTCCACCTATTTTTCAGGCATTATCGCTTTTAAATGAAGAACAAATATCGAAAAAGCTTGAATAATGTAATAAAGAACCTAAAAAACGTAGCGGCCGGGAAACACCAATTTATAGATGAGTACGACTTAAGTCTATGAGTATAAAAGAGCACCTAAAGTAGCAACTATTCGCTAACCTTAGGCGATTTTGAATATATAAATTGGAAATCTGGTTTTAATAACTATCCAAAACGATCACATTTTTAATTTAAAACGTTGATCCTAATTGATCAGCTTTAGCAAATGCAGCTTGTTGAAGCTTAGGCGTATTTTCTGGTTCGTTATCCATACCTTCCACAAACAAAGATTGATAATCAGTCACACCCATGATAGCAAGATTCATTTTCAGGTATGCATTACCCATGTTCATTTGACGCAGATCAGGGTGGCCCGGTTCATTGGCATAAAAACCACCTGCTGATTGTAGATGCAAGGCCTTCTTGCCATGTAATAGTCCCTCAGGTGTTCCATCTGATAAATAATGGAAAGTGATCGGTACTTGCATGAGAACATCTATATAGGACTTCATTTCTGCTGGTATAAAGTAGTTAAACATAGGATTAACAAAGACATACTTATCACTGGTAACGAATTCATCGAGCCAAGCTTGACGACCAGTAGCAAAAGTTTTTTCCTCGGCAGTTAATGGTTGTTTTGAACGTGATTTTTGATAAATTGATAGGGCAACTTCGTTAAATGGAAACCCAACTTGTGAAGATAGATCTTTTTGAATGATCGTATCGGCTGGATTTGCCTGCCGGTATGCGGTTAAGAAATGTTTAGCTAAAGTTAAACTGTTGGAAAATTGTTTGGTTTTTGGATGTGCTGTAATAACTAGAACTTTGCTCATAATTATTGACCTTTCTTGAAATCCTTTTTTGACAATTGCACGTAATACTTACTAAAGTACCAGCGCTTTTTGTATGTGGATTAGTAGGCCAGTTTAATGTTCTGTGCGGCACCGATAGTCATATCTTGCATCCCTGCGGCTTGATGCCAATGCTCGGTAGATTACCAAAATCAGTCGTTGTGCTACCAGGATCGACTGAATTGATCGTAATTTCAGTTTGTCGCGTGCATGATCACATACATCGTCTAAAACACGTTGTCCTTTTATAAAACCAATGTTTTTATGGGCTCTGTCGATTAAAGTAACTACTAGCCTTAGTGTTGTCATCAGGTTTGCCCCCCTAGTTCCACAGTTAAACCAAGTATGGTTTTTATCTAACTATTTTTCAAGATCCCAAATTATTATATAACGTATTTTCAGCCGCTACCTATTTAGTGGTTCAATAAATATTATTAATCGTATCACCAATTTGTGCGATACTTGTGGCACTGAAAACTGGTTAGATGAAAGCTTTAAATCTTTACTATCAGGTTTTATAGTTAACAATCCTTCATTTTATAGTTGTATTTTATATGTGTCAATTATTAATAAGGAGACGTCGTTTTCAAAAAAATCCCAAAAAAGAGAATCAATTAGCAACAATTGATTCTCAACGGTGTTTATTCCATATTTGTAGCAATCTAAATTAACAACCTTCAGTAAGTTTGTTTTGACCAGTTATTCAAGGCACAAACTATGATTTTACCAATCATAATCCGTTTGGTCGTGTAGTCCACGCCCAGTTGCCTTATCAAGCATAATTCGCTGTTCAAAGTGAGCTACGTTACGTTTTGTTTCCTTAACCATATCAGGATTAACCGAAACGTAATCAATACCGCTTTGAATCAAGAAGTTTGTAAATTCTGGATACTCGGAAGGTGTCTGACCACAGATTGACACCGTCTTACCATCTTTGTGAGCGGTGACAATTAGGTGCCGAATTGCGCGTTTAACGGCAAGGTTGCGTTCATCAAAGAGATTAGCTACCTTATCATTGTTGCGATCACATCCTAAAAGCAGCATTGTTAAGTCATTTGATCCAATTGAATAACCATCAATGAATTGATTAAACTGATCGGCCAGAATGATGTTTGACGGAATTTCTGCCATCATATAAATTTTAAAATCTGCATTACGGGTCAAGCCCTCATTACGCATAATGTCCGTTACTTTTTGCGCTTCCTCGACTGTTCGTACAAACGGAATCATCACATTCAAATTCTTCAAACCAAATTCATTTCGTACTTTTTTAACCGCCGCTAGTTCTAGCTTGAAAGCGCCAATATACTTAGGATCATAGTAGCGAGAAGCCCCTCGCCAACCGAGTAAATCTGCGGATTCGTGTGGTTCATACTTTTCGCCACCCTTTAGCTTTCGATACTCACTCGACTTAAAGTCCGAAAGTCGTAGGACAACTGGCCGGGGTGCCATTGCTCGTACAACCTTGGCAATCCCATCTGCAAGCATGTTAACCACTTTTTCTGGATGGCCTTGGTCAATTAAATAGAGGGGGTGTTCATGAATATATGATGTCCAAAGAAATTCCTCACGCATTAGGCCAATCCCGTCTGCTGGTAGTGAGGCATACTTATCGGCTAATTCAGGATCACCGAGATTCATCATGACACCAGTTGCTGTTGGTGCAAAGGTTTCAGCTGCCACAACTTGGCCGGCCGCAGAAGTTGTCTGATTGGTCTTTTTGAGCAGGCCTGCCACTTTGCCCTGATAAACGACCCCGTTTTTAGCGTCAACGGTTACGACATCACCAGTTTTAAGTGCATCCGTGGCAGCCATATTCTTACTCTCAGTTCCAACAATACAAGGAATCTGCATTTCGCGAGAAACAATCGCCGCGTGGCAAGTCATCCCGCCGTTATTAGTGATAATTGCTGCTGCCTTTTTCATAGCAGGAACCCAATCTGGCGAGGTCATGAGCGTTACTAAAACTTCCCCTTGTTTGAATTTGTCAATATCTGACGGGTCATCGATAACATGAACCACGCCACTTGCTAAACCAGGACTAGCTGGCAAGCCACGAACGATAATCTTTGCATCCGCCTCGTCAACCACATTCTTATCGGCGACGGCATCACCTGTGGCATTATTCTTTTCTTTTTTACGTTGTGACCACACTGTTTCCGGTCGTGCTTGGACAATCCATAGCCGATTTGTATTTGCGTCCAAAGCGTATTCCATGTCCATGTACCCACCGTAATGGCGTTCAATTTCTTTAGCATAACCAGCCAATTCAATTACCTGGCTATCAGTCAGTGCAGGTTGCTCTTGTAACTTCGCAGGGACTGCTTGTTCTTTGGTTCCACCATTAGGAACCCGGACCAATTCTACGGACTGTTTAATAATATTTTTTTCGACGATCTTCATTGATTGTTTGTCGATTACAAAGTGGTCCGGAGTTACCTTACCCAAAACAATGTACTCGCCTAACCCAAATATGGCATCAATTACGATCTTAGATGCGTCCCCGTTTGCAACGTTAACAGAAAACATGATGCCTGATGCTTTTGAAGAAATCATCATCTGAACGGCTGCCGAAAGAGCTACTTTTTCATGTGGAAAATGTTGCTTATGTCGGTAATATGTTGCCCGATCTGTAAAAAGTGAAGAATAACATTGTTGAACCCGATTAACAACATCTGCGGCACCTTTAATATTCAAGTACGATTCTTGTTGGCCAGCAAATGAGGCGTTTGGCAAATCCTCAGCAGTTGCAGAAGAGCGAACAGCAACAAAGGGATCATCTTGGTCCATTTGTTTGGCCAATTCAGCGTAAGCCGTTTTGATATCCTGTGCTAAATCGTTTGGCATGGTAGCTGAAACGATCAGATTACGAATTTGTTCACAAATTGAATGCAATTCATCTGAATCCTCATAGTCCTTGATACTCTCAAGCAAGGTGTTGACTTTATCGTTTAGGCCCGTTTGGTGCATAAAGTATCGATATGCGCGTGCGGTCGTTGCAAAACCATAGGGTACTGGCACATCCATCTCAGAAGTCATTTCTCCTAAAGACGAAGATTTTCCACCTACTAAGTTGACATCTTCACGGTGCAATTCCTTAAACCATAAAACATTTGCTGTATCGCGACTACTCATGATATTACCTCCTTGTAATAATCAATCACTTGAATTTTTTTCCTCATCAACAAACAAATCGTTTTTTTGAAAGCGATTACATTAACCGACCTAAGTATAGTTCACATTTGCACAAAGTGGAAGCAATAGCACTGGTCTTTCGCGGATTAGATGCTTATTTTAGTTGAGATTAACGGATAATTTTTGATCCAGTTATGGACACTTTAATTCTAAGAAAAAGTTTTTAAAATTTATTTACAAATGGTACTAAACTTATTTTATGATTAAGTCTGATTTCAATATAAAAAGCCCTCATAGGCAGAAGGCTTTTTATCTGTATCCGATATTTCTATGTGTATCATAAATGAACTTTTTTATTTCTTATTCAAAACATTTTCTGCCTTTTTCAAAGCATTATCATTCTTAGCAATTTGTGATTGAATTTTAGTTTCAATGTTCAAAATAGTTTTTGAATCAGCTGTACCAGTAACGGTGAGCTTGTTTTTTTGTTGGTAAGCTTCAACCGCCGTTTGAGTTGTTTTACCAAAGTAGCCATTTGTTTTACCTTCGAAATAGCCTAAGGCCTTTAATTCCTTCTGTAAAGTTTTGACTTGAGTTGAAACGTCCTCAATTTTGTAGGTTTTATCAGTATTTATTAATTGTAAGTAAGCATATTTTGGATAGTCGGCTTTATAAGTGGGTGTAAGTCCCTTCTTATTAATCCAACTACCATTTGGAGTTAGCCATTTAGCAATTGTTATTTTCATTTCGCTTTTATCCTTAAAATCACTAACCGTTTGGACAGTACCTTTACCATAAGATTGAGTACCAATTAGTGGCGCATTTGCAGATTGATGTAATGCACCGGCAAAGATTTCAGCAGCACTTGCGCTCCCACCATTCATTAATACAGCCACTGGTTTAGTAACTTTATAGCCACCATCATATTTTTTGCCAGCTTTGTAAACTTGTTGTTGTCCAGTTTTAGCTTGGACACGCATGATAACTTTTCCGTTCTTAAGGAACATTGAAGACATTTTTAATGCTTGATCCATTAAACCACCTGGGTTATCACGGACATCTAAAACATATGATTTGACGCCCTTTTTATCTAAGTTTTTTAAGGCCGTTTTTAACTCTGATGCCGTTCGTTCTGAAACTGATGTAATTTGGATATAACCAATTTTTTTGTTAATTACGCGGGAATTCACGGTGTTAACAGGTATCTTCTCACGCGTTAAAGTTTGCTTGAAATCTTTATTATTTCGCTTGAGTGTCAATGTTACTTTGGTACCAATTTTTCCACGCATTAAACTAACGGCTTCAGTCACGGACTTCCCAGCAATCGATTTGTCATTAACGGCGATAATCAGATCTCCGGGTTGTAATCCTGCTTTTTTTGCCGGGGTTCCCTTTATTGGTGAAATAATTTTAATGTATTGTCCAGATTTTTGAACCTCAGCTCCGATTCCCGAAAAACTAGATGAAATCTGATTATTTAGGCTGGTCGCATCTGTTTTATCTAGATATTCAGAAAAAGGATCATTAAGGGAAGAAATCATTCCTTTGATTGCACCGTTAGTTACCTTTTGTGCACTAACTGGTTTGTAGTAATTGTCCTCAATGGTTGAGTAAACGGCTTGAATTTTTTGCATTGATGCCGTTGTCGACTGTGCCTGAGAAATAACGGCTCGTGTTTGTACATATGCCACACCATAGGCAAGTCCACCACCCACTAACAGAGCAATAATAATAGACCAAATTAAGGTTGTCCGTTTAACTGTTTTTGGTTGCTTCTTATCCATTTTCAATCTCCTTAGTGCGCGTTTGAATCTAAATATTTCTGCCAGGTTTCATCAAAAATAGTCATTGAAGACAAATAATTACCGTTTAGTTCCAGATATTTGGAAAGTTCGTCAAAATTTGTCGACTGTTTTGGAAAGGCCTGATCATAAAAGGCGTTATTAGCAAATTCCGAGATTGGATCGTAACTTTCCGGATTGCGTTGCGTCATTAAAAACTGATAAAACGTTTTACTTACACTCATAATTAACCCTCTAGTTTGATTGTTTTGGAATATTAATTAAAAAAATAAATTTATCGTTTTTAATATCTAGTTTTTTGGCCTTGAAATAAACACCATTAGCTGTTTTTATGTTCTGTAAATTTAATGTAATAACCTTATCCTTGATGGAAATCCATTTGGGAAGGTTGTAATTGGAATTAATGTAATCCAGAACTAATTTTGGAGAAATGCTCAATGCCCCGACGGCAAGATGTTTTGCAGTTAAAACAATGTTGCCAGATGATTGTACTTTGGGTGTGAACGATAATGCATAATTTACATTACTTCCAAGTACTTTGACTTTGCCAATTAAAAGGACCTGTTTGTTAACTTTTAGCTGGTAAGAGAAGTCCTTGTTCGATTGGTATGGTTTTAAATAAGCTGCCATCAAGGCATTTAGTTGTTCTTTATTAAGCTTTACATCAACTGAGCTTGCCTTTGTCGTCGTGATTTGACTTTGTGTGTCTGGAACGGGTGTGTTGGCAATCCGCATCCTAAAGAAGATGCCAAAAGCGATGACGATGGCAAGTAAAGCAATAAAAGCCCATTTCCATAAATTGAGTCCTTTTTTCTTAGGTAATTCTGTTCTATTTTTCATATTTGTCATTCCTCATAAAGCCATTGATCATGCGTGTGCAAACTACGCAATAAAAGACGAGTCATTTGATCGTAACCAGTTGGATTGGGGTGAAAATGATCACTACTAGAAATATAAATATTTTTTTCTTTAGTATTTTCTAGATTCTTTTCAACTTTACTGATTTGCATATCATCAATCGATTTTGCAGTAGAACTTTGTTTGAGCTCGCTAAGTGATTTAGCACTTTGGTATTGGCCTCGCGAAAGTAATTTATTAACCGAAATGAAGTAAGCTGATTTAGTTTGTGAAACTGCCGCTTGAGTTGTCTCATCAAAGTTAGTGATAGCTTTGTTGATTTGGGTGATATTTGGAAAATACACGAAAAATGGATTGTAGATTCCAACGACATAAATAGGAGCATTTGAATTATATTTGCGAACCTGTTTTAACAAGTCTTGAACGTGTGTAGCATACTTGATGTTTAGTTTTTCTAATGAAAGTGTAAATTCACCTGAAGAAGCAGTTGAATATTTTTGAAGGGCTTGAAAAAGATCATTTCCACCGACTGTTATGGTGATCGCGTCAGAATTCTTAATAGATTTTTGTAACTTTGAATCTTGTTTGACCCGTTTTAAGATTTGATCACTACGTTCGCCAGAAACACCATAATTGGCAACCTTAGTTTTGACGTTATAGTTACTTTTGATTTTCTTTTGAAGACGTTTTGTATAACCACCTTCATTTTTACTGTCCCCGACTCCTTGAGTGAGAGAATCCCCAAGAGCAGTAATACGGATGTGTTTCTTTTTTGTTTTTGTGGCTTTATGAACAATGTGAGTTGTTTTTGAGGATTGGTCAGGCGTTGAATGGGTCGGAAAATAGTAATTTAACCCGAGAACAACTAAAGCAATAATAACAACAAACACAATTAGCATAATCACCCAATCAGTAATTTTTTTCATTAAATTCTTTTTTAGACTCCTAACTAAGGTTCTTTAGATATAAACGCGGGGCAAAAGGTAGGCTTATCACCACTACCAATTGTCCCGCTAAGTTTGGTAACTTTTTAATCACCAGTATAGTACATTAAAGCAAATGCCCCGGGGCCACCATGTGTCGCAATAATTGGAACTGTTTCGCGTACCAGGATTTTAATGTCTGGAAACATTTCTTGAATTTTTTCCTTAATTGGCAAAACAGTTTGGAGAGCACCTACATGAGAAATCCCAATTGCTTTAATATTTGAAGTTTTAGCCATTTTTTTATAAACTTCATCGAAAAATTTATTAATGGTTTTCATGCCACGACCCTTGGCAACCACTTTAAGTTCACCTTGAGTTACCTGTAGAACAATTCTAATATTTAAAAAACCACTAATCATCCCGGTCATGTGGCTGATGCGGCCACCCTTAACTAAATTATCAAGTGTCATGACACCCATATACAATTTTGTATGATCACGAATATTAACGGCAGCTTTAAGAATCTCATCGCGAGATTTTCCAGCCTGGGCTAATTTGGCAGCCTCAATAACTTGAAAAGCCAAAGCTCGATCAGTTGTCTGACTGTCTACTACAGTAACATCTGTCTTGGAAAGCTGGGCAGCTTGTTCTGCCGCGTGAACTGTTCCACTGATGGCCTCAAGCATATCAAAACAAATAACTTGGCTACCATCTTCTCCAAGTTTATCAAAGGTTTCGACAAACTTACCAATTGGTGGTTGGCTGGTTTTGGGGAGCGCCTTTGAATGTTGCATTTTATTTAAAAACTCTTCATTTGAGATTGTTTCACGTTCGACATAAATTGTATCGTCAATCATGACCGTTAAAGGTACGATGGTGATGTTATAATCTTGAACTTCCTGATCGGTTACTCCACAAGAAGAATCGGTCACAATTTTCACTTTTGCCATTAAAAATCACACTTTCTACACAGATATATATTTATCAATTGATTATAACAGAGTACTCTCATATTTTCATTAGTCGTTGGATACCCTTGCGGTATTTTTTCGTTCATAAACTTCAAAACGGTGTGGAATTGGTTTTTTCTTAGGACCACTTCCAGTTAGTGTCTCAACTAAACGCCATTTGGAATAATCAATGGCAATCATTTTTGTATCACCTGCAAAGCAATCGTCAATTCGAGTTCGATATAATTTTTCTGCATAGGGATAAAGCTGTCGGTAAATCTCTTTACCACCAATGATAAATATTAATCGCGAGTCAGAACTAAAGTCTGCCAAGAATTTTTCTACAGAATGATACACTTTGAGATTATCCGTCTCTTTTAAACTGGTTTGGCGGGTTAAAACAATGTTTAGTCGATTAGGCAAAGGTTTTGCACCGAAAGACTCAAAAGTTTTTCGTCCCATCACAACCGGATGATTAGTTGTAAGTTGTTTAAAATAACTTGTATCGTCTGGAATGTGCCAAGGTAGTTGATTATGAGAACCGATGACACCGTTTTTGGATTCAGCCCAAATAAAAGCTAGCATTGTTTATCAACTCCATGTTTAAACGGCCACTGGGGCCTTAATTGCTGGATAAGGGTTGTACCCTTCCAGATGAATATCTTTTACATCGTAATCGAAAATGCTTTTGGCCTGACTATCAATAATTAATTTTGGCGCAGGTCTTGGTGATCGTGACAGTTGAGTTTTGACTTGTTCAACATGGTTAGCATAGATATGGGCATCACCAAGTGTATGAATAAACTCACCAGGTTCTAAACCAGTTTCTTTAGCAATTAGGCAAGTTAATAAAGCATAACTAGCAATATTAAATGGAACTCCGAGGAAAATATCCCCACTACGTTGATACAGCTGACAACTAAGTTTGCCATCAACAACATAAAATTGAAACATTGTGTGACAAGGTGGCAAAGCCATTGATGGAATATCCTCAGGGTTCCACGCCGAAACAATCATCCGCCGAGAATCAGGATTAGTTTTAATTGTGTGAATCACTTCACTAATTTGATCGATTGTTCCGCCAGTGGAGGTTTTCCAAGCACGCCATTGGCTACCGTATACATTACCTAAATCACCAAACTCTTTAGCGAATGTATCATCGTTTAGGATTTTGTCATCAAAAATCTTCTTTTGTTCATGATACTGATCGGCAAAGCTTTGATCTTTTAAAGAACGACGGCCAAAGTCGGTCATATCAGGACCTGTGTATTGATTACTTTCAATCCATTTTTTAAACGCCCATTCGTCCCAAATATGGTTATGGTGTTCCAATAAATAACGAATATTGGTATCCCCATGTAAAAACCACATAAGTTCACTTTTAATTAGGCCAAAAGGAACGCGTTTAGTTGTTAATATTGGGAATCCCTCTGCCAAATTAAAACGCATTTGATAACCAAAAATACTATAGGTACCTGTTCCTGTTCGATCATCTTTGTAGTTACCATTTTCCAAAACGTACTTTTCTAAATTTAGATAGGCTTGTTCTAACATTGTGATTTCTCCTTGGATTTAATCCGTTGTGTATTGGCTCAGATATTCCCAGCGGGTCATTTTCTTATCAATTTGAGCATCCAGATCATCAATTTCTTTTTGAAGATCGGCTAATTTACCATAATCGTCTGCAGTAGCATTCATTTGTGATTGACAATCCTTTTTTTGATTCTCTAATTTATCAATATCTGCTTCAATTGTTTGCCATTCCAGCTGCTCCGCATAGGTTAACTTAGTTTTTTCTTTTTGGTCATCAGTTGAATTTTTCGATGAAGTAGGTTCAGGAGGTTGAACCTGCTTTTCAGATACCTGTTGGGTTTCATTAATTTGATGAAGATAATTTGTAAAACGTCCAGAAAAATGAGCTATTTTGTCATGGCCCTCAAATATTAATAAATGGTCTGCCACTTTATCTAAGAAATAACGATCATGAGAAACCGTAATAACTGTGCCTTGAAAATTAGCTAAATAATCTTCTAAAACGGTAAGTGTCCCAATATCAAGATCGTTTGTAGGCTCATCAAGTAACAAAACATTTGGCTGCTGCATTAAAATTTTTAATAAATACAGACGGCGTTTTTCACCGCCAGAAAGTTTTCGAATTAATGTTCCATGCATTGCGCGGGGGAAAAGAAATTGTTCCAACAAGTTCGTCACACTAATCCGTTCGCCATTTGCATTTAACACCCCCGCCCCAACTTCGCTAAGATAATTAATTATGCGTTTATCTTCAGGAATTGGTTCAATCTTTTGTGTATAATAGCCTAACTTAACAGTTTCTCCAATATCAATTGTGCCAGAATCTAGTGGGATGCGCCCGGCAATGACGTTAAGTAATGTCGATTTTCCAGTCCCGTTATTTCCAGTAATTCCGACACGTTCGTCTGCTTGGATAAGATCAGTAAATTTATCCAAAATTAGGTGTGAGCCTAACCGAAGTGAAGCATCTTTCAAGGAAATTACTTTCTTGCCTAATCGCTGCTGACCTAGTTGAACTGCAATGTTATCGGTGTTTTTAGCAGGTGCATTTACAGAATCACTTAAAGTATCAAACCGGTTAATCCGTGCCTGTTGCTTGGTACCCCTTCCCTGAGGTCCCCGCCGCATCCACGCAAGCTCTTGTTTATAGAGTTGGTGTTGTTTTTGTGATTGGGATGCTGCTTGTTCTTCTTGAACAGCTTTTTCGGCTACATAAGCTTGGTAATTACCGGGATACTGGTATAACTTACCAAATGAAAGCTCCCAAATTTGATTGGCTACTTGATCAAGGAAATACCGATCATGGGTGACGATTAAAAGTGCACCCTTGTAAGCAGCTAAATATTTTTCTAACCAAGCAATAGAATCAAAATCAAGATGATTAGTAGGCTCGTCTAACATTAACAAATCTGGAGCCTGAATTAAGGTTTGGGCAAGATCTACTCGCTTTTGTTGACCCCCAGATAATGTACCAATTTTTTGACTAAGATCTGTAATGTGTAATTGAGTCAAAATTGTTTTAACATCACTTTCAGCAGTCCAAGCATCGTCTTGATTCATACGTTGCTCGGCCAATTCAAATTGGCGTTGATTATCAGCGCTCTCAGGATTTGCAGAATATTTTTCCAAAGTTTCTTCATAAAAACGAATTGTTTTGAAAACGGTCTGTGAGCCGGCAAATACAGCATCCATAATGGTCATGTTATCGTCCAATGTAGGTGTTTGTCTTAAATAACCAACCGTGTAATTCTTTGGTGTCTCAATTTCACCACTGTCTTGCGGATCAATATTTGCGAGCACATTTAAGAGACTCGTTTTTCCAGTCCCATTTGTTCCAATTAGCCCAATTCGATCATGGGCATTGATCAAGAAATTAATGTGATCAAATAGTGTTTTTGTGCCGTACGTTTCTGTTAAATTTTCAGCTTTTAAAGTTTGCATGCATAATCAGCTTTCTAAATTTGAAGAGGTATATTTTTTTGCTTTCAGGAGTAATTCTGATTGATTGTTTTTAAACTGACCAGTGAGAACCCCATCAAGCAGATAACTAATGATGCGGCCCATTTGTGGACCGGGTGTCGTGATGTTAGCCGTTAATAGGTCGTGGCCGTTCACGTTAAGCTCATGCGTAGATTTAATGGGTAGTTCGTTGTAACGAGCCAAAAGAGTTGAGGTATCAATTTTACTATTCATCGCAAGTAAAACATTTATTACACTCTGAAGTACCTTTTTGCCAGTCCGAAATAATAATTTTTCGGAGACACTGTTTTTGGAAATGGCATTTAATAACTGAATGCCACTTTCCACTTCAGCAATTAACTCGTTAGAGGTTTTCCAAGCACGTAAAAATGAACGACTTTGCTCACGAGAAAGTTCAAGTGTATGACAAATTAACAGCCAAACTTGAGTTTCTGTAGTTAAACGAAACTTTGGATTGAGATTTAGTAACTGGCTAAGCGGTTTTAATTTGCCCTCAAACTGTGGGCAATAAGCATAGAGCCCTGTTTCAAGAAAGTACTTTACACCTTTAGTAGTGGCCTGTCCCATCATCATTTTTTCGAATTCAACTAAAATTCTTTCTACGGCAATTTTTTTTAATAATGGTGCGTTATGCTTAATGGCTGCTTCTGTCTTCTCTTCAATAACGAAATCAAGCTTACTGGCAAAACGAACGGCCCGCATCATCCGTAGTGCATCTTCATGAAAGCGTTCTTCAGGGATGCCAACTGCTTTTAAAATATGATTTTGCAAATCTTGTAATCCAGAAAAAAGATCAACAACAGTTCCATCCTCTTTGAGAGCCAGAGCATTTACTGTAAAGTCTCGTCGTTTTAAATCTTCTTCCAAGGAACGAACGAACGTTACTTTGTCTGGTCTGCGAAAATCTTGGTAGCCACTTTCTGTTCTAAATGTGGTAACCTCATATTTTTGCTGATGATCAAGAACCATTACGGTACCGTGTTTAATTCCGGTATCAATCGTTTTTTTAAAGAGATCTTTAACTTCAGAAGGAAAAGCACTAGTGGCAATATCCACATCATGAATATGGTCTTTTAAAATTGTGTCGCGGACGCTGCCACCAACAAAATATGCTTCGTAACCCGCCCCTTCAATTGTTTGAAGAATGGGACGTGCAGTAATAAACTCTTGGGGTAATTTTTTAATTTGCATACACAACTCGCCAACCTAAACTTTTAATAATTTTAATTTTAAACTTACGCTTAATCTTAACAGAATATGGCCATTTTTAAAAATAGATGCGATTGGTTAGATCAACGAATATGTTATGATATTGAGGTAAAGCAGGTGAAAAATATGGTAAAAAAAGAGTCAATGCGGTTCAAAGATTTATTTATGATTTTTCTTGGTTGTTGTTTATATGGCCTTGGTTTAGCAGCAATTAATATTCCTAATCATTTGGCAGAAGGTGGTGCCACAGGAATTACACTGATTTTTCGGGCATTATTTCATATTGATCCCGCCTATTCAACCATTTTAATTAATATTCCGTTACTAGCAATTGGGTACCGTTTTTTAGGGAAACGAGCGCTGTACTACACCATTTTTGGGACATTGATGTTATCAATGTGGCTGTGGATCTGGCAACGGGTGCCGATCAATATTGATATTGGTCATGATATGTTTATTGCTGGAATTTTGGCCGGTTTAGCGGGTGGATTCGGAAGTGGCCTCGTCTACCGTTTTGGCGGAACAACCGGTGGAACTGATGTGATTGCGCGGATTATTGAACAAAAGCGTGGTATACCAATGGGACAAACCCTATTTGTTTTAGATGCGGTTGTTTTGACGATTTCTCTTTGCTATATCGATATTCGTCAAATGATGTATACATTGCTTGCAGCATTTGTTTTTTCAAAAATTGTGACGTTTACTCAGGTTGGTTCTTATGCAGAGCGTGGAATTCTAGTTATTAGTGATAATTATCAATTAATTGCAGATCAATTAATGGAAAGTTTGCAGCGTGGTGCCAGTTTTGTTCATGTTCAAGGAGCTTATTCAAAAGATGAAAAGAAAATGGTGTTTTGTGTTTTGTCGCCCAATGAGCTAAGCGAGGCCAAAAGAATTGTGAATCAACTAGATCCGCATGCTTTTATTTCGATCATTGATGTTCATGAAGTGATTGGCGAAGGATTTACTTATGATTCGCCAACTGGTAAGAAAGTTAGTTAGAAAGTAAAAAAATATACGAAATCTTTCAAAGCATTTGGGGGTGCCCCTCAATTTACTGAAAGATTTCGTATATTTTTTGTCAAAAGACTTTAACATCACTAAAAACAGTTGGTAAGTCATTAAAATTGTAAGTTGCAAGTTGCTTAATTTCAGACTGGCCATTAAAAAACGCTGTATAGCTTCTAGAAAGCATCAAGTTTAATTCTTGATCATGCTCGAATTGCACCATGATTACAGGAATATTTGCCTCAAAGGCTGCACCAATTTCAAAAATTGTGCCACTATCCGGTTGATTAATGCCATCTGTATCTTTTTTATAATCTAAAATAGCAACGACTGCATCAGCACGATGTACTTGGCGCATGTCACTTCCAAAAACACCAGTTTGCCACCGAAAGGAACCAAATTCTTCACTTTCCATTTGATGGTCCATTGGTATGAAAATTTCATCTGCATTCAGTGTTGGATTACTTGCTAAAAGCTTTTGAACTGTTTGAATATGTTCCTTTTGAGCGGGACTAAAAAAAGGTGCTGCTAGGTAAATTTGATTACTCATTTTTTGCTCCTATAAAATTAATTTTCGTGCCAAACGAATTTATTTGCAGTTGTCATTTCAAAACCGTTTTGTTGTAAAAAGGTGCCCAATTGGCGACTCTTTGTTTCACAGCTGAGATTACCACTACTCTGGTTTTTAACTATATCTAATAGCTCATTAGATATGCCAAGTCCTTTTTTTACAGGATCTACTAGCAGTTCAATTAGTTGATGGTCGTTAAAAATAGTAACACCATAGATGACTCGTTCGTTAAAACTAGTTACAATGCGCATTTCATATTTTTTGGCTAACACATTTTTAAAATGGTTAACCTGGTCATCAAAATTGTCGGTCCCCAAATTTCCGAATGTGCGTTGCGAAACTTTGCGCATAACAGTAACTGTTTTTTTGGCAAATTTTGGTGAATAAGCTTTTATTTTATATTGTTCAGTAGACATCCTTTTTCCCTCAATACAATTTATAAATTTAATTAACAGATTCTATCTTAGCACAAAACACTTCTAAAGCTCAAAACCCATTTTCTTCATAATCTTCCAACATTAGGTTAAATTCCTGATCATCTGGAACGAGTTTTAAATATGCTTTTAAAGCTTTAACGGTCCAATCATCTGAACCAACCTGTCGGAAAAAGTAAACGGCGGCATGCAAAAAGTCAGCATTATTTGTGAAAAACGGAAAAGCATTTTGATATGCTGTTTGTGCCTCTTTGAAATTTTCAAGATGTTCTTCAGAAACCGCAGTATTCCAATAAATTTGAGGATCCAAATCGTTTTCTTGAATATAAGGCTGCAGTAAATCTTTATTATCCTGATAACGCTGTTGCTGAATGTATAAGTTGCTAAGTTCGACAACTGCATGCATTTGTTCAGGATTAATTTTAATTGCTTTTTTCAAGTAGTGTTCGGCTTCATCAAACTTCTGTAATTGCGTAGCTAAACGAGCAGCCTGAACAAAGAGATCCTCGTTATATTCATCATAACTAAGGCCTTCTTGAATTGTCTTATAGGCGGCGTCCAAATCACCATTATTTTCCTGTGCTTCTGCCAGAACCGGATATAACGATACATAATCCTGATTAGTATCACGAAGCTGCATCAGCATATCAATGGCACTTGAATAGTTTTTAAGTTGTAAATAAACAAATCCCTGCTGGAATAGAATATCAGGTGTTTTGTCAGAATCCTTAATTTGTTCGAAATAAGCCATACTTGTTTCAAATTTACCCATACCTGCATAGGCTGTTGCTAGTCGAGCAACTAAATTCACTGAGGATAAATTTAAAATACCACGTTTGATTAAAGTTAAATAATAAGCCGTCGCTTTTTTGTAGTTTTGCATCATGTTATAAAACTCTGCAAGAGCAAATAAAACGACCTGTTCGTCAGGAGCTATTTTTTCGGCCTCTAACAGCTTTTGTTCACTAACCTCGTAAAGCTCTTCAGTCTGGTAAAGATCGGCAGAAACAAGCAAAGATTGCAGATAAGCATCCGAATCTGGCTTGACTTGAGAAAGTTGTTGCAATGCATCGTTGGTATTTCCTTGTCCGATTTCGATATCTGCAATATTTACACGTAAAGTATCTTCATCAGGATATTTTTTTAACAGATTCTCGTAAATGCGTTTCGCTTTTCCATCAAAGCCAAGTCCATATAGTTCCTCAGCTAAACTATTTAAAGTATCGTCATCATCTTTTCGCAAAGCCCATCCATATAAACGGTTGCCTTCCTTAATATCACCGCTCTCAAACTTTTTTAAAACTTGTTCCGAATAGCTCATGATATCCACCTTTCAACATAAAATTTGTATCTTCATATTATGCGTTTTTATTAAAAAAATCCAACATAACTTACGCTATGCTGGATTTCTAAATAAAAATGTTTGAAAGATTATTTAACAGCATCTTTCAATGCTTTTCCTGGCTTAAATGCAGGAACTTTGCTAGCAGGAATTTGAATTTCCTTACCAGTTTGAGGGTTACGGCCCTTACGAGCAGCACGTTGACGTACTTCGAAGTTACCAAAACCGATCAATTGTACCTTTTCACCTTTAGCTAAAGTGGATTGAACTGAACCGAAGACAGCGTCAACAGCTGCAGCAGCATCCTTTTTAGTTAAACCAGTTTTTGATGCAACATCATCTACTAATTGAGCTTTGTTTGCCATTATGAATTCACCTCCTAGGTAAAATTAAGTTGATGATCAATCATCAACCTGTCATTTTTGAGTGGTCCAAAAATGACGAAACAATAACCCTGAACGGTATTATTTCAATTTCAAAGATATCACAGGAAAGCTGATATGACAAGGCTTTTAGTGCGATTCATCAAAATAAGCAGCCATTTTAACTAAAAAATAGAAAGATCATTAAAAATTACTTACGACGACGTTCAATTAAATGAATAGGAGTTCCAGAAAAATCAAAAGCTTCACGGATTCGATTTTCTAAGAAACGTTCATATGAAAAATGCATCATATCTGGGTCATTTACAAAAATGACGAATGTTGGAGGCTCTGTACTTACCTGTGTGCCATAGTAAACGCGCAGACGCTTACCATTATCGCTAGGCGTTGGATTGATTGCAATGGCATCCATTAACACATCATTAAGAGTTGATGATTGAACACGACGACGATGGTTCTTATCAACACGTTCAATGAGTTCAGGTAATTGTGAAAGTCGTTGATTAGTAACGGCCGAAACAAAGATAATTGGCGCATAACTAAGATAGGCAAACTGCTCGCGAATTCCCATTTCGAATTCATGAAGTGTGTGATTATCCTTTTTTAAAGTATCCCACTTATTCACAACGATAATAATTCCACGACCAGCCTCATGCGCATATCCGGCAATTCGTTTATCTTGCTCACGAATACCCTCTTCAGCATTTAAAACGACGAGAACCACATTACTGTTATCAATAGCCTTCATTGCCCGCATAACACTATATCTTTCGGTATTTTCGTAAACTTTTCCCTTTTTACGCATACCTGCTGTATCGACCATGGTGAATTTATGTCCTTCAGGCGTTGTAAACTTAGTATCAATCGCATCACGGGTTGTTCCAGCAATATCGGATACAATTACTCGATTTTCCCCCAGAATTGCATTTACAAGCGAAGATTTACCAACATTTGGACGACCAATTAAACTGAATCGAATTGAATCATCTTTTTCTTCTTTTACCTCATCCGGGAATTCCTTTACAATTGCATCTAATAAATCACCTAAACCAAGGCCATGACTACCAGAGATTGGGTAAGGATCGCCAAATCCAAGACTATAAAAATCATAAATTTGTTGACGAAGTTCAGCATTATCGGTCTTATTAACGGCTAAGATAACTGGCTTATTTGCTTTGTATAGAATTCGAGCCACTTTTTCATCAGCATCAGTTATTCCTTCTTTAGCACTTACTAAAAATACAATAACATCAGCTTCGTCAATTGCAATTTCAGCTTGATCCTGAATTTGATTAACAAATGGTTCATCACTGATATCAATACCACCAGTATCGATTACACTAAACTCATGACCAACCCATTCACTATGGGCGTATATTCGATCACGAGTAACACCGGGAGTATCTTCAACAATCGAAATTCGATCGCCAACAACCCGGTTAAAAATTGTTGATTTTCCCACATTGGGACGGCCAACAATGGCAACAACTGGATTTGCCATAGTAGAACCTCACTTTCTAGTTTATAAAAAAGGCTGTGAAATAATCACAGCCTCAGTAATTGTTATTTTAAATTACTTTTTGTCATTATCAGCTTGGCTATCTTTAAGTGCTTTGCCAACTAAATCACCTAATGTAAATCCTGTACTTTCCTCAGGAGCATTGTTACGGTAGTTATTTGCTGCCGGACGTTTGCTTCGAGAATTGTTGTTATTATTATTAGAGTTATGTTTTGGTTCAGACTTAGGAGCTTCTTCTAAAGCCTTGATTGAAAGTGCCAAACGATGTGCATCTGGATGAACTTCCAAAACTTTGACCTTAATTTTATCTCCGGTCTTCAAAACATCACTAGGATCGTCAATATGTTCATGAGAAATTTGAGAAATATGAACTAAACCTTCAACACCTGGGAATACTTCAACAAAAGCACCAAAGTCAGTTAAACGTCTAACAGTACCTTCAATAACAGAACCTGCTGGAGCTTTTTCTTCAATATCGTCCCAAGGTCCAGGCAATGTTTGTTTCAATGACAATGAAATACGGCCACGTTCTTCATCAATTGAAAGAACCTTAACGTTGATTTTTTGACCAACCTTTAACTTATCTGAAGGCTTGTTAACATGCTCATAAGCGATTTCAGAAACATGAACCAATCCATCAACACCACCAAGGTCAACAAAAGCACCAAAGTTTGTTAAGCGAGCTACAGTTCCCTCAACGATGTCTCCTGCTTTTAGATGCTCCATTAATTCCTTACGTTTAGCAGCATTTTCTGCTTGAACAATTGCTTTATGTGACAAGATTAAGCGGTTTTCAGCTGGATCAACTTCAACAATCTTTAACTTTAAAGTTTGACCTTTATAAACGCTTAGATCTTCAACATAACGATCTTCAATCATTGATGCAGGAATAAATCCACGAACACCAGCATCAACGACTAAGCCACCTTTAACAACTTGGGTAACAGGTGCTTCAATCTCTTCACCAGCATCGGCTTTCTTCTGAATATCGTCCCAAACTTTGCGAGCTTCGATACGTTTGTGAGAAAGTAAGTAACTGCCACCCTCTTTGTCATTTCCAATTTTAGAAATAACAACAAGATCTAACTTGTCACCAACTTTAACAGCATCATTAATATCATCGATATGAGCAGTTGAGAGCTCACGCAATGGAACAACACCTTCAACACCAGTACCTTCAATACCTACAATAGCTTGTTTATCATCGTCAATGTCTAATACTTCTCCAGTAACGACATCACCAACTTTTACATCTTCTACACTGTTAAGTGCATTTAATAAATCATTATTTTGACCTGATTCGTTTTCACTCATTACGAATTTCCTCCTTAAGAACACTATACTAATCTATCATAGCTGAAATTAACAATAAAAGCTAGTTAAATAAATTAGAATTCTCATTTTATTTTTAAATTAATAATTTTAGTAATCTCTTTAACAACTTGTTCAATGGTCATTGAAGTCGTATCAACTTCGATTGCATCACCTGCTTTTGTTAAGGGTGATGTTTTTCTGGTTGAATCTTTTCGATCACGAGTTTCAATCTCGTCTTTCAGCTGTGACAATGGTGTATTGATTCCCTTAGCGATGTTTTCCTTATATCGTCGTTCGGCGCGTTCATCAACACTAGCGATTAAAAATATTTTAACTTGAGCATTGGGCAAAACTGCAGTTCCAATATCACGCCCATCCATCACAATGCTACTTTTAGCCGCTATCTCTCGTTGGCGCTCAACTAATTCTGTGCGGATGCTAGGCAAACTAGCTACTGTTGAAACAGAATTAGTAATTTTTGGTTGTCTGATATCTTCAGTTACTTCTGAATCATTTACAAAAACATGCTGAACTGGTTCGCCAGGTTTAAAGGATATCTTTGTTTGTTTTAGCATTGTTAAAATTTTTGATTCGTCAGTGAGTGCAATTTTATTGTGCATGGCTTGCAATGTAACTGCACGGTACATTGCACCTGTATCACAATAAATATAACCGAATGAAGTTGCTACTAATTTGGCAACAGTACTTTTTCCAGCAGATGCTGGTCCATCGATTGCAACCTGGATATTCTGCTTTTCCATGTATAAAACGACCCCTTATTAGTTATTTTACCCGCAAACGTTGGCCGGGTTCCAATTCAGAACTACTTGTTAATCCATTGAGTTCCATTAGCTTTTGTTGTGAAATACCATTATTAACTGCAATTCTGTACAATCCCTCTCCAGCAGGAACTGTGACATATTTCTTTTCTGTATTGCTTGAGCTACTGGAACTTGAGCTACTAGAACTTGAACTGCTGGAACTTGAGCTGGAAGAACTTGAACTGGTTGAGGACTTCGCAGCTTTGGAATTAGATGCAGCTATTGAACTACTTTTAGCGGTTTGGCTAGAAGCACTTTGCGCTTTTGATTTACTTTCACTAACAGAGTCAGCCACTTTTTTTAAGGCTTTTTCGGCAGATGCATCAGCAATCTTTTTGCTAGAAGCATTTGCCTTTTTTTTGGAGGAGGCAATTTGAGCATCGGTTTGTGGCCGGTTAAAATTATTTTGATTATGTTTATAGACCACAATTGGTGAAATAAACAATAAAACAATTACAATTCCAACGAATGTGATAATTAGTTTGGTATATCGATGCGACTTTCTGTTTGCACTTCTTGACGGTTTATCCGTCGTAAATTGATCTGTATCAGTTTCTTGGTTCTTCCTATTCTTATTTTCAGAATCATTGTTATTATTTTGACTCATTTTCATTCCTCCTAGAAAACTACCAGAACAATTGTAACATATTGACTAAATTGCGTGGTTATTTTTTGGATGAAAATAATTGTTCTAGGCGCATTTGCCATGGAACTAATTGTTTTTTTACATCTGACACATCTTGTTTGTTAGGGACTGTATCTAAATGAAGTTGTTTAATTTTTTCTAACGCTTGATCAGTTGCACAACAATTTTGTGAATGTTCATTAAATTGTTCATCAAAATAAGCAAGTAATTTTGTCCGTAAACAATCGGTTTCGTTAATGTAATCTAGCATACTTACCAGACTAGTTTGTTTTGCCAATTGACGCGTTTGAAAAATTTGAGTAACGTCCTCTGATGTTTTCCTTTGATCATGGTAATAGGTAAGTAATTGCCTTTGATCATCATCAAACGAAGCACGACTCTCTGGTTGATGAAAAAATGTTTGAATATTGGCAGCACTTGGTAGTCCCATTAAGTTTAGGGTACTTGGGATATACTCATCACCCGGAGCGTAAAGTAAAATAGCGATACTGGCCCTTTGATCACGTCCAGCTCTTCCAATTTCTTGGAGATAATTTTCTAGGTTCCCTGGCATGTGGTAATGAATTACAAAACGAACGTTGTCTTTATCGATCCCCATACCAAAGGCACTGGTCGCACATATTAGTTCAATATTTCCATGCATAAATTGTTGTTGAATCCGATATCGATCTTGTAAATCGATATCGGCATGGTATGCAGCCGTTGTTCGTCCAGTCTTCTGTGCAATTAATTCAGAAATTTGATTGGCAATTTTTTTGCTAGAAAAATAAATAATTCCAGATCCTTTGAGAACTGAGATTAAATCCAATAATTTCTCGTTTTTTTCTGTTAATGACGCGCAGTGTTCAACGTCTAGAAAAATATTTGGACGATCAACGGAATGAACAACTTGTATGACATCTGATACTGCAAATCCCATTTTTTCGATAATATCTTTTCTGACAGCTGGTTTGGCTGTTGCCGTAAGCATCAAAGTAGTCGGTGATCCTATGTGGCGAACGAGATCTTTTAGTTTTAAATAAGCTGGGCGAAAATCAGGCCCCCACTGTGATAGACAATGTGCTTCGTCTATGACAAATAAACCACAATTAATTTGGTCTAGCTCTAATCTAACATCTGGTTGGTCCGCCATTTCTGGAGAAACATATATAAAACGATAATTACGTAAATGTTTTAAGGCAAACTGGCGTTGATTGTGATCTAATTTCGAAGTTAGGCCAATCACGCGCTTTTCCCCTAGGCGATTTAAACGAGCAACTTGATCATCAATTAAAGAAATTAACGGTGAAATTACAATGATCGGCCGATTAATTAAGTACCCAAATAGCTGATAAATTAAGGATTTACCAGTGCCTGTTGGCAGAACGGCTAGCACATTTTTTCGGTTACAAAGTCGTTGAATGATTTCTAATTGACCTGATTTAAATTCTGAAAAGCCAAATTTTGTTTGAAGTGTTTTGTAAATTTGATCATTATGAATTTTCATTTTTGGGTTCGATCCTCCCGAATTTGTAATAAGCGAAATTCAAAAAAAGAAAATTCCGGGACTAACTCATTAACAACTGAAAATTGCCATTGTAAGACAGGATTATTCTGTAAATAGTTATGTAGATTTGTTGGAAGTGGTGCCGATAAAAAAGATTGAAATGGGAAATCTTTGATCAAAATGGCGGCTTCTAGTAAATGCTCTCTTACAGTATTAACTTTAATGTGGCGTTTTTGAGCAATTTTTTCGATTGAAAAATTATTCAAAAACAACTGATATGTTACTTCACTACTCATTGAAAGTGGCGAATCAGCAAGCCAAGGGGTAACTAAGTTTTGACACAAAGGGTGAGTTTGGGAGTTATCGTCAGATGCCCACCAAATGAATTCAGTCATAAGCGCGAGATCTATTATTTTCCACTCAAATGAATTAAGCGATAAATCAGTTTTTATCTGGTGATCTGTCAGGCCAAAGCTGTTGTGGCCCACAAAACTAGCTACAAATGCATCCGCGCTTTTATTATCAAGAGTTTTCAAAAACTCAGATAATTCCTGCTGAAATTTATTAGGTAATTCTGGTGATTTGTTCTGACGAAACCAGCGTTTGCAAAAGTTCATGACTCGTCCAGAGTACTGCAAGGGATAATAACGGTTGTTTTTGAATGCAAATTCAGAAATAATTTGAACAGTTAAGTTCAAACAATCTTTAATGGTTTCAATATTAGTATATAAGCCAATTCCTTTAAATTGGAACTGAAAGTTTTTTGAGAGATTAGTTTCCTTACGTAACTTTCCAGTATCTGTAAGACGTACTTCTTTATCTTGGACTTCAATAAAACCATCTTGTTTGAATTTTTTTTGAAAATGATCAAAATTTTCATTATTTAATTTAGGAAACAAATCAAAAAAAGGCAGAAGACCGTATTGCATTCCCCAAAAAAGATTGGAAACGGTTCTTCTCCCTATTAAATTGTTGAGGATAACTTTTGGTCGTCGCCATTCAGAACGTGAATAAAATTGTAGTAAAAAATCTGAAAAATCAAAGTCTTTATTCATAGTATTTACCGCTTTAGTAAACGCGTAACTTCATTTAACTTTAAAGAACGCCATTCACCTGACTGCAGGCCATCTAAAGTTAAGAAACCATATTTTTCTCGTTTGAGTTTGATGACCGGATGACTAATTTTATCAAACATTTTTTTAACCTGATGATTACGACCTTCATGAATTGTAATTTCAACGACAGCTGTTTTTTTATTTAAATCTGTACTGATGACCTTTGTTTTGGCCGGTGCAGTTACTTTTTTATCAATTCGAACGCCATGACGTAATTTTTCCATTTGATCATTCGTAGGAATTCCTTCAACTTTTGCAACATAAGTTTTTTCAAATTTATATTTAGGATGGGTTAATTTATTAGCTAATTGTCCATCGTTAGTCATTAGTAAAATGCCAGACGTATCATAATCTAGTCGTCCAACTGGATAAATTCGTTGCTGAACATCAGGAAAATAACTCATGACGGTCTTACGCTTTTTTTCATCCTTAACACTCGAAATGACCCCTCGAGGTTTATAGAATAAAAGATAGACCAACTTTTCTCTTTGAAGAGGAATTCCATTGACTTCGATGTGATCATCATTATCAACTTTTGTTCCCAATGTTTTGATCTGCTTACCATTAACAGTCACATTTCCAGCAGTAATTAATGTTTCTGATTTTCTTCGTGACGCAACCCCAGCTTCTGCCATAACTTTTTGTAAACGTTCACTTGCCATTTTTGTCGTCCTCGTTTTCATGTAGTTTTTCATTGAATTGTTTTAAATAAAGATCCTTTGTATCAGATGAATTATCAGGCTGAATGTTTGGTAGAGCTGGTAATTGATCAATTGCGTTTAGACCAAAATAGTCTAAAAAGTAATCAGTTGTAGCATAAAGAATGGGTCTTCCAGGTTCATCAAGGCGGCCGGCTTCTTTAATTAAGTTTCTGATTGTTAATTTTTGAAGAATTGTCCCACTTTGAACGCCCCTGATATCGTCAATTTCAAGTCTCGTGATTGGTTGTTTATAGGCAACAATTGCAAGGACTTCCAAAGAAGCTGGCGAAAGTTTTGTTAATTGAGGTGCATCAAAATAATTTTTTATAACATCGGACGTTTCAGGCTTGGTGGCTAGTCGAAAGTTATTTCCAAAATGAAGTAATGTTAATGCTGAATCAGAGTCCTCTTTATATTTTTTAGCTAATTTTTCGAGCATAGTAGAAACTGCAGGACGCATAAATCCAGTCATTTCAGAAAGGTCACTTAAGCTAAGTCCGTCTTCACCGCTCACAAATAAAAGAGCTTCAATTTTTTCAATATTACTGATCATTTGCCTTATCACCCGGATTAAATAATTTAATGGTACCTAATTGCGTGGGTTGCTGAAAACTAATTTGTTGCTTTTTGACTAATTCTAGCATTGCCATAAAAGTAACCACCAAATTTGTAGAACTAACGTGATTTTCAAATAAGGAATCAAAGGTTATGCCTTGCGGATGTTTAATTAAGCTGTTTTTAATCATGTGAATTCGTTCCGTAACGGAAATTGAATCTTCAGCGATAGTTCTGTGAATTGGTTGAGACTGTTCATGCTTAATTAAAACATGTTCAAATGCTTGTTTAAGAGCCTGCACGGTTAATCCTGGTGCAAGATGGGCCAGCTGCATACCTTCAGGAACAGAAGCTTCTTCTCTTGTAAAGTAATGGTGGCGCTTGTCTTCCCTTGTGTGTAGTTCTTTGGCCGCTTGTTGGTATTTTTGATACTCTACAAGCTGAGAAACCAAATCTTGACGAGGATCTTCTTCTTCATCAATGTCATCATCGGTACTAGGTTCATTAGGTAAAAGTAGTTTACTTTTAATCCGCATTAAAGTAGCCGCCATAATTAAATATTCACCCGCAATATCTAATTTAAGTTGTTGATTTACATGCAAATATGCTAAATATTGCGCTGTGATTTCGGAAATCTGAATATCATAAATATCCATTTTAGCCTGTTTGATAAGGTGTAATAACAAGTCTAGTGGCCCTTCAAAATCGTTAATTTTTACATTTGGTAATTGTTCAGGAAAATCATTCTCCATGTTGATCAAACTTTCTTTTTTCCCATCGCGCTAATGCCGGAGAGGTTTCTAAAGTGCCCATCATTTGCAAATCAGGATAATAATTAGTTAAGGAATTGAAAATATCTTGTTCATTGCCTTCTGTTTGTTGTTGTGGAATAAAGGCTAAGTGATGGATCATTAAGTATTGGTCTTGTTTCTCTACACCAACTAATCCAATGAAATCACCGGCTTCGTTTTTTTGAAGATATAAGTTACGATCGTCACTCGAAGCGTACCAATCTAGTTCTTTGTTAATTCGATCGATATCTTTTAAATCTGGAATAAATGAAAGCAATCCCATAGCAATTTTTTGAAAAGAATCTCTATATTTTACTAACAAGTTGAACTCAGCCTCCTAAGGGTCTGTTTCAATTCAAATTTATAAACATTACTAACAACTTTACCATATTTTAAGGATTGCCACAATTTTGTCTAAGCTCTGGGGTGGTATTTGTTATAAACCTCAGTCAGATGCTTTTTTGTAACATGAGTGTATATTTGCGTTGTTGAAATATCAGAATGCCCCAATAATTCTTGCACAGTTCGTAAGTCTGCACCGTTTTCTAATAACGTAGTTGCAAATGAGTGCCGAAGCGTATGTGGAGTAACATTTTTTGTAATTCCAGCTTTTTTTACGATTGCTTTTAGGTTTTTCCAGATTCCCTGCCGCGTCAATTGTTTACCATGATTATTTAGAAATACGAAAGGACAATCTTGGCCTCGCAATAATTGTTTACGAGCGCCTGACAAGTAGACAGTTAGCCAATGAATGGCGACATCGCCAATAGGCATAATTCGTTGTTTATCTCCTTTTCCAATTGTTGAAATAAGCCCCATTTCCAAACGAAGATCATCCAATTTTAAATTGACTGTTTCGCTGACTCGTAAGCCAGTGGCATACATAACTTCTAGTAAAGTTCTGTCTCTAATTCCAAGAGGCTTATTTGTATCGGGGACTCTTAAAATAGCCTCAATTTCTTTGCTGCTGAGAACCTGAGGTAAGTGATGGGCAGATTTAGGCGTATCTATTTTTAGCATTGGATCTGCTGTTATTTTATTTTGCATTAACAAATAATGAAAAAACTGACGAAGACTAGTTACCGCGTGAATAATTGAGTTTCGTGATTTTTGTTGTTCATCACAGTATTTTAAATAATTCAAAATTGTATAGCGATCAATTTTATTGAATTCAGTAATTTTTTGAGTCTTTAAGAAATCAAAAAATTCAGTTAACTCCTGCCGATAGGAAAAGATTGTATTTTTAGCAAGCCCTTGTTCAACAACCAGAGCATGTAAATAATCTTGAAGATCATTATTCATTATTGTTCAACTCTACTCTTCAGTTTTTAGTTTTAATTCTGTTTTTGTCTCAGTTATGACTCCGGCTTTCAATAAATGACCGACCGCACGCTTAAACTGGCCCTTACTAATGCCAAATTCGGTCTTAATTGCTGCTGGGTCGCTTTTGTCGGTAAATGGCAACGAATGATCCTCGTTATGTTGTAACAATGCCAGCAACATGGCAGCATCGTCTCCAATCGCTTCATAACTACGCGGTTTTAGGGAAAGGTTTAATGTTCCATCAGGATGAATGCCAATCACTCGGGCAGAGACTTCTTCACCCAAGCGGGGTTCTTGTTCACGCTCATCAGGATGAACGAAGCCAAGATAGTAATCACTTGTAATGACAAGTGTCCCTACTAATTTTAGTCGATACACTGTTGCTTTTAGATTTTGGTTTTTCATGGTTTTAGGTGCAGGCTGAGAAATTTCTTGGAATGTCGTTTCATCAGCCAAATTAGCCCATAACCGATTTTTGTTATCCAAACTGAGACTGACCATTAATCGATCACCCTTTTGTGGCCAAAGGCTTTTGATCGTTGGCAACTCATCTAACGACACAACAATATCCTTGTTAGGTAAACCAATGTTGACAAAAACGCCAAGGTCACGGCGGCTTTGAACAACAGTTCCGAATCCCATACGACCAATTTGAATTTTTGGAATCTTTGAAGTGATTTGTAATTTATGATCCTCATTTTCATAAGCGAATCCTTTAAAATGTCCCCCAATGTGTAAAGGCTCAACTTGTTCTGCTTTGTCTAACTGAAAAACAGAACCAGAATTTTGTAAGAAATAATATTTTTCATTTTCATCAGTCATTTTAGTATCAATAACGCGTCCTAATAAATTGTTCATGTTTAACTCCTCAAATATGTTAAATTTTTATGTTTAGTAATTGAATAATGCAAAACGCAATCCCGGAAGCAATAATCGGACCAGCTGCAATTCCTTTTAATAAAACGACCCCGAGAATTGTTCCGAATACAAGCGCAACCGTTACCTCGGGTGAAACGGCAAGAAATCCGACACCACGTGCGGAAAGAATTGACACTAATATACCACAAAAGACGGCAATCCAGCCAACTGGCGATTTAAAGGAATTTAATAGATCTTGGAAACTAATCTTCCCAGTTGCAATTGGAATTAAAATAGCAACGGAAATAATCGTTACGCCCCAATTAATCCCCTGTTTTTCTACTAACTGGAAAAGTTTATCTGTATTTGGGATTGCTTTGATTATAAGAACAACGGCTGTTGCAACGATAAGGGATTGGTTCTTACCCCAAATTGCAATTAATAAAATGCCAATTAAAAATAGCCAGCTTTCCATTTAGATTATCCTTTCGTTGATGTGCTATGTATTAAAAAGACCGCTGTCTAAAAACAGCGGTCTTTCCAGTAAAGAAACTACTTTTATAAATAAACCTTAGATAGCGTTTGAAGCACCATGATAGATAACTCCACGACGTGAATCAACAGTAATTAATTCATCATCTGAAAGGATTGATGTTGCATTTTGTACCCCAACAATAACAGGAATTCCCATTGAGATACCAACAACAGCAGCATGAGAAGTTAAACCACCATTTTCAACTACAAGTGCGCTAGATTTTTCAATTGCAGGTAAGTAATCTTTGTCAGTTGTCTTTGTAACAAGGATACCGCCTTCAACAGCTTTATCATTAGCTTCTTTTGCAGAAGTTGCAATGACTGCTTTACCAATAACTGTTTCATCGCCAACACCTTGACCAGTTGCTAACTTAGAACCAATTAATTGTAATTTCATCATATTAGTTGTTCCACGTTCGCCAACTGGAACACCAGCAGTGATAAGGATTAAGTCGCCTTCTTTGGCAAAGCCTAAGTCAACAGCTTTGTTAGCAGCTAAATCAAACATATCATCTGTTGTTGCTGGTTTGTCAGCTACGATTGGATGAACGCCCCATTCAACTGTTAATCCACGACGAGTACGTTCGTCAAATGTAATTGCTAAAATGTCAGCATTTGGACGGTACTTAGAAATCATCTTTGCAGTATAGCCAGATTCTGTGGCAGCAACAATTGTTTTAACACCTAAGTTCTTTGCAGCACGTGCAACAGCGGCACCAATTGTTTCTGTAACATCACTTTGGTCAAACTTGTTGATCTGTAAGTTACCATCTTCAGCCATAGCATTTTCAGCTTTTTCGTTGATTTTAGCCATTGTTGAAACAGCTTCAACAGGATAAGCACCATTAGCACTTTCACCAGAAAGCATTGTAGCATCTGTTCCATCCCAAACGGCATTAGCAACATCAGATGCTTCAGCACGTGTTGGACGTGGGTTTTCAATCATTGAATCTAACATTTGAGTAGCTGTAATAACAGGCATACCAAGTGCATTACATTTCTTAATTAATGATTTTTGAACCAAAGGAACATTTTCTGCTGGAATTTCAACACCCATGTCTCCACGAGCAACCATAATTCCATCAGCAACCTTCAAGATTTCATCAGCATTGTCAATACCTTCTTGTGATTCGATCTTAGGGAAGATTTGAACATCTGTCATATTCTCTTCTTCTAAAAGTTGACGAATATCAAGAACATCTTGAGGTTTACGAACAAAACTTGCAGCAATAAAGTTGATATTCATGTTTTCACAACCAAAACGAATATCACTTGAGTCTTTTTCAGTAATCCCAGGAAGGTTGATTGAAACGCCAGGTGCATTAGTTCCCTTACGAGAGCCAAGAACACCATTGTTCATTGCATGAACAACTAATTCTTTGTTTGCTTCATCTTTTTCATCAACTTTAAAATCAAGTAAACCATCATCAAACAATACATGGCCACCGACATGAACATCATCATATAAACCAGCATAAGTAACAGCAATCTTGTCTTTAGTTGTATCTAATGAATCATCCATTGAGATGCGTGCTTTGTCGCCAGTATGATATTCTTGATTGCCATCTTTTTGAACTGTTGTCCGGATTTCTGCACCCTTTGTATCCAATAAGATACCAACAGTTTTACCAGTGATTTTTTCTGCTTCCATAACTTTGTTATAGCGGTCTAAATGCTCTTCATGATCACCATGTGAAAAGTTGAAACGGAAAATATTTGCACCAGCCTCAATTAATTTAACAATCGTATCTACTGATGTACTTGCAGGACCAAGTGTTGAAACAATCTTGGTTTTCTTCATAACTATATCTCTCCCTTGATTAGTTTATAAAAAGACTTTAACGTCGTTTTTACCTATATTTATAAAACGTACTACTAAAATTATTTAAACGATAAATCGTTGTTTAATTCGAACAAAGATGAATCTGGTTTATGTTTTGAATTAAACAAATCGGTAATGTCATGTGCTTGAATTTTGTTATCAAGGATTCCAACGGCTAAACCGCCTTTGCCCTCAAGTAACAAGTCAACTGCATAAGCTCCCATTTTGCTTGCAAGAACTCGATCACGAGCAGTTGGACGGCCACCACGTTGAACATGACCTAAAACAACTGCACGAGCATCAAAATCACCATATTTCTTCAATTCTTCAAGGAATGCTGGTGCAGCATCAGAGTTTGCATCGCCTTCAGCAATAACTACGATACCGTAATCTTTACCATCTACGCGATTCTTCTTAAGCTTTTCAGCAATTTCCTTAACGTCAGTGTCATAACCTGGAGCAACAATTGCATCCGCTCCAGTGGCAACACCAGCCCAAAGAGCAATATCAGCAGCTTCACGTCCCATGACTTGGACAGCGAAGACACGTTGATGACTTTTGGCTGTATCACGAATTTTATCGATTGCTTCAACAGCCGTGTTTAAAGCTGTATCAAAACCAATTGTGAAATCTGTGTAAGGAATATCATTATCAATAGTCCCTGGCAGACCAATCGTGTTATAACCATGTTCAGTTAAACGAAGCGCTCCGTGATAAGAGCCATCGCCACCTATAACAACTAAAGCGTCAATACCGAACTTCTTTAGTTGCTCAATTCCCTTTAATTGTCCTTCTACTTGGGCGAATTCGGGATAACGAGCTGAGTACAACATTGTACCGCCTTCGTCAATCGAATCGTCCAAATCAGTGGCAGAGAATTTATGAATATCACCAGCAACTAATCCGGCGAAACCATAATTAATTCCATATGCTTCCAAGCCATTACTAAGTGCCTTTCGCGCAACTGCACGGATAGCAGCGTTCATTGCTGGCGCATCACCACCACTGGTCAAAATACCAATGCGTTTCATTTCTTCACCTCAAGCAAAAAATTATTTAAATATCTTAACTTCATTACTGATTTTAACACTTTTGAAATTGAATGTCTCCAATCTTGATAAAAAACATCCGGAACAAATCCCTAGATATCGGTACTTTTGATTGATTGCAAAACGACATTCTCTTTACCCAACAAGCTTGTAAGCGCTGAATTAGTTTTTTCAGAATTTGAAGCCCAAAACCGTTTTTCCAACAAAACCTTTTTATCGTTAAATGGATAAAAAAGTAACACAGGAACTGGACCCGGATTGGTTTGCAGAATTGTTCTTAATTGTTGCTCTTTAGTTGTGATGTCGTCGGATTCATTAAAACGTAAAACCCAGCGTTGTTTAGGTTGTTTTATCGATAACTGGCTGGCAAGTTGAATGTGATTAGCAACAACTTGTAACCCATTACGCTCATCAACTTTTCCTTGAATAAGCAGAACTTTTCCCTTTTTAAGCATGTCGGTTGCTTGCTGATATTGCTCAGGGAAAACTGTAATGTCAATTTCTCCTGTCAAATCACTACCGGTTATAAAAGCCATTTGAGTACCACGTTTTGTGCGAATAACGCGCATTTTAGTCATATAAATTAAACAAGTTACGGATTGATTAACTGCCAAATCAATAATATTTGTAATTTTGAACTTTGTTCGCAACTGATTATATTGTTCAACTGGATGACCAGAAAGATAAGCACCTAAAATTTCGTTTTCTTTTTGAAGTTTTTCTTCCAAAGATAAATCAGGCTTTCTTACAATCTTTGGAGTTAATTTTTCAAACAAACTCATACTACTACCACTTAAAGCTACACCGTTTAGCAAATCTGGTAGGACTTGTAATAATTCGGCTCGGTTATATCCAAAAGAATCAAACGCTCCTGCATAAATCAAGGATTCCATTAAATCCTGTTTTAACCATTTGGTCGGAATTCGTTGCAAAAATGCCTGTAAATCTTTGAAAGGACCATTTTGTTTGCGTTCTTGAAGGACATCAGTGATGAAATCACGTCGTGCTCCCTTTATACAGGCTAAGCCAAAAATAATTTGACCATCTTTTAGAATAAAGTAAGCCTGACTCAGGTTAACATTAGGTGCAAGAACTTTTACGCCGTGTTGTCTAGCTTCCATCAAATAACGTTTAATTTGGCTTGGATTATTAATAACTGAATTGAGTAAGGCCGCAAAAAAAGCAGCTGGATAATGTGCTTTCAAAAAAGCCAATTCAAATGCTAACTTAGAATAAGCAACCGCATGTGATTTATTAAAACCATAATTAGCAAATTTCTCAATATAATCATAAACCTGAATGGCGGTATCTTTTGAGTATCCTTTATGACTTGCTCCTGAAATAAACTTGGTTTTCATATCATCAATAACTGTTCGTTTCTTTTTGCTCATGGCTCGCCGTAACAGATCGGCTTCCCCAAGTGAAAATCCACCCATTACGGAGGCTACTTGCATAACTTGTTCTTGGTACACAAGAATTCCGTATGTGCCCTTTAAAATTGGTTCTAAACTGGGATCTAGATGCTGAACTGGTTCAAGTCCCTTTTTTCGTTTAATAAATGTTTCAATATTTTCCATTGGACCTGGACGGTATAGTGCATCCACGGCAGCAACTAATTCAAAAGTTTCTGGATGTAATTGCTGTAAAACATTACGAATTCCGCTAGACTCAAACTGGAAAACACCAGTTGTGTCCGCATTTTGAAAAAGAGTTAATGTTTTAGGATCATCCAACTTTACATCTGAAATTTTAAAATCAGGCTTACCATTTTTTTGAATAATTTTAATGGCATTTGCCATAATGCTTAAATTTCGCAAACCCAAGAAATCCATTTTTAGAAGACCAAGCGCTTCAACCGTATCTTTTGGATATTGGGTGAGTAATAATTCATCACTACCAGATTGTAATGGAACAACGTCGCTTAAGTTTTGGGCACTTAAAACAACTCCGGCAGCATGGGTTGAATAATGACGTGGAAGCCCCTCAATTTGTTGGGCAATTTCAAATAATAATTTGTTTTTTGAACTATCAGCAATCCAGTTTTGCAATTTCTGTGATTCTTTTACGGCTTCTTTTAATGTAATTTTCAAAACATTTGGAACTAGTTTACTCAAATCATTAATTTCATAAGGTGCCATGCCAAAAACCCGGCCCACATCACGTAATGCCTGTTTAGCAGCCAGCGTTCCGAAAGTAATGATTTGTGAAACATGATTATGACCATACTTATCGTGCACATATTTCAGGATTTCATCCCGTTTGTTATCGGGAATATCAAGATCAATATCCGGCATTTGTGAACGCTCAGGATTTAGAAAACGTTCAAATAATAAATCATACTGGAGAGGATCAACATCTGTAATCTGCAGAGTATAAGCCACAAGTGATCCAGCCGCTGAGCCTCTTCCGGGTCCAGTCGTAATTTCATGATGATGAGCAAAATCCATTACATCCCAAACAATCAAGAAATAATCGTCAAAGCCCATCTGATCAATAACTGATAATTCATGACCTAATCGTTTCTGATAGCTTGCTTTATCAACATTTTGATTTTTCAAACGTTTTTCTAACCCTTTTTGAGTTAATTGGGTTAAATAGGCTTTGGAGTCTAAACCATCAGGAACTGTGAATGCAGGTAATTCAGGCTTTTTAAAGTTTAGAGTCACATTACATTGGTCAGCCACAGCCACGGTCATTTCCATTGCGGAAGTTAAATTGTTTTCTTTGTAGATGGCCTCGTAATCTTTTTCTGGACGTAGCCAGTTATCACCCTGATAATTTTCAAACTGTTCAGGATTTCTGATTGTCTCACCTTTATCGATATCCCTAAGAACCTGCGTGGCAAAATGATCGGTAGAATTTAAATAATTAACCTCGGGCACAACCACTGCACTTGCATGGGTAGTTTGGGCGATTTGTTGAAGGGTATTTTGTAAAACAGTCGATTGCTGAGCATTAACGCCGACTAAAACGCTATTTTCATCGGTTTGAGCCTGAATTTGTTTGATTAATTGTTGAGCAGCTGACGGATCACCGCGCTCGACTAGGGTGACGAGTTCTGAACCTTTTGCAGGGAAAATAACGATTAAATTAGTTAAAAATTCAGCGATTTGTTTATAGTACAGATTAGTATCGGTTGGTTGCGTATTTTTAATTGTACTAATTTTCATCAGATGGCGATAACCAGTTTGATCTTTAGCCAATAATAAAATTGGAAAATGGTTGTCAGAATCGATGCTCCCAAACAAATCCAGTTTCAATCCTAAAATTGGTTTAATGCCTTCTTTTTTGCAAGCATTATAGAAATCAACTAAGCCGTACATAATATTATTATCTGTTAGAGCCAGCGCTTCAAATCCGCGCTTTTTGGCCTCTTTGGCAAGCTCAGTAATTCTGGTTGTACTTTGTAACAAACTAAAACTGCTCATTACTTGTAAAGGTACAAAAGCCATGGTGTCACCTCCTATCGACTGACTTGTTAGTTTCATTATACAAAAGAATCGCCTATAATGAACTAGTTAACTTCTAAGCTAGTTGATTTTTATGAAAATTGTGCTAAAATATTTTTGATTGTGAGGTGTCCTGATATGATGAAACAAATAGTTATTATTTTTTGGGCGTTTATTTTTGGAGAAGTAATTGGAGCCATTGGTGGTGCCCTTGAAGTTATGACCTATAAGCCATTAACAATTGGCATTGTAGCGGCACTTACAGCATTAATTACCTCTAATGGAATTAGCTTATTATCTAAAAGCGATTCTGTGAAGTAAATTTGAATTTTAACAAAAAAGCGAAGACACTATGTTGTCTTCGCTTTTTGTTTTAATTATTTTTAGCTTCAGGAAGCGGATTAGTTTGAAAAACTAATTTTTCATCTTTAAGATCAATTTTTACTAACGTATGTGGCTTAATATGATTAGCAATAATTTCTCTAGCTAATGGTGTTTCTACTTCATTTGAGATGAACCGACGTAATGGACGAGCACCATATGCTGGATCATACCCTTGACGTGCGATCCACTTTTCTGCAGAATCAGAAATTTCAATCTGAATTTCTTGGACTGCCAATCGATCAGAAAGTTGAGCAATCAGCTTACCGACAATTTTCTCAATATCTTGCAAATTAAGGGGCGCAAATAAAATGATATCGTCAATTCGATTTAAAAATTCTGGTTTAAATTTTGTTTGAGTAAGTTTTAAGACGGCCTGCTTGGTTTGTTCAGAAATTTTTCCTTGGTCGTCAACGCCATGTAACAAGATGTCAGAACCTAAGTTAGATGTCATAATCAGAATGGTGTTTTTAAAATCAACCGTGTGTCCTTGACTATCTGTTAAACGGCCATCATCCAGCACTTGAAGTAAAATGTTAAAAACGTCCGGATGTGCCTTTTCAATTTCATCAAATAACACAATTGTATAAGGATTTCGCCGAACGGCTTCAGTTAACTGACCACCTTCTTCATAGCCAACGTAACCAGGAGCTGCCCCCACTAATCTAGAAACTGACTCTTTTTCCATATATTCTGACATATCAATTCTGACCATGTGTTTTTCGGAATCAAATAAGTTTTCAGCTAAAGCTTTAGCTAGTTCCGTTTTACCGACTCCGGTTGGTCCAAGAAACATAAATGAGCCAAGTGGTCGATTCGGATCTTGCAAGCCTGCTCGTGAACGAAGAACGGCATCTGAAACAGCATCGACGGCCTCGTTTTGGCCAATAACCCGTTTATGCAAGCTTTCAGATAAATGTAATAATTTTTCACGTTCCCCTTTGACTAATTTGTTAACGGGAATTCCAGTCATTTTGCTTACAACGGTTGCAATTTCAGACTCAGTTACGGACTGTTCTACTAGCCAGCCACCAGACTCTTTTTCTTCCTTTTTCTGAAGGTCAGTTAATTCAGCCTCTAGCTTTGGGATTGTGCCATGTTGTAATTTTGCAGCCTGCTCTAAATTATAATTATTTTCGGCTTCTTCTAATTTATGCTTAGCTTGCTCAAGTTCAGTTCGTTTGTTATTAACAACTTGAATTGATTGTTTCTCGGATTCCCAACGTTTTTGAAGCTTATTCTTTTTTTCACGCGTATTGGCAAGCTCAGATTTTAATTCGACTAACCTTTTTTTAGAGGCACTGTCAGTTTCATTTTTTAGAGCTGTCTCTTCAACTTCCATTCGCATTAACTGCCGACTTGTTTGATCCAGTTCTGTTGGACTAGAATTCATTTCAACCCGAATTGAGGCCGAAGCTTCGTCGATAAGATCAATTGCCTTGTCAGGTAGATAGCGATCTGTAATGTAACGATCAGACAATTTTGCAGCCGCCACAATTGCATTATCATGAATTTTAACGCCGTGATGAATTTCGAAACTTTCTTTTAAACCTCGCAAAATACTAATAGTATCTTCGATAGATGGTTCCTTGACCAGCACCCGTTGGAATCTACGCTCGAGAGCCTTGTCTTTTTCCATGTATTCTCGATATTCATCAAGGGTCGTTGCACCAATTAAATGTAACTCACCACGGGCAAGCATTGGTTTTAATAAATTGCCAGCATCCATACTACCTTCTGTTTTTCCAGCCCCAACAATATTATGAATTTCGTCAATGAATAAAATAATTTTTCCATCAGCTTTTTTAACGGCTTTTAAAACACCCTTTAAGCGTTCCTCAAATTCACCACGATACTTAGCACCTGCAATCAAAGATCCCATGTCTAAGGAGAAAATTGTCTTTCCCTTTAGATTATCTGGAACATCCTTTCTAGCAATTCGTTGTGCAAGTCCTTCTACAATGGCTGTTTTACCAACTCCAGGTTCACCAATTAAGACGGGGTTATTCTTGGTTTTTCTTGATAGGATTCGCATTACATCCAAGATCTCCTCATCACGACCAATAATCGGATCTTGATGGCCATCATGGACTTCCTTAACCATATCCACACCATATTTTTCTAGCGCTTTATATTGAGTTTCTTGATCTTTTGAAGTCACTTTTTCTCCCCCTCTCATTTTTTCGATTGCTTTAGTTAACTTTTGGGTAGTAGCTCCCTTTTTCTTCAAAAAGCTCGTTAATGGATCATCAATTTCCAATAAGGCTAAAACAACTACTTCTGTCGAAATGTAATCGTCACCCATCTTCTTTTTTAAGCTATCTGCTTTTTGAAATAAGTTAAACAAAGCGGCACTTAGGTTTTGCCCATATTGAATGTTTTCACCTTCAACAATTGATACGGCGTCCAATTCGTCATCGATCTCTTGTTGAAGCTGTTGATTATTTACACCAAGCTCAGTAAACAAACTACCAGCCATTTGATCTGGTTGACTTAAAAATTTGAAGAGCTCTGGGATTCCAATTTCTTGGTGTTTTCGATTAACAGCAACTTTTTGAGCTTCTGCAACTGCCTCTTGTACTGCATTAGTTAGATTATCTGGATTCATTATTTTTCCCCCATTCTTATTAATAATGTTCCTTAAATAAAGGTAAAAGGATTTGTGTCCACTTTTGATTCGTAAATTTGAATTTGATTTTCAGTCATGAGTTTCCATGATCGAAAAAGGCTAGCTAATTTAGGAATGCAAATTTTTTCGATATTATGGCCTGGATCAACCGTTGATAGTCCTGCTGCTAACATATCGTGCCCAGTATGGTAATAGACATCACCGGTAACATAGACTTCCGCACCCTTTTTTAAAGCTTGATTGAAATATTTACCACCATCTCCGCCCAAGACTGCAACCCGTGAGATTTTTTTTTGCGGATTTTGGGTAACGACACGTAGGCCTTGCAATTCAAATTTATGCTTAATTAACGCTGCAAAGTCCATGACACTCAACGGTCGATCAAGATAACCAATGCGTCCCATGCCAAATTGATGATGCTTTTGATCTACGTAACCGTCTAGTAAACGTTCCGTACGTTGAAGACCAATTTTTTCTGCTAACCAATCATTCATGCCTTTATCAGCAGCATCTAAATTAGAATGGGCTGCATAAACAGTAATATTATGTTTGATAATTTCCGCATACATCTTATTTTGCGGAACTGATAAGTCTAAACTATGCGCCGGATGAAACATTACCGGATGATGGGCAAAAATTAAATTACAATTTTGATCAATCGCCTCTGAAACAACTTCTGGTCGAACGTCTAAGGTAACTAAAACTTTAGAAAGCTCTGTGTCTAAATCACCAATTTGTAATCCCACAGGATCTCCGGGCTCTGCTAATTCCTGAGGAACTAGTTTTTCAAATTTATCAATAAATGTTCTAATCTTCAAAATCTAAAACCTCCTTAATCAAGTCAGCCTTATGTTTTAACTTGCTAATTCGTTTTTTCGGAATTACTTGGGCCTGTTTCATTTGCGCAATTGCGTTTTTAATGCGTTGTAACTCGGCCAGCCATTTTTCTTGAAAAATAGCATTTGGTAGGATTTGTAACAACTTAGGTCCAAAAAGAAGTTCTTTTTCGGAATAGGTCGGTGCTGGCTTATTTTCTGCCACAATAATTTCATAAATATGGTGATCTTCTTTGAGAATTCTTTCAGCTGTGATTCGATAGTTGTTTTGCATTAACCATTTTCGAACCCCATTTTCTCCAACGTTTGGTTGCAAAATCAGATTTGAAACACCTTGCAATTTATTTTTTCCACGTTCTAGGATTTGACTAATCAAGGTTCCTCCCATTCCCGCAATACTGATTGTATTGATTTGGTCTTCTGCTGTGACCACATCAAGGCCATTACCTAAACGAGAGGAAACTAAGTTTTTTACATCTTGCTGCAAGATTTCGTGCGTGGCATTTTCATGCGGTCCTTTGGCCACTTCACCGGCGATTGCAAATTGAATTTGTTCGTTTCTTGCTAAGAAAACAGGAAGATAAGCATGATCCGACCCAATATCTGCGATTCTGGAATTTGGTTTAACAAAACTGGCAACTGTTTGAAGCCGATCTGAAAGTTTATTTGCGTTCATTAAAATAGTCCTTTTTAATTTTTCTTTATTATATCATGTGAGCCAATTTTGCCGAAAATATCTGAATATAAAAAAGAATCCAAAGCAAAGTACATACCTTTGCTGTGAATCCTCAATTATAGAAAAAATATTATTCTAAGAAGTCTTTAAGTTGTTTAGAACGAGAAGGATGACGTAATTTTCTTAGAGCTTTTGCTTCAATCTGTCGGATTCTTTCACGAGTAACACCAAATACTTTACCAACTTCTTCAAGTGTCCGGGTTCGTCCATCATCAAGTCCGAAGCGAAGACGAAGAACATTTTCCTCACGATCAGTTAGTGTGTCTAAAACGCCCTCTAATTGTTCTTTTAGAAGCTCATACGCAGCGTGATCTGCAGGACTAGTAGCATCTTGGTCTTCGATAAAATCACCCAAATGAGAGTCATCTTCTTCACCAATTGGTGTTTCCAATGAAACTGGTTCTTGAGCAATTTTTAGAATTTCACGGACTTTTTCCGTTGGCATATCCATTTCAGCTCCAATTTCTTCAGGAGTTGGTTCACGACCAAGATCTTGAAGTAATTGACGTTGAATTCTAATTAGCTTATTAATTGTTTCGACCATATGGACAGGAATTCGAATTGTTCGAGCTTGATCAGCAATTGCACGTGTAATTGCTTGACGAATCCACCAAGTTGCATAAGTTGAAAATTTGAATCCCTTTCGGTAATCAAACTTTTCAACGGCCTTCATCAAGCCCATATTACCTTCTTGAATTAAATCTAAGAATTGCATACCACGACCAACATAACGTTTGGCAATGGAAACAACTAAACGCAAATTGGCTTCAGCTAGTTCCTGTTTTGCGGACTCATCACCTTTTTCAATTCGAAGAGCAAGTTCAACTTCCTGTTTTGCAGTTAATAAAGAAACTCGACCAATCTCTTTCAAATACATCCGAACTGGATCATTAATTTTGACGCTAGCAGGAGCCTTTGTATCGTCTAATTCTTTTTTACTAATTTTCTGAGCCTTTAAAGCATGAGCACTGGGGTTTCCTTTTTCATCAACAACACTAATGCCAGCATCCTCAACTTTTTGAATTAGATCATCAATTTGACGTTCATCCAACTTGAAAGGAATTGAAATTTTATCTGCCAATTCATCAAATTTAATTTGTTTGCTTGGTTTATTAGCTTTGATAAGTGCATTGACTTCTTTTTTATAAGCAGCCGTATTAAATACACTTGTTGCACTGCTTTTAGCAGCTACTTTTTTCTTAGCCGTTGCTCTTTTCCTGGTTGTTGGCTTTTTTGCAGCTGTTTTCTTCACAGCTTTTTTAGGTGCTACTTTCTTTGTTGCCTTTGTTGTCTTCTTCGTTGTTGCTTTTTTTGCTACTACTTTTTTTGTGGTTTCTTTGTCTGCCATAGTTAAGCCCCTCCATAAACGCGTTATGCGTCTTGACGCTGTCGATATAAATCAATTAATTCGATGGCCAATTTTTGCTGTAATTCAGTATTTCCCATTCTTTTAGCTTCATTTAACGATTTTGTTTTCGTTTTGATTTGTTGACTAAGAGGTGCTTCGGCCATAATAACTTTTATATAGTCGTCAACAGCTTGATCAACATTCTCTTCATCTAGGTCTTGAAGATCTAGTTCTGCAATGACATCCTGTAGTTCACTATCATGAACAAAATCCATGAATGCAGCCGAATCATAACTATTATGGTTCTCAAAAAATCCCGCTGCCAACATATAAATTGTTTGATATTTTTCATGAACAAAATGGAAATCTGGTAAACCAGCAATTTTGAGCCAAACATTGTGATCATAAAGCAAGTAATTTAGTAAACGAGCTTCTGCAGTTTCTACTTTATCTAATTTTACTTGTTGTCGATGATATTCGTGCTTAACTGTCGAAACAGTTTTTACTGGTTGTTGATGATGATTAACAACGCTTTGCTGGGAACGTACCTGTCGCAATTGTTGATTTAAATCCTGTGCTTGCACACCAAATTCTTTGGCCAATTGATTAAGGTATAAATCTTGTTCTACACTCGAATTTAGCTTGGCAATTTCCTTTAAGGCCTGTTCAATATAAGCTAATTGATCTGCCTCATTATTCAAATTGTAATTACGTTTTAAATAGTCTAGTTTAAATGCAGTAGGTGTTAATCGAGCAGAATGAACGATTTCATTAAATTGTTTTGTTCCATGTTGACGAACATACTCATCAGGATCTAATTTGTCCGGAATTTCAATAACACTTAATTTTAATTGGCTGTTTGCTCCAAAAGCATCTAGGGCACGACTAATTGCTGCTTGTCCGGGATCATCACCATCATAACAAATATCTAATTGGGAGGTTGTCCGCTGTAACAAATAAATTTGTTCATTTGTAAAACTCGTTCCCATAGATGCAATGCCATTAGTCACTCCGGATTGATAAGCTGCAATAACATCCATAAATCCTTCAAATAAAATTGCCCGTTTTTCGTGTCGAATTGCTGATCTTGCAACATCAAAATTATAGAGGACATTGCTTTTGCTAAAAATTTTAGTCTCGGGACTATTAATATATTTAGCCTGAGAATCTTCCTTATTTAGAATTCTTCCTGAGAAAGCAATGACATGTCCTTGTGGATTTTTGATGGCATACATAACCCGACCACGAAAACGATCCCGTAATTTACCTTCCTGATCTTCTATAAAAAGGCCTGACTGGCGTAAACGTTGATAATCTATCTTTTTTTCCTCAAAAAATTCTTTTAGAAGCTGCTCTCCAGGAGCAAATCCTAATTGAAATTTTGTGATAATATCATCTGTTAGCCCTCGATTATGAAGATATGTGAGAGCCCTTTGTCCCATTTCAGTATTTAACAAGACGTGCGTATATAGCGCTGCAGCTTGATCGTACAATTTGATCAACTGGCTTTGTTCACTATTTTCACTAGTTCCTTGTTTTGTTTCAGAGAATTCAGCTGGAATCTCAATATTTGCTAAATCCGCGACTTGATGGATAGCGGCCGGAAACTCAATATTGTTAATCTCCATCAAAAATTTAAAAACGTTCCCACCACGTCCACAACTAAAACAGTGAAAAATCTGCTTTGATTCTGAAACTGAAAATGAGGCCGTTTTTTCTTCATGGAAAGGACACAGTCCAAAAAAATTCTTTCCTTGTTTTTTTAATTGCACATATTGTCCGACCACGTCAACAATGTTCACTGAGGTACGAATTTGATCAATTAGATCTTCTGGAATCGTTTTTGCCAAATTCATTTGCCTCCTATTAAGTGCACACTAACCCACGATATCGATACACATTAAATAATAACGCCCTGTTCTACAAAAAGCAATTAAAATGCTTACCTCAACAGACAATTAAAAAATAACCTTCATTCGAATGCTTTATTGCAATCGACAATGAAGATTATTTAAACCGCTGAGCCAATATTTGGCTAGTTTATTATTTTACGATCAACTCTTTCAGATTTCCAATTGAGAAAATCATTTTTGCTAGTACAGATAATTGAATCAAACGATTGTCACGTACTTTTTTATCGTCAACCATAATCATGGTTTGATCAAAATAATTATCAATCAGTGGTCGAAGCGATTGTAATGCCTGAAAATTTTCATTAATCGTGTGATTTGCGGCCGACTTACGAATTGTTTCCACTGCATCGTAAAGATTTTGTTCGGAGTCATTTTCAAATAGCTTAGGATCTATAAGTGAATCGTCAGCTTCCAGGTCTGTTTTCTCAGCGATTCGGAGAACCCGGGTTAAAGCCTCAATGTTTTCCTTGAAGTTTTTATCGTCTTTGTGAGACTCCAAAACTTTAGCTGCATCCAACATATCTAAAATATCTGAATCTGTTCCTTTAGTAACGGCTTCAACAATATCATAACGGGCGTTGTTTTGGCTAAACCACTGACGAACACGGTCCTTTATAAATTCAAGCACGGCGTTTTCATTTTGTTTGAAATCTAAGTTGAAGGTTGCCTGATGATCATGGAGATCCTTCAAGAACTTATCTTGTAACTCTTGAATTGGAAAATGCCATTTTTGATCACGTGTAATTCTAACTATCCCAAGTGCCTGTCTTCTTAATGCATAAGGATCGTTTGAACCAGTTGGAATAAGATCTACGGCAAAGAAGCTACCAATGTCATCAAATTTATCTGCCAATGCCAAAACGGCCCCTACTCTCGTTTTGGGAAGATCACCGTCTGCGCTGGTTGGCATATAATGCTCACGAATTGCAGTTGCAACAGCAGGATTTTCATTAGCTAACAAAGCATATTTTTCGCCCATAACCCCTTGCAATTCAGGAAATTCTCCAACCATCCCTGTTACAAGGTCAAACTTATAAATTTGGCTAGCTCGGTTTAAATCTGCTAATTCCGATGAGTTTAAACCAATAAATTTGCCCAGTTCTTGAGAAATGACTTGAACACGTTCCATTTTTTCATACATTGAACCAATCTTGTCATGGAAACTAACATCCTTAAGTTTCTCGACATAGTAATCAATACTATGCTTTTGATCTTCGTGGTAGAAAAAGGCGGCATCTTCTAAACGGGCAGTCAAAACTTTTTCGTTACCCTTTACAACATTATCTAAATGCTCACGATTCCCGTTACGAACTGAAATGAAGTTTGGCAATAATTTGCCTGCTTGATCACGAACATAGAAAAATCGTTGATGATCACGCATTGAAGTAATCAAAACTTCTTCTGGAATTTCCAGATACTTTTTATCGAAATGGCCCGCAAATGCAGTTGGATATTCAACTAAATTATTAACTTCTTCTAATAAAGTTTGGTCTAATTGAATCTTCCAATTTTGATCTGTTGCAATCTTCTTAATTTGATCGGTAATGCGGTGTTTACGTTTTTTTGCATCAACAACAACAAAAACTGTATTTAATTGTTTTTCATAGTCCGTTGCATTTGCAATTGTAACCAGCTTTCCCAAAGCGCGATGGCCCTGGGAAACATTTCCTGCCTGAACATCCAAAATACTAAAAGGAATTACCTGATCATCTAATACAGAGACAATCCAACGAATAGGACGAATGTATTTGAAACTATAATCCGCCCACTTCATCATTGTTGGAAAAGTCATCTTTTCAATAACGTTTTTCATATCAGGGAGTACATCTGCAATTGCTTGACCAGTTGTCTTTTTAGTCACATAAACGTACTCAGTTCCCTTTAACTCTTTAAAAGTAATGTCACCTGGAGTGACTCCTTGACCACGGGAAAAGCCAATGGCCGCCTTGGTCCAATTACCATCTTTATCTAAGGCAATTTTTTTAGCAGGACCCTTAACTTCTTTTTCGACATCTTCTTGACGATCTGCTAATCCTTCAACAAGAATCGCCAAGCGACGCGGTGTAGAGAATTTTGTGATTTTTTCAAAAGATATCCGATTGTCAGTCAAAAAATCATTAACACGTTTTTGGAGTTGATCAATACTTGGTGTAACGACATGAGCTGGGATTTCTTCCAAACCAATTTCTAATAAATAAGAATGTGTCATTATTTTGTAACCTCCTTTTTACGATTTTTATCTTTTAAAAGTGGGAAACCAAGCTCTTTACGTTCCTCAACAAAGGCTTTTGCCACGTCTTTCGCCATATTTCGAATCCGCGCCAAATAACCTGCTCGTTCAGTTACTGAAACTGCACCTCGAGCATCTAATAAATTAAATGTATGGCTGCATTTTAAAATATAATCGTAAGCTGGATGAACCAAACCATTTTTGATTTGGGCTTTAGCTTCTTTTTCATAATCATCAAAAAGTTCTAATAGCATCTGTTGATTGCTTTCTTCAAAAGAATACTTAGAATTTTCATATTCCGGCTCTTTGAAGATTTCACCGTATTTAACTCCGTGACCCCATTCCAAATCAAACACTGAATCCACATTTTGAATATATGACGCCAATCGTTCTAGTCCATATGTAACTTCACTGGTAACTGGAGAAACTTCCAAACCACCAACCTGTTGGAAGTAAGTAAACTGTGTAATTTCCATACCATCAAGCCATACTTCCCAACCAACACCGGCACAGCCCATTGATGGGTTTTCCCAGTTATCTTCCACAAAACGGATATCATGTTCTAATGGCTCAATTCCTAAAGCTTTTAAACTTCCCAAATAGAGTTCTTGAATATTTTCTGGAGATGGTTTCATGACAACCTGAAACTGGTGATGTTGATAAAGTCGATTAGGATTTTTCCCATAACGACCGTCAGCTGGTCGACGGGAAGGCTCTACATAAGCCGCGTTCCACGGTTCAGGTCCAATTGCTCTTAAGAATGTGTATGGACTCATTGTCCCAGCACCTTTTTCAGTATCATATGCTTCCATTAACATACAGCCTTGTTCAGACCAGTAATGCTGTAACGTTAGAATGATGTCTTGTACAGCCAATTTCTTTACCATTATGTGTCTCCTTGTATATTATATTCTGAACACAAAAAAAACCTACGCAGACAAATATCTACGTAGGGACGAATTACTCGCGGTTCCACCCTACTTCTGGCTAAAAGCCAGCAGCTCAATTTGCAAACTCCGAAACGCCAATTTTTAAACAGATTACTTAGTTTCATCAACCCCAAGCTTTCTATAAGTCCATTCAAAAATTCTTTTCATCACAGTTCAGTATTAAATTCTCTTTTATCGTAATTTAAATAATCATTAAAGTCAATATTCAAATGCTACTCAATTCCATGTAGGCATGGTATCAATGAAGTGTTTACTTTTTAGCTTTAAGCCCACCTCATCTTCATAAATCATATCAATGATTGCCTTTAGCTTAGCCTTGGTCTCGGCATGAACATGAATAGATTGAACATTTTGTAAACGAACGGAACTCAATTGTTGTAGGTAGTAAATAGTTCGCCGATCAAGATGAGATCGTTTAGGATCAAGATGCCAATGGTTCTGACACAAAACACCACCTGATGATTCCGAGTAATCAAGTGGTAAGTCATCACGATGACAAACGATGCATTGCTGCCATTCTTGTTGAACCCCAAAAGTTGGTAGTAGTTGCAGTTCAAAAATGTGAGCAATAATTTGTGGATCAAATCCGGCATTAATTTTCGATAGAGCTGCTGAAGCCATATCAAACCAAATCGGGATAGCTAGTCCATCATCAAAGGCAGAATCAATTAAATTTAGAATATACGTAATATAAGCATTACGTCCAATATCTTCATTGATTTTGTCAAATTGAGTTAGAGACTTTTCAGCATTCAAATAACAGAGTCCCTTTTCTCGGATCAAACCAACATATACACCCTTAGTGAACGGCAAAATTGCAGCGGCCAGTTTAAAACCACGTTTCCGGGCACCCCGAATATAAAACATCTTTTTGCCAAACTGGCGCGTAAAGATTTTAACTAATTGATCACGCTCGCGATAGTTCCTACGAAACATAATGATGCCGTCAAATTGCGCAGTTGTTTGTGTTGCCATGACAATTACCTATCAATTATCTTTCCGATAGCCATAAGATTGCAATAGTGATTGCTTATCACGCCAACCTTCAGAAACTTTTACCCAAAGTTCAAGATAAACTTGGTCACCAAGCAACCGTTCAATATCTTCTCTTGCTAAAGTCCCAATCTTTTTAAGCATTTGACCACCATGACCAATGATGATGCCCTTTTGAGTGGGACGGTCAACGATGATCGTAGCCTGAATATGGATCTTACGCTTGTCCTGACGTTTTAAAGAATCAATAACAACAGCAACAGAATGAGGGACTTCTTGCCGAGTCAACATTAAAATCTTTTCGCGAATGAGTTCAGCCACAATAAACCGTTCTGGATGATCGGTTACCTGATCATCTGGGTAATATTTAGGCCCCTCAGGAAGTTGCTCTGATAAGGTATCCATGAACTCTGAAACATTATTTCCTTGGGTAGCGGAGATTGGAACAACTTCTTTCCAATCCAAGGCATCCTTATAAGTATCCATGATCTGAAGCATCTTATTAGGATTAATCAAATCAATTTTATTAATAATCAAATAAACCGGTTTTTTAACTTGTTTTAAGTGTTCAATAATAAAGTTATCACCAGCACCCCGTTCTTCATTGGCAGCGACCATAAACATAATTGCGTCAACTTCGTTTAGCGTTGATAAAGAAGATTGAACCATGTAGTCACCAAGTTTGTTATGTGATTTATGAATACCTGGTGTATCGATAAAAATAATTTGTTCCTTATCTGTTGTATAAATACCACGAATTTTGTTTCTCGTTGTTTGTGGAACATTACTCATGATGGCAATCTTTTGTCCAATCACATAATTCATAAACGTTGATTTTCCTACATTAGGTCGCCCAACGATAGCTACGAACCCTGATCGAAACTTGTTACTTGAATTTTCCAAGCTATTTCTCCTATTCTAATGGAAAATGAGATTCCAAATTTTGGGCATAAAGATACATACGCCAATAAACGCTGAAAAAAGAGCACAAATTAAAACAGCTCCGGCAGCCATGTCCTTTATATGCTTCCCTAGTTCACTATAGTTTTTTTCGGTAATTAAATCTACTAGATTCTCAGCAATTGTATTAAAAGTTTCTGTAATCAGCACGGCACCTATACAGGCTATAATCCAGTACCACTCCAACCTAGAGATTTGAAGCACGGCAGCTACAATGATTGCCAAAACGGCTAAAAAAATGTGAATTCGCATATTTCTTTCTTGTTTAAAGATACGAACTACGCCAGACCAAGCATGCAGAAGAGATTGTAGAAAAGTATGATTTTTTTCGGTTTGCTTTTTATCTTTTAAGGCCATAAGCGTTTAGAATTTCTTTCTGAAGCGGGAACATCACTTCTTGATCTTTGGTTTCCATATGGTCGTAACCATTTAAATGTAAAAAACCATGGACACATAAGAAGCCTAATTCTCTTTGGTAAGAATGACCAAGATACTCGGCCTGTTCTTTTACCTTATCAACAGAAATCATCAAATCTCCAATATTAGGGGCAATCTCTTCTGCTAACTCATCATCCATAATGATTGGATCTGAATCTTCATCATCCTCAATCGCAAAACTAATAACATCTGTAGCCCGATCAACTTTACGATAAGTTTTATTAATGCCATGAATCTCATCATTATGCATCAAAGTTACTGACATTTCTGTGTTTTCTGCCAGCTTAAGGTAATCACCAGCAAAATTTAAAACATTTTGAACAAGTTCAATATTAGCCTTTGATTCTTCATTGGTATGATCATAAATCTGAATGTCCATAATTCTACTCCAACTTAATTTGATTTATGCCTTTCATAGGCATTTATGATTTCTGCAACAACTGGATGGCGAACTACATCCTCAGCACTGAAAGTGACAAACTCAATATGACGGACGTCTTGTAAGATACGCTGTGCCTCGACAAGCCCACTACGTACACCATGCGGCAAATCAATCTGAGTTGCATCGCCATTTACAATCATTTTTGAACCAAAACCTAAACGAGTCAAAAACATTTTCATTTGGGCACTGGTCGTATTCTGAGCCTCATCTAAAATTACAAAAGCACTATCTAATGTTCGTCCACGCATGTAAGCTAGTGGGGCAACTTCGATAACGCCACGATCCATTAACCGAGTCGTGTGTTCGGCCCCAATTATTTGATACAAGGCATCATAAATCGGACGTAAATACGGATCAACTTTTTCTTTTAGATCTCCAGGCAAAAAACCTAGACTTTCTCCAGCTTCCACGGCAGGGCGCGTTAGGATTAGTTTATCAACTTCACCGCGTTTTAATGACGCAATTGCCATAACCACTGCCAAGTAGGTTTTTCCAGTTCCGGCGGGCCCAATTCCAAAGGTTACGTCATTTCGTTTAACGGATTCAACATACTGACGCTGCCCATAGTTTTTTACACGAACAGCCTTTCCCTTATTATCCTTAATCAGGGTTTCTTTATACAAATCCTGGAAATAATCTAGAGTGCCTTTATCCGCCATTTTCATCGCACTCACCACATCAGCACTGTTAAGCTGAATACCTTGCTTAACTAATGATAAAAGGCTCTTAAAAACGTTAATAGTGCGATTAACGGCATCTGGTTCACCCGTGATGGTAATTTTCTCACCGAAGGGATGAATTGATACATTCATTCCTTCTTCAAGAATTTGTACAAACCGATCTTGATTACCTAAAAGTGATAGTTCATCACTTTGTTTAGCTAACCGAAATTCTTTTTCAATTGTTTTTTGTTCAGCCAAGTCGCATAGTCTCCTTCTCAACTTCATGCTTTCGCAAAATATTATTTTTATAGCGGATTACTTATTAAGTTGACTTTTAACTGCCTGATTAACTAATTTTCCGTCAGCTTTACCTTTAACTTTTGGCATAACGGCACCCATAACTTTACCGAAATCTGCACCACTTGTTGCGCCAGTTTCTGAAATTGTATCAGCAACAATTTTTTCGATTTCATTTTTAGTTAATTGTTGAGGAAGATATTTTTCAACAATCTTGATTTCAGCCTCAGTTGATTTAACTAAGTCATCACGATTGCCTTTTGCAAATTCCTCTGCAGATTCTTTTCGTTGCTTGTATTCACGAGTAATGACAGCTTGTGCTTCTTCATCACTGAGTTCATGATTAACTTTAACCTTTTCGTTCATTAAAGCAGCCTTAAGCATCCTAATAACACTCAAAGTATCTTTATCACGTGCCTTCATAGCAATTTTCATGTCTTCTGAAATTGTGTCTACTAAACTCATTAATTTTCTCCTTATTGAAGTTGAAGTTTTTTGTACAAAAAAAGCTCCTGATTTTTCTCAGGAGCGCTAAAAATTTAGAAGTGCTTCTTGTTCTTACGTTTTCTAGCAGCTTCTGATTTTAACTTCTTTTTAACACTTGGCTTTTCGTAGAATTCCCGTTTACGATATTCTTGTAAAGTACCTGATTTAGAAACTGTACGTTTAAAGCGGCGAAGAGCGTCATCAAGTGACTCGTTTTTACGAACGACTGTTTTTGCCATTTTGAATCCCTCCCTCCGAGCTCTAAAGTAACAAGTAAGTTTACTAAATGTAAATCTACTGTTCTTTATTATTATACATAACATAGAATTTTACGTCAATACATCAACCACTGTGTATGTGTCAAGTTTTCCTAGGTGCCTT
>NZ_JQBD01000049.1 GCF_001437255.1 Pediococcus damnosus | reverse complement strand
TTCACCAATACCAGAAAGTGTAGACCCATTTAAGCATGGGTTAATAGCCTATGCTTTTTTGCATCTCAATTTTATAACGACATAATGTGTCACACTCTTTTAGTACACTAGGTTTAGTTTCTAATTTAGATAGTGACATAGTCTAGTAAATGGAGTGATCAAAAGATGAATGGTAAAAGAATTAAGACAGTAATTTTGGCAACTTTGGCAATGCTGGCTTTAACAGCATGTAGGAGTCAAGATCAAAAGCGCTCTTCTTCAAAAGCAACGACTTCGGTGAGTCGATCTGCGACGAAGGTCAGTAAAAGGAAGACTGTAAAAACAAGTGATACAACCAGCCAAAGTTCTTCAAGTGCTAAAGAATCAGCCCCCAAAACAAACACGATGAACTTTGATCAAATTAAACAAGGCAATTATGGTAGTTTGCAAGGAACTTGGACGGAAACCGGTCATTCGGCAAGTAAGGATGGTCAAGCGGTTGAAAAAGGTGGAACGGATACGCTGACGGTTTCAAATGGAACTATAACAAATGGATCAACTAAGGTTCAAAAACAAACATTAACAGATGCAGCCGGTGAGCATTCTTTGGTTTTCAAGACTAAAGATGATGTATTGACGGCTAATCTTGCTGATGAAGATGTGGCGATTAATTGGATGGTTACGTTTTATCCTAAAGGAACAACGAATAAATATAAGACCAATAATGATTCGGGCAAGAATTCTCAAAACATGATTGTTGTTTGGACAAGCAATAATTCATATACGGAGATTTTTGCGCAGACTTCTACCACTCCGAGTGTTTCAAAAACAGCCAATGCAGCAAAGACTACAAAAGCTACGAAGCCTGTCGAAACTGGACTTAATCTTGCCCAGATTAGCCGAAATAACTTTTCGAGTTTGGTTGGTACTTGGAAAAATACTGATGGTAAAACAATTATTGTAACAAACGAAGTAAAGAATAAACCGACTGGTAGCAACGTTGCCTATAGTAAAGGGGCAGTTGTGAAGGGCACAGACGGCAATGGCCATTCGCGAGTAATCACGGCGGGTAAGGTTACGAGTGGGTATATTCAAGGTGGGATAGGAACCTTTGATTCCGATGCTGCCGTATCTGCATTTGATCCATTAACCATTATTCCTAAAAATGTTAAACTTTCTGATGCTGATGATTCAGATTCTACGCGTGATCGTTTGATTTTGGGTGGCGGTCAAGGCGGTTATGCAACGCAGGCCTATTACAAGGAATGAAAATTTTTGAGTTATTAAAAAGTAATTGTAATTTTTTAGAAAAGAAAATAAAGGTTTCAAGACGAGCGAAACTTACAGGATTTCTGCTGCGATAAAATAAAAGTGATTACGTTTAACAAATATATTAAACTTCTTGAGATTTTGTATGCCAGTGGGGATAAGTATTGGCTCTTTATGTTTTTTACAAACAAGGTAATTTTATGATAGGATTTTGATCTTTTCCTTAACGCTTCGTTGGTATAACGATATTTAGCATGGGCTAATAACCTATGCTTTTTTATTTTATTCTAAAGATGAGTGATCGTTATTAACTTAGAATATACTATATTTAAGTTTGACGTATTTGTAATATGCTTATAGCTTTTATAAGCAATCTAATAATGATACTCTTTAAATAAAGGCAGGAATCTATTGGTAATGACACTATGTTAATAAACACGAGGAGAGATTTATATGAAAAAAAAGAATGAAGCGGGAACTGCTACGAAGAAAAGGCCAATATATAAGCGAATTTGGTTTTGGCTGTTGGTATTAATTATGATTGGTGGTATTGGTGCAATTGCCGGTGGTAGTGGTAATGATAGTAGCGAAAACCAAGCCGATTCAAAAACGGAAAAACAGAGTGAATCAACTGCAGATAAATCTCATAAAGTTGGAGATGAAGCGACAGTAGGTAAGGTATCGTATAAGCTGAATAGTGTTGAAACTACAGATGAACGGAATGAATTTGAAGATACTAATCCTAAAAATGTGGTAGTCGCAAAATATACAGTTACAAATAATTCTGATGAAGATGTGCCTGTTGGAACGGACTTAGATGTTTATGGGTCAGATGGTAAGAAACTAAAAAGTTATGCCGTTTCAGACAATACGCTAGATTCAGTAGCGAGTGGTAAAAAGGCAGATGTAGAAGCAGCTTATGGTGTTGATGAACTTGGAAATATTGAGTTACATTTCAGTCCCTTAGCTTCCTTTGATGATGCCGTTAAATTTCACACGACTGTAGAGTAATGTGTGTATGTTGTGTAAAGTAAAAAGGAATTGACCACTTCAAAATGGTCGATTCCTTTTTTTACTAAGAAGCATATGCATTATTCTATCGGATACTATTTGAAAAAATTTAAATGATGTTAAATGAAAAAATAAAAGATTTGGAAGAATCAATTTTTTTTGGTAAGTTCTAAACATTAATATTTATTTTGGTTTAATTAGAAAGCTTTTCTTCCAAGGCAGCAGTTAACGTTGCAGAAAAATTAATTCCTTGATTTTCAGCCTTCTTCGCTAGTTCAGCGGGAATTCTCGTATTCTTTTTTACGGTTGGCTTATAAGAATTCCTTCTAATGAAGTCTAAATCAACTGAAATATATGTCACGATCTTATCTGGATTTTGTTTTTGAATAGTCTGCAAAGAACTTGATTTAGGAAGGACCTTTTCATCAAAGAGCACTAATCCTAAGGCTTCTGGCGCATTATAGAGAGCCTCTTCTAAATTATTTCCATCTGTAATAGCCCCAGGAACATCTGGAAAAGTAACGGTATATTGTCCGGGTTTATTTTCAGAATCATCTAATATGGCTGGGTATGCAACTAATCTCATTATTATTTATCTCCTTTCAAAAAAAAACTGACCGCTTCATATGAAAGCTTGCCAATTTCTTTAAAGTTAGAAAATTATTTAGTTACTAACCAGCGATTGCTTGGAAAAATAGAACAGAACCCCATTTTTCGCCTTTGATCAAGCTTTTCGCAAGTTTTGCAGCAGCTGCATCATCGGCAGTTGTTTTGAATTCCATCTTCATACCTGTTTTTTTAACAAACTCGAAATTTACGTCGTCGCTTTTGTAATCAGTTAAAAGTTTGATAATTTCGTCTTGTTTTTGTGGTGAATTTACTATAACCATTTTGTGTATCTCCTCATCTCATGTAATTTTTTGCAACCTTATCAATTAAATTTTATAATAAAGAAGACAAAAAGTAAACCCTTTCACAAATACAACGATATTGTCTGCAAATCAGTAATGGAGGGCTCTTAATAACTATAAATACTGACTTTTTTGTGAAGATTATCAAATTCTATATTAAATGATAGTGCCAAAGCGTATGATTGGAATGTATGTTTTTAAGTTAATTGAAAAATAAGGAATTAAACGAATATGAACGATAAAAGAAGAAGAAAAATAAACCGAACAGCGTTTAAGGCGTTCCCGTGGATTATGGGAGCAATTTTAGTTGTGTTGGTAATTCTCCAAATTAATGGAAATAGTAGCGAGGCTCAGTCGAAAGAAGCCAATAAGGCCAATCAACAGGCAGATTCTGGATCTTCGCAAGTTATAAAAAAGCAAAGCAAAATTAAATCTGAACTGGCAAATTATCTAAAAACGGTGACCAAAGATGGAACAGTGAGCGTTAGTTTTTATAATTTAGGAGCTCCAGCTAAGAGCGAGGCCGCGACTGGTTCCGATGCGGCAGTTTATAAAGCGGGTAGTTTAGCAACTGAATCAAATGCGCACAGTGCTCAAACTGCAGCGAGTACCTACAAGCTGTTTATTGCAGCTTATCTGATGCAGCAAAAACAAGCCGGAAACTTCAGTTGGACGGCAGCCAACGAAGCTGGGTTTTATCAGATGATTGTGGATAGTGCAAATACATTTGCGGATAGTGAATTGCAAAATTACAGTATGGCGTCAGTCAATAAATTCATTGCTGATCAAGGTTGGTACTCACCGGTATTTCAAGAAACTGTGATTGCGAAAACTACTAGTCACAGCTTGATGCTTTTACTTGGGCAATTAAATGCTGGAACTGGGCCCTTTAAGAACGCAAATGATCGAAAGAAAATTTTGAATTTAATGAGTAAACAAATTTATCGAACGGGAATTCCAGCAGGGGCTCGTGAAGCCGAAACAGGGACTAAGGTTGCGGATAAAGTTGGTTTCTTGAATGATACGAATAATGACGCCGGAATCGTGACATTACCAAATGGTCAAAAATATATTTTGGTGATTATGACTCATGGACATGGACAATCTGGATTTAGTGGATTTCCCAAGATGGCTGAAATTACTAAAAAAGTTCAAACCATTGTTTATGGGACGAATGCTGGAGAATAAGGCAAATGCACGAAATACGTGTCAAAGATTTCTTAATTGAAATTTCTGATCCTTATTTTTTTGTCTATAATTCGATTCAAATTTTTTTGGTGAACGAACTGCGGCACACCAAGCTTACGAATGAACAGTTACAAAATCACCTAAAAAAGTCATACACAAACGCAACTAGATGAGCTACTATATATAGTATGCACATCACATGAAATCACAATATATTGTGCAATTTTACTTACTAAAACAAAATAATAGATTTTATATAAAGCAGTAGGAGGTACAAGATGATATCAGCAATACAGGACAAATTAGGACTATTAAGTACAGTGACAATTCAAAAAAGAGATGGCGAACAAACAAAATTTTACGCTTATAAGTTAATTTTTAGTTTAAGTCAGGTGGTAACAGATGAAAAAATTCAGGGCCAAATTTGTGAGGCTTTGGTGAATCAGTTTAAAGGAAATTCAGTTATTAAAACCGAAGCCATTCATAATGCAGTGATTGAACAACTAACGGCGCACGGGTTAGAAAAAGCGGCCAGTGCCTACGCAAATTACTTCGATCAGGATCAACAGAAATTTTCTGAAGCGACCAATGTGCAGAAACGAATTGAAAAAGTTTTTGAACGGGATGCCGAAGTGGTTCATGAAAATGCGAATAAAGACAGCACAATTTTTAATACCCAGCGTGATTTGGAAGCGGGGGCGGCCAGTCGTGCAATGGGTCTAAAAATGTTGCCAGAATTAGTTGCCAAAGGCCATTTACGCGGAGACATTCACTGGCACGATTTGGATTATTCGCCGGTAACCCCAGAAACCAATTGTTGTTTAATTGATTTTGACGGCATGCTCAAAAATGGCTATAAAATTGGGAATGCCGAAGTTGCATCACCACGGTCAATCCAAACGGCCACCGCCCAAATGGCCCAAATTATTGCTAATGTGGCCTCTTTACAATATGGGGGTTGCTCAGCAAACCGGGTCGATCAATTACTGGCACCCTATGCGGAGATTAATTATCAAAAACATTTAGCAGATGCCAAACAGTGGGTAGCGCCCAATAAACAGAAAGATTATGCCAAGAGTAAAACCAGAAAGGATATTTACGATGCCATGCAGGCGCTGGAATATGAAATTAACACTCTGTATTCCTCTCAAGGGCAAACACCGTTTACAACCGTTAACTTTGGTCTGGGCACAAGTTGGATTGAGCGTGAAATTCAAAAATCCATCTTAAAAATTCGAATTAAAGGTTTAGGAACGGAACATCGGACGGCCATTTTTCCAAAGTTAATTTTTACCCTAAAACGCGGTTTGAATTTGCATTCGGCTGATCCTAATTATGATATTAAGCAACTGGCCGTTGAATGTGCCACCAAACGGATGTATCCCGATTTATTAATGTATGACAAAATCAAGGAATTAACGGGTAGCTTTAAAACGCCAATGGGATGCCGTTCCTTCTTGCAAGGTTGGCGGGATGAAAATGGCAAAGAAGTGAATTCTGGACGGATGAACTTGGGAGTAGTAACTGTCAATCTGCCTAGAGTTGCCTTGGCATCCAATGGCGATCAGAAATTATTCTGGGAGATTTTTGAAGAGCGGATGACCTTATGTCACCAGGCCTTAGCCTACCGAATTGAACGGACTAAAAAAGCCGAACCAAAAAATGCGCCATTGTTATATATGTATGGTGCGTTTGGCAAACGACTTCCAGCGGATGGCAATGTCGATGATCTCTTTAAAAATGAGCGGGCTACGGTTTCGTTGGGGTACATCGGATTATATGAGGTTTGTACCGTATTCTACGGCCCAGATTGGGAACATAATGCTGAAGCTCATGATTTTGCGGAAAAAGTAGTCAAGGCGATGTGGCAAAAGTGTGCCGACTGGACCAAGGAAAGTGGCTATCATTACAGTCTGTATTCAACACCAGCCGAGTCCTTAACAGATACCTTTTGTCGTGATGATATTGCCAAGTTCGGGAAGGTCGCAAATGTGACCGATAAGGAATATTACACGAATAGTTTCCACTATGATGTGCGCAAACATCCATCACCTTTTGAAAAACTCACGTTTGAACAAGATTTTCCCAAGTATGCTTCGGGTGGTTTCATTCATTATTGTGAATATCCAAACTTGACGCAAAATCCCAAAGCTTTAGAAGCTGTGTGGGATTGGGCCTATGATCACGTTGGCTATTTAGGAACCAATACTTCAATTGATAAATGCTACAAATGCGGGTTTAAGGGTGAATTTAAAGCAACTGCCCGTGGTTTTCAATGTCCTCAGTGCGGAAATCACGATCCTCAGTTCTGTGACGTGGTTAAACGAACGTGTGGTTATCTCGGAAATCCCCAACAACGGCCAATGGTTCATGGCCGGCATGTGGAAATTGCTTCAAGACAAAAAAATTTAACACCGGAGATGATAAAAAATGTCGCGAAAAACGCTCGGTCCAAACAATCCGACTCCGAAAGAGTGGTTGGCTAAGGATCTTAGCTTACAATATATTGCTGATTATAAAGCCTTTAACTTTGTTGATGGGGAGGGAGTTCGCTGCAGTTTATATGTGAGTGGCTGTCCCTTTCATTGCCCAGGTTGTTATAACGTGGCCGCCCAGAATTTTCATTATGGAAAGCCCTATACGCAAGAATTGGAAGATCAAATTATTGAGGATTTAAGTCAGGACTATGTTCAAGGATTGACGTTACTTGGTGGGGAACCATTTTTAAATACCCAAGTTTGTATCAGGCTTTGTAAACGAATTCGCCAAGAGTTTGGTCATTCCAAGGATATTTGGTCGTGGACAGGCTATAACTGGGACGAACTCCTGAAAGATTCTGATGATAAATTGGAAATGCTATCTCTGATTGACATTTTGGTTGATGGCCGTTTCTTAGAAGAACAAAAAGATTTAACGCTGCAATTTCGCGGAAGTGCTAACCAACGCATTATTGACGTCCCCAAATCTTTAGCAACTAATAAAGTGGTTATTTGGGATAAGTTGGTGCGCTAAAACAAACTAATCTAAGGGTTGAAAGTACAAAACAATTTAGTCCACCAAAATTAGGTCAATTGCCGTTCTCCGGCTCCTTTGGCCTGGAACGGGGTGCGAGTTCTTGCGGCTATTTTTGCCACAAGAATCGACAGCGTATGAAGCATTGTGGGTTTTCGGTACAAAAACCGACCTTTACGCGTAATAGCGGGTACGATTTGAAGCCAAGAAAATCACTTGTCTTCTCTTCAAACTCGGCCTTTATCTAAGCAAAAATCGCTAAGATAAATTTCACCCCTGAGGCCAAAACGCCTCCGAACTGGTGAAGTCGTTGTCTTTTGATACTTCGCATAAACATTACCATAACAATCTTTGCGTTAAATATAATTAGTTTTACAACTCGAATTAGTCTGGAAGCAAATGGGCTCAGTAGTGTTGTTTATCTTAACGATTTATCGTTTAGATAAAGGCCGAACTTAGAGACGTGTATTTCGGCTCTAAGTCGTGCCCACTACGTTCCAGCCCAAATTTGCTGGAAGACGGCATCTAACCTAATTTGATTGTAGCTAACTCCTTTGTATCAGGTAATTAGGTGAAATTTTATACGCATGAAGCTTTGAAAAATAAAATATGGAAAGGATTGGCGCAATTACATGCTAGAAATTCGCAAATTTGTAAGGGCAAGAAAGTTTCATTTTTGGGATAGTTTAAACGTGACACGGGCCGGCATTCTAGGTGCCAATGATGGCATTATTTCCGTCTCTGGGATTGTCCTTGGCGCAGCTGCTGCAAATCTTAGCAGTTATACCTTGTTCATTAGTGGCACTTCGGGAATGTTAGCCGGAGCCTGTTCGATGGCTGGTGGCGAATACATTTCAGTGAGTGCTCAAAAAGAAGTGCAGCTCAATCGTTTGAATATTCAAGCAGCAGGATACGAAGCTTACAAAAGTGACTACAAAACCAAAATTAGTGAAATTGACGTCTTAAATCCGTTTCACGCCGCAACGGCATCGTTCTTTTCGTTTTTGTGTGGCGCCATTATTCCGTTGCTGGCGATTAGTCTGTCTAGCAGTCGCTGGCGCGTGGTAAATACGGCCCTAGCCATGATTATTGCTCTTTCAATTAATGCCATGATTGGGTACAACAAAGCAAAAACACCGATTTATAAAGCGGTGTTGCGAAACGTGGCGGTCGGCGTTTTTACGACAGTAGTTACTTATTTAATCGGGAGTCTGTTAGGCATTGCAGTTTCAGCATAGGAAGGTTAGAAAAATGGAAACACTTGAAATTAAAGATTTACATGTATCCGTTAAAGATGACGACACGCAAGTAGAAAAAGAAATTTTAACCGGGGTGAATTTGGTGATGCACACCGGTGAAGTCCATGCCATCATGGGGCCAAACGGAACCGGTAAATCGACCTTGTCAGAAACTATCATGGGCAACCCTCATTATCATGTGACGCAAGGTGACATTCTTTTAAACGACCGAAGTTTATTAACAGAACCGGTGGACGCGCGGGCACGCGCAGGGCTATTCTTGGCCATGCAGTATCCGGCCGAGATCAAAGGTATCACGAATATGGAATTCTTACGTGCGGCGCTGAATGCCCGGCGACCGGATGATCAACCGATTCCCATTAAAGATTTTTTGGCTCAACTGGATCAAGCACTTGAAATTTTAAACATGACGAGTGACATGGCCGAACGATATTTGAATGAAGGATTCTCTGGCGGGGAACGCAAACGAAACGAGATTCTTCAGTTATTGATGATTAAGCCCACGTTTGCCATTTTAGATGAGCTGGACTCTGGCCTTGATATTGATGCGCTGCAGGTGGTCTCAAAGGGCGTTAATCATGTGATTGGCCCTGATTTTGGCACGTTAATGATTACGCATTACAAACGGATTCTGAAATACATTCATCCTGATCAGGTGCATGTCATGATGGGGGGCCGCATTGTCAAAACGGGAGATGCCACGCTGGCAGATCGGTTGGAAGATGAAGGCTATTCTGGATTACGTGATGAACTAGGAATTGATGTTGATCTGGTGGATTCGGAGGTTTAGTGATGAGTGAAGCAATTGGTAAAACAAAGTTGCATGCAGCCTTATTTCCAAATGAACCAACCTGGTTTACAGATATGCGCCAGAGAGCTTTTGAAGAAATGCAGATAACTAACGATCCGCGGTTTGCCAAGGTTGATTATCGAAATTGGGGACTGGGTGAGTTGTCTGCTGAAGGACCCACCAAAGATTTGGCGTTGGTTGACCACAGTACCGACGATTACATTTTGTGTCCGATTGCAATTGCCATGGTGAAATACGAAAAACTTTTTCAAACTTATTATATGAAAAAAGCTTTAACAGAGTTGTCGGATCGTTTAATTAACTTTAGTACGGCCTTTGTGAATGCAGGGAATTTTTTGTATGTTCCGGAGAACACTAAACTAGCGAAACCAATTTGTTTAAATCAAATTGAGTATTCGCAAACTTCTGATGAAATTAGTCACAATCTAATTGTTTTAGGCGAGGGTACACAAGCCACGATCTGTTTGGATAATCAGCCAGAGCAGGCTGGAGAAAAAATTCATCGGATTTCTGAAATCGTATTGGAAGCAGGCAGTCACTTAAATTTAATCACTGTGGATAATTTTTCAAGTAACAAAGCAGTTTATGTGAATCGGCAGGCTTATGTAGGCGAACAAGCCAAATTGGATTGGACGATTGGTTCGTTTAGCGATGGCAATGTTGTGGCGGAAATGAATGCCGAATTGGTCGGCAGACGGTCAACCGCGACAATTAATAATGCCGCGATTACCTCTGGAACCCAAACGCAGGGGATGAACACGCGTCTGACTAACTTGGCACCCTACACGACTGGTAAGATTCGCCAACGCGGGGTGGTTTTAGATCAGTCACGACTAGTTTTTAATGGGATTGGAAAAATTGTTCACGGCGCTCACGGAACCATCGCCGAACAGGAAAATCGGCTCTTGATGTTGTCGGATCAGGCAAGTGGGGATGCTAATCCAATTTTATTAATTGATGAAAATGATGTGGAGGCCGGCCACGCAGCTAGTGTCGGACGTTTAGATAAGAAACAGCTGTACTATTTAATGAGTCGGGGATTGTCTAAAGAAGTTGCCAAACAACTGGTGGTTCGTGGATTTATTGGTATTTTTGCCAAAGAAATTACGAATCGCCGAATCCGGGAGGCTTTCCAGAAAACCCTAGAAAGAAAGTTGACTAATGGATAAAAAATTTGAAAACGTGATTAAGGATTTTCCCATTCTTTCTCAAAAAATAAATGACGAGCCACTATTATATTTAGATAATGCTGCTACCTCACAAACTCCGAATCCAGTTTTAAATGAAATGGTTAGTTTTTACCAAAGTGAGAATGCCAATGTGCATCGGGGTGTCTATACGTTAGCGAATGAAGCGACGACGGCATATGAAAATGTCCGGGAGCAGGTGGCTGAATTTATTCATGCGCCCAATGCAAAATCCATCGTTTACACCCGTTCAACGACCGAAAGCCTCAACCTGGTGGCCAGTAGTTTTGGTGATTTAGTTGTTCATGAAAGTGATGAAATTTTAATCACGATTATGGAACATCACAGCAATTTAATTCCATGGCAGCAACTTGCCAAACGCAAGCATGCCAAGCTGAAATATGTGGAATTAGCGGATGATCAAACACTGGATATTGCCGATTTTAAACGTAAATTAACGGAGCGGACGAAAATTGTGGCGGTCACCCAAATGAGTAACGTTTTGGGAGTGACGAATCCAATTAAAGAAATAACACGCTTAGCTCATCAGCAGCATGCGTATGTGGTGGTGGATGCCGCTCAATCCGTGGCCCATCAAAGCATTGACGTGCAAGATTTGGATGTCGATTTCTTGGCTTTTTCTGGACATAAAATGCTGGGGCCAACTGGCATCGGGGTGCTGTTTGGTAAGGCAGAGTTGCTGGATGAAATGAACCCCGTTCAATTTGGTGGTGAAATGATTGAAGCGGTTAGTCGGACACAGGCCAAATGGCAGTCGGCTCCGTGGAAATTTGAAGCCGGTACTCAAAATATTGGCGGTGTGATTGGGCTAGGAGCTGCAATCACATATATTTCCAAACTTAAAATGACCTGGATTGAGGCTACCGAACACAAATTGCTTACTTATTTGTTACCACAACTCGTTCAAATCAAGGGACTGACAATTTATGGTCCGCAAACGGTTGCCGAACACGGTAGTATCGTGGCATTTAATTTGGCCAATTTGCATCCTCATGATGTTGCCACTGGTTTGGATATGCTGGGAGTTGAAGTGCGCGCCGGTCATCACTGTGCGCAACCCTTAATGACAACGTTGGGTGTGGAATCAACCGTTCGGGCTAGCTTGAGCTTTTATAATTCTTTGGCCGACATGGATCGATTTGTGTACGATGTGAAAATGGTAAAGGAGTTCTTCAATCGTGAGTCTTAATAAACTAAATCAACTTTATCTGGCCGTGGTAATGGATCACGCAAATCATCCGCATCATAAAAGTTCCCTACCAGATGCGACTAAAAGTGTTGAATTACATAATGTCTCTTGTGGGGATGATATTCGGGTGTTTATTAAAACAAAGGCTGATCGGATTGAAGAAATTTCGTTTACTGGCAATGGTTGCACCATCTCTCAGGCTTCGGCCAGTATGATGACCGACGCCCTCAAGGATCTGACAATTCCGGTGGCAATTAAAACATGCGACGATTTTTTTCAATTGACCATGGGAAAGACACTTACTTCAAAAGCCAAGAAAGCATTGGGAGATGCGGCCATTCTTGGAAGTCTGGCAGAATTTCCTGCACGGATTAAGTGTGCGACCTTAGCTTGGCACGCGGCTAAAGAAGCAGTGGGAGGAGAAATTAAATGAGTGCGAAAACTTCAGACGAGTATGAATATGGCTTTCATGATGATGTCAAACCAGTTTTTTCTACTGGCAAAGGCTTGAATGAACAAATTATTCGACAAATTTCGGTCGAAAAACAGGAACCCAAGTGGATGCTGGATTATCGTTTGGCAGCTTATAAAATTTATCAAAGCATGCCAATTCCCAAGTTCGGTCCAAAGTTAGATGATTTGGATTTGAAAAATATGTTGTATTATCAAAAGGCCACGGATAAGAAATACCGTAATTGGGATGAGGTGCCGCCGACCATTAAGAAAACCTTTGATCGTTTGGGTGTCCCAAAAGCAGAAAGAGAATACCTGGCCGGGTCTTCTGCGCAGTACGAATCGGAAGCCGTTTATCACAATATGCGGGAATCTTTTGCCAAACAGGGAATCATTTTCACCGATACCGATACTGCCCTGCAAAAGTATCCCAAGCTTTTTAAAAAATGGTTTGGGAAACTAGTTCCACCAACTAACAATAAGTTTGCAGCCCTTAATGCGGCTGTCTGGTCAGGCGGAACTTTTCTGTATGTGCCGAAAGAGGTGCAAACGCAAATTCCCGTTCAGGCGTATTTTCGAATTAATGCGGCCAACTCGGGTCAGTTTGAACGCACACTCATCATTGTGGATGAAGGTGGCCGGATTGATTATGTGGAAGGCTGTACCGCGCCGAAATACGATACGGATAGTTTGCATGCTGCTGTGGTGGAAGTCAACGTTTTGAAAGATGCTTATTGTCGCTATACCACGATTCAAAATTGGTCGACGAATGTGTATAGTTTGGAAACGAAACGAGCGCAAGCGTTGGAAAACGGCACAATGGAATGGGTTGATGGCAATCTCGGTTCGAAAACCACAATGAAATACCCATCAGTCTATCTGAATGGCCGCGGAGCACGAGGAACCATGCTATCAATTGCGGTGGCTGGTCATAATGTGGATCAGGATACCGGGGCACAGATGATTCACAATGCCCCAGATACCTCTTCGTCAATTGTTTCGAAATCAATTGCGAAGGACGGGGGCATTGTGGATTACCGAGGAAATGTGAAATTTGCGCGCAACTCCGCTGGGTCGTTTGCCCATGTGGAGTGCGACACGATCATCATGGATGATGAATCCTCCAGTGACACGATTCCCTACAATGAAATTTTAAATAGCGACGTGGCGATGGAACACGAGGCTAAAGTTTCAAAGATTTCCGAAGAACAACTCTATTATTTAATGAGTCGGGGAATCTCGGAACGCAAAGCAACCGAAATGATTGTGATGGGATTTGTGGAGCCTTTCACCAAAAAACTACCGATGGAATATGCCGTTGAATTGAATCGGTTGATTAGTTTTGAAATGGAGGGGGGAATCGGATGACCGCAGTGGATAAAACATTTGAAAAACAAGCCTTTGCAGCTTTGGAAAAGGTGATTGATCCCGAAATTAGGGTTGATTTGGTCAGCTTAGGACTCATTTATGGCGTTACTTGTGATGCTAGTGGCTTATGTACCGTCACCATGACATTAACCATGATGGGTTGTCCATTGACCGATGTTTTAAATCAGGCAATTTCTGAAGCCTTAATGACATTAGTGCCAGTACAAAAAGTAAAAATTAATTTAGTGTGGGATCCGATTTGGACAATCGACAAAATGAGTCGCGAAGCACGGGTTCAATTAGGAATGTGGTAAAAAATATCGCCATGAAGGATTAAGTCTTTCATGGCGATATTTTTAGGGTCTCTGTCAAATCGTATTGGTG
>NZ_JQBD01000048.1 GCF_001437255.1 Pediococcus damnosus | reverse complement strand
ACCATCTAGGAAAACCTTACACTAACCTTAATTCAGGACCAAAAATCACCAATAAAAATTCACAGATTTAGCTATCAAGTAATATTACTTGACGATTTGTTATTGCATTAAATTGATGTCTTCTGTATAATAACACTTGTTGTAGTATTAATTTCAGATTAGTGGAGGTGAATCAAATGCCAGTTATTAAATCCGCAATGAAGCGTGTAAAGACTAACGAAAAAGCAGCTTTACGTAACCAGGGCCAAGTAAGTAATTTACGATCAGCTGTTAAGAAGTTTGAAGCAGCTGCTGTAAATGGCTCTGATAATAAACAAGATTTATACCTGTCAGCAATTAGCAAAATTGACCAAGCCAAAACAAAAGGTTTAATCAAAACTAACAAAGCTGCACGTACAAAATCACGTTTAACAAAACAACTTGCTAAATAATTTATGAAATTTATAAAAGCCCAGAGATAAAATATCTCTGGGCTTTTATAATACCTATTTTTTATGCGATTTTTTGATCAATAAACTGAAGTAAAAACAGTTCAAAAAGTAATTCTGGATCTTTTTGAGTAGACTTTAACTGCAAATCAAGATCCACTAGTCCCGTGTACCCCATCGTTAAGTCCTTCATTGAAAAGCGACGGCTAGTTTGCATAGCCAACTTAACTCGATATGGATGAACTTTCAACGTTCCAGCAATATCCCCTTGTGAAGATCCCTGGTTTTGTAAAATTTTAACCTGTAACAATAGTCGAAATTGGCTAACTAAAACTGCATTAATTCGTAAAGGCTGCTCTTGCTGCGTAATTAAGCTCTGATAAATATCAATCGCTTGTTTTGAATTCTTTTGTAAAACTGCATTACTCAAATCGAAAACATTTTGATCTAAGCTCTTCGAAACTAGCGCATTAACTGATTCGACCGTAATTTTACGTTCCTTTACATTATATAACATCAATTTAGGCAACTCATTCATCATTGTACTCAAATCGGAATCCGTTCGAAATAACAATTGATTCATGGCTTCCGAAGAAATTGTGTATTGCTTTTCTGCCAGACGTGTCGTAATTAACTGACTAACTTGACCTTGATTTAAATTACCAATTTGAGTGGTCAAAGCTTGCTTATTTAGCGTTTTTACAATTTTCTTTCGCCCATCCAGCTTTTCATAATTCGCAAGGAAAACTAAAACAGAAGTTTCCACTGGATGATCTAAATAAGTTTGTAAGCCATCGATATCATGATTTGGTCCACCTTTATGACGTTCTCCTGTTAAAAAATAAGGATTTCTAACAAAAATAACCCGTCGTTCTCCAAAAAAAGGGGCAGATGTGGCATCATTCAAAACAGCCCCTAGCGGAGTCACTTCCATATCATAATTACCAATATTCATCTCACGCTCTTCTTCAGGGACAAGCATCTGAAAGGCTTCTTGAATTTGCTGTTCCAAATAACTCTCCTTACCAAGGATGAGATAGATCGGATCAATCTTGTGTGCCGCTAATCTTTTTAAAAGTTCATTGTATTGGATCTTTTTCATAATTCCTCCGTACAAAACGCCAATTTGTAAACCCATGGGTCGTGAATCGATAAGTGATCATTCCCGCTTCAATCGTTGACAAAGATTGAATGTTCAATTTTTTCAAAGTTGTCAAAGTCTCCGGATTAGGATGACCATAATGATTATTTTTGCCCGCTGAGATAACTCCAATTTTAACATGAATTTGCTTCAAATAGTCTTCTGCAGAGGCAGTTTTACTTCCGTGATGCCCTAATTTAGCAATTGTTGCCTGTAAATTAGGATAAGTAGCGATAATGTCTTTTTCACCAGCTTGATCTAAATCACCACTAAAAATAAAAGTATCCGAACCAAGTTTTCCATATAAGGTTAGAGAATCATGGTTTTCACCTTTCCCAGGTAAAAATGGATGCACAATTTCTAAGGGTAAATCATTAATTTTTTGTCCGGCTAAAACTGGATACAACTTAGCGTTTTTCAAAAATGCCTGAACTTTTGATTGAAATCCGCGCGAATTTTCCATTCCGTTTGGGATTACCACTTGCCTAACTTTCATTTTTGAAAGTAACACACCAGCATCCCCGATATGATCAGCGTCCTGGTGAGACAAACAAAGCGTATCAACTTTGGCTATCCCCAAACTATGTAAATAATTCAAAACTGGTGGAATATGTTTTTTTGGTGATCGTTGTGCCCAATTTGGCTTTAAGAACCCAACCTTTCCGCCAGTATCAATGACCGTAACTGATCGATTAAACGGCGTTCGAATCAAAATACTATCACCTTGACCAACGTCCACAAACGTAACCTCGCCATGTAAGGGAAAATGAATCCAGATAAATCCTCCCAGATAGCAACTCGCTAAAGCAAAAACAAAACACTTTTTAAACCGCGGAAAAGCAATCCATCCTAATGAAACAAGTAATAAAATGGCCGTAAACTCCAGAGAAAGTTTTCCAAAAATTATTTGACCAGGTATCTGACTTAGCAAGGTAACAAAAGAATGAAATAGTTTTAACAATGGATTAAGAAAATCAGTCAACTGGGGCATGATCCAGTACGTTGCCGAACTTAAAATTACAAGTGGCATGACAAAATTTGAAAAGATTGGAATAATTAGAAAATTGGCAAATGAAGTTAATACATGCCATTGATACGTATGAAATAAAATAATGGGCAAACTGACAATGTTTAAACCCCAGGCTCGTTTAAAAGCTGAATAATTGCCAATAAAAATAAGTAAAAACGATAAAAGATAACTCAGCTGTCCACCCATACTTAAGATTACATACGGATCAAAGATAAGATTAATTAACAGCGTCACACTCCATACATTCAGCTGAATGCGTTGTCTGCCAAGCTTGGTGCCAAGCATCCCCAATTCTGCCATCATAATTGAACGAAACAAACTACCTGATCCACCACCAATAATTAGAAATGCCGGTAACAGGATCAGCAGCAAGAGATTCGTCGTTTCTTTTGTCACCCGAAGACGTAAGAAAAAACTTTTTAATAGCCAACAAAAATAAAATACATGGAGACCTGATAAACTAAACAAGTGCAGAAGTCCGAGGGTTGTGACTCCCTCCATTTCTTCTGAAAACTCGTCATCCTTAAAACCAATTAAGAGACTTAACGCATAGGTTTGCATTAATTTAGGTAGCCGTTGGCAGTACTTACGCATATTATTACGCCAAATATGCAACCAACTTACTAGCCAATTTAATGGATTAGAGCTCTTCACCCGTTGTCGGCTCGAAATGGTCGTTTTACCTAATAAATTAGTGATTCCTTTTGAAAAACAGTAGCTTCGGTAATTAAATTGATTCAAATTTCCTGGCTGATCAATTGTTTGTAGTTGCCCATGAACGGTCAATTGGACAGGACGATCAATTCTTTCAAGTTGATTTTTTTCTTCTTTTGATTTTAAATATCCAGAAACCTGTAAACGATGCTTATTCATGTCAACGCCAGTAAATTGGAAATAATCACCCTGACACTTGATTTCATCCGGCTGAACGACAACGATTCCTTGCCAGTCGGCTTGTTCAGACAAAGCTTGTCTAGTTAAATTTCGACTATGATTAATAAATAATAGCCCCATGACAATTCCCGCAAAACTAGCATAAATCATGATTTTTTTGCTGTGTAAACAAAAAATTCGGAAAAACCAATAACTTAGAAATATTAAAAAGAACCATAGATGAATCGTAATTATGGCATCGAGAAAGATTGCTAAAACAGCAATAAAAATCCATGGAAATGGTTCTTGATCAGTCTTGATTTAGAACCTTTTCCATTGAAATTGCGGCAATTTCTTCATCAGTAAATTTAACGTGTTGAACTTCAATGTGCATACGTTTTAAAAGGCTCATGGCATAGGGATCATTATGGTAATTACGTAAATAATGGATTTTCTTAATTCCTGCTTGCAAAATCATTTTTGTACACTGTAGACAAGGAAAATCAGTGACATAAATTTCGGCACCTTCAGTGGCTGCTCCAAATTTTGCACACTGCAAAATGGCATTCATTTCGGCATGGATGGTTCGAACACAATGACCATCAACCAAATAGCAGCCTTCATCAATGCAATGCGTATCACCAGCAACCGAACCATTGTAACCTCCAGCAATGATACGTTTATCCCGCACAATCGTTGCCCCTACAGAAAGCCGATTACAGGTACTTCTTAACGACAACAAAGCAGCCTGGGTCATAAAATATTGATCCCATGGAATTCTTTTATCACTCATAATGATTTCCTCCCTTTTTAAGCTAAAGTATCAAACAATCCCCATTATACCCTACACACTCAATTGCGACTTTAACGTCTCAAATATTTTATCACCAATGCCTTGCACTTCTTTTAATTCTTCAACACCTTTAAATTTACCGTGTGCTTCTCGATACTGAATAATTTGTTCTGCTTTCTTTTCACCAATTCCCGTTAACGATTGTAACTGTTCCTTAGTGGCACTGTTCAAGTTAACTGTGCCACCGCCAGATTCATTGCCGCTCCCAGAAGTTGATGCACTAGCGGCACTACTTCCACCATTTGTAGCACCACTAGTCGAATCACTGGGACTTTCTGTCTCAACTTCTGCATCAATCGTGCCAGTTGGTGCACCTTTAATTTCACCACGAATGGGCACATAGATTACCTGCTGATCGGTCAATCGTTGGGCTAAATTAATGTGTTTTCGATCCGCTGTTCTCTCCATTCCCCCAGCCAGATTAATGGCATCATCCACACGCATCGATGTTTTTACTTTAAAAATTCCCGGATGCTTAACTGCCCCCTTTACATCCACATATATCACTTGACTACCAGAGGGACTACTAGTTGTGCTGCTCACCGCCGTTGTTGTTCCAGTTTCTGAACTGCTACTAGCATTCGAAAAGATGCTCTGATCACTAACAGATCCTTGACTGCCACTAACTGCCATTGCATTCGAACTAGCTGGTGCTGATCTTTTCCCCAACAAAATAAATGCACCGATTGCAATCACGAAAACGCCCGCACCAATAATGATATATTTTTTATAATTTTCCCAAATTTCTTCAATCATGGTAACCATCCCTCCTCTTTAGAAAGATACGACAAAAAAAGAGATATTTTTTAATTCATTATCGTTTTATTGATAATTTTTAAAAATATCTCTTAGTAACCTTATTTAGTTATGTGTTTGCAAATACTTAACAGCATCTGAGAAATTCTGAACCGGCACCACTTTTAAATTTGGTGCCACTCTTTTGGCAGTTTTCTTCGCTAATTGATAATTGGTCAGATGATCTGGCTCATATTTTTCAATCAGTTTTGTTGGTTTGATATAAGGAGCAAAGAAAATCGTTGCTCCGGCCTTTTTTGCAGCCACAATCTTTTTATCAATGCCACCAATTTCGCCAACCATTCCATCTGTAGCAATTGTCCCGGTACCAGCAATGTTGCGGCCCTTACGCAAATTTTCTTGCGTTAGTTGACTATAGATTTGCAGGGTAAACATTAGACCAGCAGATGGACCTTCAACGCCATGTGAGTTAATGGAAACGGGAATTTTTGTTGTGACCTTGTTATTATCAGTCAGCCCAATCCCGATTCCCGGTTTACCAGTTGATAGCCTAATCAACTTTCCAGAAGTTGTCTTAGTTTTTCCATTATGCTGGTAAGTGATTGTTAACTTGCTTCCAACCTTTTGGCTACTAATTTTCTTCATGGCATCTTCAGCGCTAATCAAACGTTGACCATTTACTTTTGTGATCGTGTCACCGACTTTTAACGCTTTTTTAAACTGAGAATTTTTTTCAACCTCAAGCACATAAATCCCTTTAAAATGCACTTTAACCGCTTTATTTGCTTTTTTATAAGCCACATAAATTGCCTGGTTAACCGCACTCTTCATATAAAACGTCTGCACTTTATTGTATGTCGCATTATCTTGATTTCCCGTTACTTCACTAGCAGAGTCTACTTCATAATCAGGCATCAGTTTCGCATAAACATAGAGCGCTGGCGTTCCTTGTGCCATTGAAACAGTCGTCATCCGAAAGCTGCCTTTTTTAGTATCTTTTTGATGATTGACTCGCACATAAGGACTTAATTGATCGGCCGTTCCCGGTCCTTCAACATAGAAAGGCAAGGGTAAAAACAAAAGGATCAATAAAACGACGATTCCAACTAGGAAAGGCCAAGCTTTTTTAAAAAATTTGCGTATTTTCTGCAAATGACATCATCCCTACTTGAATTTAGCCTTTAATGGCTCACTCACATTTTTAGGCACAAACTGCGAAATATCGCCGCCCATTTTGGCAATCTCTTTAATGATACTTGAAGCCACATACGTATCTTGAGGCCGGGCCATCAAGAAAATCGTTTCTACTTGAGAATCTAGCTGATGATTCATTTCAGCAATTTGGCGTTCATAACGATAATCGGCTTCATCGCGTAATCCCCGAATAAGCGTCGTGGCGCCTAATTTTTTAAACAAATCAACCGTCAGTCCTTGCGTCGTGACCACCCGCACATTTTTTAACGGTGAAACTGCTTCTTCAATCAAATGAACTTTTTCTTCGGTACTGAACAAAGCAGTCTTCGTCGTATTAACACCCACAGCTACTACTAGTTCATCAAACAGATAACTGCCACGTTTGATGATGTCAAGATGACCATTTGTTAGAGGATCAAAACTCCCAGGAAAAACTGCAATTCTCATTTAATCACCTGTTTCATCGAATTGATAAATACTAATCTCCGTAATGCCATAGTCTTGACGCTTCCACAGGGTAAAGTTAGGAAGTGTCTCTGGCAATTTTGCAAATTGATCTGTTTCACAAACAATAATGGCCCCGGCATTTAACAAGTTTAAATTCACCATTTTCGCCATGTTTTGCGTGATTTTTTGTAACTTATAAGGCGGATCTAAAAATACTAGGTCAAACCGTTTTCCCTGATCTGCCAAGATATTTAGGGCAATTTTGGCATCTTGCCGGATAATTTTAAATTGATTTTCAGCCTTCGTCACCATCACATTTTGCTCAATTGTTTGAATGGCCTGCCGTTGCTTATCAACTAACACCGCTTGATTAATTCCCCGAGAAACGGCTTCAATACTCAAACCACCACTCCCCGCAAAAAGATCCAAAGAGGCCCCACCATCAAAATAAGGACCAATCATGTTAAAAATGGATTCCTTAACTTTATCCGTAGTCGGACGGGTTTTTACTCCTGGGACTGCCTTTAACCGCCGCCCCCCAAAATCTCCAGATACAACTCGCATTTATCTCACCTAATCTTCATTCGTTCTTTTATAATCGGTACTTTCATCATCATCATAATTCGTTCTTAATTCTGCCCGTGGTGAAATTTCCGCTTGTTTTACACTGGAAAGCTTGCCAATCGCTGTGCACGCTTGTTCAGCTTTATCCTTGTCTGTGTATAACACGGCATACTTCATGCTTTTTGATACATAATATACAATTCCAAATTTCTTTAACTGTTTTACTTGGCGCATATTGCCTAAGTTCACGATAATGCTTTCTCGTGGTTGAAGTTTGAATTCCATCAAATGGCCTCCTAAGCTACAATTTTTGTGGGGCAATCTCAATTAATAAGTCATTGGTATCGACAACGTCTCCAGCAGCCACATAGACATGCTTGATAACACAGTCAAACGGTGCTTGAATCGTCGTCTCCATTTTCATAGCCTCAGTAACCAATAAATTGGTACCCTTACTAATTTTATCACCAGCCGCCACACTTACATTCAAGACTGATCCACTCATTGTCGCACCAATCTCATTTGCGTTTGTGGGTTCGGCTTTGCGTTTACTCATTACCGGATCATGCACGCTCAAATCACGAACAATAATATCTTGTTTGCGTCCATTTACTTCAAAATACAAGGTTCGGCGTCCCTGTTCATCAACCTCACCAAGCTGATCCAATTTAATAATTAAATGAACCCCGTGGCGAATTTCCACATCAACTGTCTCACCACGACGAATGCCTTGGAAAAAGGTTGCCGTATCCAATTTAGTTACCGGTCCTGAGGTTTTTTCGAATTTATCGAAGTCCTCGAACACCTTAGGGTAAAGAATGGCACTAATTACTTCTTCTGGAGCAGTATCACGTTTTAATTTTTTATCTAGATCTTTCTTAAAGGCATCGAAATCAACTGGTTTAGCCAAACTGCCCGGCCGAACGGTAATTGCAGGATGATTCTTCAAAACCAATTTTTGCAATTGCTTGGGAAAGCCATTTACTGGTTGCCCAAGGTTGCCCGCAAAGAAATCAACTACAGATTGAGGAAAATCAAGATGATCCCCTTGCTTCAAAACTGCATCTGGAGTCAACTTATTTTCAACCATGAACAAAGCCATGTCGCCAACCACTTTGGAACTTGGTGTCACTTTGATGATGTCGCCAAATAGTTGGTTAACTTGCCGGTAAGCGTGTTTGACATCTTCAAAACGACCCTTTAGGCCAAGAGCTTGAGCCTGTTGCTGGAGATTAGAGTATTGGCCTCCTGGCATTTGGGTTTGATAAATATCCGTTTGGGATCCCGTCATGCCATTTTCAAAATCTTGGTAAAATGGTCGGATGCCTTTCCAGTAACGATTAATTTCTTCTACATTTTTGCTGTTGATTGTGGGTTGGCGTTTTGTCCCAGCCATCGCGTAATACAAACTACTCATGCTAGGTTGACTGGTTGTTCCTGACATACTGCTTGCAGCCACGTCCACAATATCGACTCCTGCTTTAGCAGCACTTAAATAAGTGGCGATCCCGTTGCCGGTTGTATCGTGAGTATGCAAATGAATTGGAATCATGAGCTTTTCTTTTAATGTACTGATTAATTGATAAGCCGCTTCAGGTTTTAAAACTCCTGCCATATCTTTGATGGCAAGAATTTGAGCACCAGCCTGCTCTAATTCCTTTGCTAAATCGGTATAGTACTTCAAAGTGTACGTTTTTTGATGGCTGTCTAAAATATCACCGGTATAACACATGGTGGCCTCAGCTACTTTGCCAGTGTCACGCACAGCTTGAATACTGGTTTCCAACTGAGGAACCCAATTTAAACTGTCAAAAATCCGAAAAACATCAATCCCATTTTTAGCTGCTAACTTAATAAATTCCTGAATAACGTTATCCGGATAATTCTGATACCCTACGGCGTTACTGCCCCGAAAGAGCATCTGCAACATAGTGTGAGGCATCCGTTTTCTTAATTCACGAAGCCGCACCCACGGATCTTCATGTAAAAATCTGTAGGCCACGTCAAACGTCGCCCCACCCCATGCTTCAGCAGAAAACAATTGGGGAATTCCACGGTCAATCTGATTAGCAATTGGTAACATATCATGGGTTCGCATGCGGGTTGCAAACAAACTTTGATGTGCATCACGGAGCGTCGTATCTGTGAGCAACAACTGATCTTGCTTGGCAATCCAAGTTTGTAAGCCACTCACGCCCTGAGCATCCAAAATGTCTTTGCTAGTTTCCACTTTCTGAGGTTCTAACTGAAGTTTTTCTATGGCTTCTGGATAATACTTCTTTTCATGTTGTGGGATCCCGTCCGTTCCATTCACCGTTATATTACTGATGTATGTAAGTAATTTATTGGTCGGATTTGCATCACTAGGCACATCAAAAAGTGATGGATTTTCGTCAATAAAGGTGGTTGTTGCCTCACCTGACTGAAAAACAGGATGAGCAATAACATTTTTCAAGAAACCAATGTTGGTGTGAACACCGCTAATCATAAACTCGTTCAACACCCGCAACATTTTTTGGGCTGTATCTTTAAAATTACTATCATGGACACAAACTTTTACCAATAAGGAATCAAAAAATGGCGTAATCACCGCGCCACTATAGGCGTTTCCAACATCTAGCCGTACCCCGTTTCCACCTGGAGAACGATAAGTTTCAATTGTTCCCGTATCAGGCATAAATTTTTTGGTCGGATCTTCAGTTGTGATTCGACATTGAATGGCCGCCCCTTGATAGGTTAAATCCTTTTGTTGTGGAAAATGAAGATCGGTAAACAGATTTTTACCCTGGGCAATCAAAATTTGGGACTGCACAATGTCTCGATCGGTAATCAATTCCGTAACGGTATGTTCTACTTGAACCCGCGGATTGACCTCCACAAAGTAAAACTGATCCTTTTCTACTAAAAATTCAACCGTCGCCGCATTCACGTAATGAACTGATTGCATCAAACGAACCGCAGCATCACAAATGCGTTTACGTAAAGCTAACGGGAGTGTCACACTAGGTGCAATTTCCACGACCTTTTGGTTCCGACGTTGCACGGAACAGTCTCGTTCAAACAAATGTAAAACGTTGCCGAATTGATCAGCTAAGATCTGTACTTCAATGTGTTTTGGTGATTGTAAATACTTCTCTAAATACATTTCATCGCTACCAAATGACTGCATGGCTTCACTTTTAGCCCGTTCATAGCTTTCTTTAAGCTCGGAAGCCTTGTGCACAATTCGCATGCCCCGACCGCCACCACCTAATGCGGCTTTCAGCATAATAGGATAGCCATGTTTGTCAGCAAAAGCCTTTACCTGCGCAAAACTTGTTACAGGATCTTTTGTTCCCGGAATCGTGGTGATTCCAGCTTTTTCAGCAACTGCTTTTGCCTCTAATTTATCGCCAAACATATGTAAATGAGCCACTTTTGGCCCAATGAAAGTTAATCCTTCTTCTTCACAGCGACGCGCAAATTCTTCATTCTCTGACAAGAATCCATAGCCAGGATGAATGGCGTCCACATTGTTTTCTTTAGCAATTCGAATAATATCTTCAATATCTAAATAAGCTTCAACAGGCTTTTTACCTGCACCGACAAGGTAGGCTTCATCTGCTTTAAATCGATGGACAGAAAGCTCATCTTCCTTAGCAAAAATTGCGACCGTCTTCAGTGACAATTCCTTACAAGCTCGAAAAATTCGGGTGGCAATTTCACCCCGGTTAGCTACTAAAACTTTTTTCATGAATACCCCTCCAAATTAATTGTCTTTAATTAATTGTAAAGTTGCTGCCCGTTCTTTTTGGACATTAGCACTAACATTTAAGATAATGCCCATCGCCACCGACAGTACTAACATACTTGAACCACCATAACTGATGAACGGAAATGTAACTCCGGTAATTGGCAGAATTCCAGTAACACCACCAATATTAAAGAATGTCTGAACGGTTAAATAGGTCGCAATTCCATAACAAACAAGTGTTTCATACATCTTTTGTGCATGAATACCTAACCAAATTGTCCGACCAACAATCACTAGTAATAGGATTAAGATCAAACTTACCGTAACCAACCCCAGCTCTTCGGACACAACTGCCATAATAAAATCAGTATTAGCTTCTGGTAGATATCCTTTTTTTTGAATACTGTTACCAAGGCCAACGCCAAAAACACCACCGTTACCGATCGCATAGTACGAATTGACCAGTTGATTTCCGGCCCCTTTAGCTAGTTCAAAAGGATGGGCAAATCCAACAATCCGTTGAAGCATATAGTTTTTGGTATTCACATTAATTCGTGACAACAACGGTAAAATCACAAACATGAACCCGGAAACCCCGATCAAAATTGCACCAATTCCCTTCCGATAATCAATCCCACTCGCAAAGAAAATAATTAAGGCAATCGCAAAGTTAATCGTTGCGCCACCCAAATCGTGTTGCATGAAAATGGCCCCAACAAAAATTAGAACCATAAGCAAAGGTGCTCGGTAATATTTTTTTGGATCTTCGGTTAGCCGGTCATTATGTTTAGACAGCATATCGGCCAAATATAACGTTAAAAATAGCTTTGAAACTTCGGCCGGTTGGATGTTAATCGGCCCAAACTCAATCCAACCTTTGGCACCATTGATCTCGGTCCCAAAAAAGATCAAATATATAAACGAAAAGATCATGACTCCCGCAAATATCTTAAGAAACGTCGAACTTCGTAACTTACTTAGTTTTAGGCTAAACACAATTCCAGCTATTAACAGGCCCACCATGACATAAGCCATCTGGCGAAATAAATAACTTGTCGCTCGAATACCATTAATAATATAGTAATCAGCACTTGAAGAGTACACCATGATAATTCCAAATACGCATAAGATGATGTACGGAACTAAAATAAAATAATCTAAATTTTTAAACTTCTTCATTAAAGAGAACCCACCTTGATTGTAAAAAAATGACAGTGCTAACTCTGCATATTATAGCATACGTAACCGCTGGCAAAAATTAAGAAAATGTACTGATTGCCATAAATTAATGCTCTGTTTTAAAAAAATCTCTACCGCAAGTAATTGCTAAATGGCAAAAAAATAGATGCTGTCATTTCTGACCGCACCTACAAAAATTTATTTTACAATTTTTTATTCATCATCATGTTTCCGACGTTTAATTCCAAATAATGCCATGGATCCGCCTAAGAGTACCATTCCAATTAATGAAGCCACATTTTCATGTTGTTCATCAGTTTGTGGCAACGTTCCAGCTTTATTCGCTGTAACGTTCTTCTTTGCCTCACCTTTAACATTCGAATTCTGCAAAGCTTCTAGTTTTACCTTTGAACCTGTAGAATTCTTAACATTGTTTTGAACTGTTTCGTTTCCAGAACCGTTTGAATTGCCAGTACCAGAATTAGAACCTGTTCCAGGTGTGATTCCACTATTACCCGGATTAGATGGTTTATGGTTATTACCACCATTACCTGGGTTAGAAGGATTACCAGGATTATTATTTCCACCGTTTCCAGGGTTCGATGGGTTACCTGGGTTGTTTCCACCATTTCCTGGATTAGAAGGATTACCCCCTTCACCGGTCTTCTTGTATTGAACAACTACTAAGCTATTCTCTGGCTTACTCATTGTCGCCGTTGGAATCAGCTCTGACACATCACCACTGTTGGTATAACCAGTCAAAGTTGGTGTGCTAACCGCGTCATAAACTCCTTGTGGTGTATATGAAACCTCACCAGTTGTCTTATTTGTAACTACTTTATAAACAACCTTCTCCACAACATCCTTTGGCGTTTGACTTCCAGCACCTTCATAATGAACCGTTCGGGTAATAGTAATTTCACTGTACGCAATATCATTAATCGGTGTGTAAGTAACTGTCACAGTTGAGTCAATTGGCTTGGTAGTTGAAGTTACAGGTGTGACACCACTAACATTACCACTGTTTGTAAAACCAGCAATTGTTGGTGTCTTAACAGCTGCATAAGATCCTTGTGGTGTGTAAACAGACTCGCCAGTTGCTTTGCTGGTAGCTACATCATAGGTAATTGTCTGGATTATATTGCCAGGCGTTCTCTTGCCAGCACCAGTATAATGTACTGTTCGGTTCACAGTAACTTCACTATGAGTCACAACATCGTTGATTGTGTAAGTTCCGCTTATAAAGCTGTCGTCATTAAATTTGTAATTTGGATTAGCCGCAGCAACTTTAGCTTTACCACTGTCGTTCAAACTAATTTGATAGTCACCAACATCTGATGGAACACCTTTGACTACTTCACCAGTTGCTTTATTGATAAAGACAAAGTCATTATTAGTCGAATTACCAGGGTTCTTGAGATCTGAACCAACCGTAATATTAAACTTAGGTGCACTGTCTCCATAAGATGAAGAAGCATCATTAACCTTAACTGTGGTATCAGCATCACCAGGGGTAGTGTCTTTCGCTGAAATAGTATAAGTTCCAGCAATAAAGTCATCTGCACTGAAGATATAACCTGGATTAGCATTCTTGATCTTTTGTTGCCCTGCCGCATTAATGCTAATGACATAGTCACCAACATTCGTTGGAATACCAGTAATTGCCTTACCATTTTGGTCTGTAAAGCTAAAGTCTGAATTTGTTAGACCAGCGTCTTTAACTTTGTTTCCATATTTAGCAGTAAAGAATCCTTCTGCAATTTGATCACCATAGTTGCTATTAGCATCATTAGCAGTAACCTTCGTATTTGCATCTGCTGGATCAGTTGGTGCCTGTGTAATCA
>NZ_JQBD01000047.1 GCF_001437255.1 Pediococcus damnosus | reverse complement strand
ATTGACCATCTAGGAAAACCTTACACTAACAGATTTAGAGCCTAAGAACCTGCTCTTTTATTGATTAATCTTCATACTCCAATTAACTTATCTGTTTTACACAGCTGGGTGTATAATGTAAACGATTTCAGGAATTTAAAAAGTACCTAATCTTTTGTTTTATAGTTTAAGATATTAACAGCTAAATTGAATTGGAGGGGTTCAATATGCGAAAAATATTTACGTTATCTATTATAGGCGTAGTTCTTGTTGGATTAGTATTTTTAACCTTGTCATCATGTGGTGACCACAAAGCTTCTTTTGATACTAGTACTGTTGGCTCTAGCAAACAAGATAGTACTTACGGTGCTTGGTGGGAACACATGTGGTCACTTCCTGATGAAAATTCATCTAATAAAAAAAATAATCCAAGAAAAAATTCTGTTACTAAGTTTAGTAATGATGATAATAAAAAATAAAGAAAAGACCCATTAAATTTTGACCGTTGTTTTACAAGTGGACCATCTTTTATTTCACAAGCTTCTACCTAGTCATTTGCCGCTGAGCTTGAGGACAGTTCGACAAATCAAAAAGAGAATCACAAGCGCGACTCCCGCGGAATTACGATCCCGCAACCGTCACACTTGTGATTCTCTTTTTACCGACTTGTCTCACTCACTAACCTTTGTTCAATATATATAGAAAGAAAATAAATACAAAGAATAATCCATACATAATTGGGTGAACTTCTTTGCCTCGTTTTGCAGCAACCATTGTGATTGGATACATAATGAACCCAAGCGCAATTCCATCTGAAACACTGTATGTCAATGGCATTCCAATCAAGATCAAGAATGCAGGAATTGCGATTTCCATCTTTTCCCACGCAATGTGCTTCATTGATTGAGCCATTAAAACACCGACAATAATCAAAGCTGGTGCCGTCACCTGACTTGTTACAACAGCCAACATTGGAGAGAAGAATAGACCTAAGATAAACAGGACACCCGTTGTGACCGCTGTTAATCCAGAACGACCACCTACCGCAATTCCGGCTGAAGATTCAACATATGCGCCAACTGGTGAAGTGCCCAACACAGAACCAGCTAACATTGCCGTCGAATCTGACATCAATGCTTTACCAACTCGAGGCATCTTGTTGTCTTTCATAAAACCAGCTTGTTGCGCCAGTCCTACCAAAGTACCAGCCGTATCAAAAAAAGTAACCAATAAAAAGGTTAAAACAACCACCCATAATTGCACGGTATTAATATCACCAATGTGTTCAACACCAACCATAAATGTTGGTTTCAAACTTGGAGCCGTGGATACCCACTGTGCGGGGGCCTTAATCAAGCCAGTCAGTAGACCTAAAATTGCAGTTGCAGCCATCCCAATAAAAATACCGCCTGGAACCCGACGAACCATTAAAATAGAAGTTAAAATCAAACCAAAGATCGTCAACCATGTTGTTGCCACGCCCAGTGATCCTAAACCAACCACTGTAGATTTGTTAGCAACAATCAAGCCACCATCATGTAACCCAATAAAAGCAATAAACAATCCAATCCCACTAGAAATTGCATATTTCAAATCAGCAGGAATCGCATTAATAATCATTTCACGTAATTTAAAAATTGTAATCACAATAAAAATTAATGAAGCCACAAACACACCCGCTAAGGCAGTTTGCCAAGGAATTTTCATTCCGATACAAACAGAATAGGCGAAAAAGGCATTAATTCCTAAGGCTGGAGCAGTTGCAATTGGGTATTTAGCCAAAATTCCCATCAAAAAACAACCTAACGCACTTGCCAAAGCAGTTGCCGTAAACACAGCTCCTTTGTCCATCCCTGAAGCACCTAAAACACTTGGATTCACAAATAAAATGTAGGCCATGGAAATAAACGTAGTAAATCCTGCCAAGATCTCACGTTTCACAGTCGTATGTAACTGATCAATTTGAAAATAATTCTTAATCTTTTCTCCCATAAGTACTTTCTCCCTTAACCTGGCTAATTTAGAATTAGCTTTATGTTTGTTCGTGTTTTACTCTCCAAACAACAATATTCATCTTACTATAAATCCGTTTCAAAGTAAAACACAAACTTTACAATATTTTCTGCTTAAAAGTAATAATCAAAACCACTTGGCGAATCCTCGTGAATTTATTCCAAATTTACCTAATTGACCCTCGTAATTCTTAGTGGATGGGTGTATAATTCATGTTTATGACAGCGTGTCATATTTGACACGGATAATTCGAAAATTAATACGAGGATGGTACGTTATGAAAAAGTTTTTAACTGGAGTTGTTGGGCTCTTTGCACTCGTTGCATTAGCTGGTTGTGGCAATCACAGCCTATCAGTGGGTGCATCCACTAAAACGCCGAGTGGCATGGTAGCCGTTATTAAAGGAAAAGCAAGCAAAAACGCGAAAATAAGCTATCAAATCGATCAGCAAGCTAAAAAAGCCGTTAAAAATACTGATGGGGCTTATGTAGTCGAAGTTCCTGCAAAAACCAAAAAACAGACGGTTAACATCACTTCTCAAAAAGGTTCAGATGTGATTACTAAAAAAGTCACTATTAATAAGCGAAAAGCACTTGGTCAATATAAACCAATTGCTAACAACTATAATCAAGCTGTAATTGGCATGTCCTTGTCAAAAGCAGATCAACAAAAAGCTAAGGACTTAGCCGCTGCTGAAAAAAAGGCCAAAGCTAGTTCCTCAAAACCAACTTCGGCTGCTAAAGCCAAAGCTGAAATTGCTAAGTTACCAGCCTCTCAACAAAAAGCAGCCCTCGCTAAGTTAGAAGCTCAGGGTAAAGAAATGGCTGCTCTTCAAAAAGAAGGCAAAGAAGTCCAAGCCGCAATGGCCACTGCTAAAAAAGAAAACAAAGATAAATTGTTGCCAACTAATATGTCAAACGGCGTCAAAAACGTCATCACACAAAATAATTACACAGTACGTGCTAACTATCAGGATAAGAATTTAATGGGCTTAACCCTCATTGTGCCCGTAAAAGCTATGAAACAGGAATCAGGCCAAAAGGATTTTGGAACGGTCTTTTCACTTCTATCCAATGAATTAGGTGCAAATCCTAAATCAGTTATGAAACAATTTGAGAAATTACTAAAAGATGCTAAAAAGAGTAGCAGTACCTCAACTGCCACTAATGTGATTAAATCTAACGGCGTGAAATTCGAAGTTGGTTACTCTACAACTCATCTTTATATTTACATTACTAAATAAGACAAAATCTAAAAGGCGTCCACAGACTTTGGAGAATTCCATAATCTGTGAACGCCTTTTTATGCACCCTACACTGCTGATCTCTGTTTGTATTTTTTCGACCGCCTTAGGACAGCTTCTTGAAACAGCTATAAAGATATAAGCACGTCTAACCGTGGGATTGCGATCCCGCTACCGACGTCCTTATATCTCTATAGCTCCCGTTTCACTCCGCTCACTTTTTTTAGGACAGCTCGACAAAGCAAAAGGTGCTAAATAAGTATGACTCCCGCGGGATTGCGATCCCGCATCCGTCACACTTATTTAGCACCTTTTAACGCTTTGTCTCACTCACTACCAGATTTGCACCCGTTTTTCCGGTGGCAGATACATGCCATCCCCCGGTTGCACATTGAACGTTTCGTAAAACTCATCAAAATTTTTCACTTGGACATTTGCCCGCAATTTATCTGGTGCATGCACATCAATTGAAAGAAGCAATTGTTTGCGTTCCTTTGTAGCCTTACTACGCCATACTGTGGCCCAGTTCACAAAGAACTCTTCCAAATCAGGATTACCTGTCAATTTAGCCGCACCCAATGCACAGCTCAGGCCTCCATCATCTGCTACGTTTTCAGTGACCACTAATTTACCGTTAACCTTGCCACCTGCATATGGAAGCCCATCAAATTCATCAATCATGGCTTGTGAACGTTTCTTGAATTCCTTCATATCATCATCCGTCCACCAATTATTCAAGCTTCCGTTTTCATCAAACAAAGCGCCATTAGGATCAAAAGCATGCGAAATTTCATGAGCCATTACGGCCCCAATTCCACCATAATTCTGACTTGGTGTTTGTTCCAAACTATAAAATGGTGCTTGAAGAATTGCCGCTGGGAAACAAATCAAGTTACCTTCTGGTGAATAATATGCATTAACCGTATCAGCACTCATTTCCCATTTTTCTTTATCCACGGGCTGATTAAATTTACTGAGTTCATCTTCAGCAAACACTTTAGAAAAGGCTTGGACATTTTCTAATAAGCTGCCGCCTTCTGCCGCGGTCGTCGTATGTAGTTTTTTAAAGACATCTTCCATCTTATCTGGATAGCCAACATGAATATCCATGGCATTCAACTTAACGACCGCTTTTTCACGCGTAGCCTTACTGAGCCATGTATTATTTTGCAATTTCTGCTTGTAAACACCAGTCATCGCAACAACCATATCATGAACGTCTTGTTTGGCCTTTTCACCAAAGTACTTCTTACCATAGTAATCACCAACAACTTGGCTAAAGATTCGCCGTGCCAAATAAAAGGCACTCTTCTCTTGCTTCATGGCTGTTTTTTGACCAGATAAGGTTCGTTGATAGATTCCTGCAGTCTGGCGGAAGTCTTCGCCAAGATATGTTGCTAAGTGACGCACCACATTGACAATTACCCAGTTTTTAAATGCTGGGAAAGTGTCCTTATTAACAATCTTGGTAAAGTTTTCAAAGAATTTAGGTTCAGTGACAATAACTTGTTTTGGTTTTTCACCCAATACCTCAGTAATGGCATCGCCAATCTTAAATTCACCTAATTGTTTGATAAACTCATCAAAATCAATTGGATTATATAAGTTCGCCACATCGCTCATTTCTTCGGAGTTCTTTTTGAAAGGCGCCATTGAAGCATCAAACTGTTTAGCGTCTGCCACCATCTTTTTAGCATCTTCTTTAGAGTTACCCACCATTGTGAGTAATTTTTCAGTCATTTGGGTAAAGACTGCTAAGAGTTGTGGGCCAGCCTGATTATCTTTGTCATAATAAGTTTTATCAGGAAGGATCAAATTACCACCCTCAGCCCAAAGCACATTCAATTTTATTTTGCCTTGGCTCTTAAGATCAGGTTGCACGCCAATGTCAAACGGCGTTGGAAATCCCTCAACAAACCAGTCTTTGAACTGGGCACTGAGCTCTTCAAAACTAGAAACTGCTTCAACTTTATCAATATATGGTTTTAAAGGTGCTGTACCATCTTGATCACGTTTCTTGAAATCTGCTGCTAATTCATAAAACTTCAAAAATTCGGTCATCAAAGGATCCTTGTTGACAAGTTTGCCAGATTTCATATCAGCAAAATCGCTCATCAATTTTTCATCCACATCATCAACTAAGTCCATGAATCCACCCGTCGAAGAGTGGTCTGCCGGAATCTCGGCAGTTTCAAGCCATTCGCCATTCACTGCGTCATAAAAATCATTTCTTAATTTCGTTTTATCAGCCATTTCATCCCAACCTTTTTCTTCAGATAGCAATAGTATAGCGCATTTTTAATCTTCTCACAAAATTTTAATTTTACGATACTGCGTTACTAATATAATTTCTTAAATTCTCTCCAGTAAAACCGGCACTAATTCCAACCAGCAGCTTAATCCGCGCCTTGGGTCCATTTAGTCCCTGACAGAAAGTAACACCCATACGTTCCAACGCAATGCCACCACCTGGATAATCGTAAATGGGTTCCGCTACCCCATTATAACAACGGGAAACCATTACCACTGGAATCTCGTCTGCAAGTAGCTGTTGAATGGCACCTACCGTTTCTAGCGGCATGTTTCCAGCACCCAAGCCTTCTATAACAATGCCATTGGTCTCTTTTTTATCTAAACAACTCAAGAGACTTGCGGGCATCCCTGCGTAGGCTTTCAGTAAATAGACATTGTGTTTAAGCTCATCAACTTGCACAACCGCTTGTTGAATTAATTCTTGGAAATAGTGGATACCACGTTTTCCAACCAAGCCAATCGGTCCAAATGTCGGTGTCCGAAACGTATCAACATTGGTAGTATGCGTTTTGGTGACATAGCGCGCCGTATGAATTTCGTCATTCATAACCACCAAAACGCCTTTATCCACCGATTCATCAGCGGCGGCGGTTAAGATTGCGCTCTGAAAATTATACACACCATCTGATCCGATTTCATTAGAAGAACGCATTGCTCCCGTCAAAACTACTGGTAGATGATTTGGCAAAGTTAAATCTAAAAAATACGCCGTTTCTTCTAATGTATCTGTTCCATGGGTAATCACAATTCCATCATACCCTTGACCTTCTGCTTTTTTTACGCGTTTTTGCATCTTGAACATATCATCTGGTGTGATGTGTTCTGATGGTTTATTCAAAATAGTTTCATTGGTTAATTCGATATTGTCGTCAATAAAGCGACTATCTAATAACGGATTCTCCTCATTTGTAGAAACTTCACCTAGTTCATTGGCCGACATTGAAATGGTTCCACCTGTATGGAGTGCTAATATTTTTTTCAAACGTAAACCTCCCAATCATTATTCATTTTATTATTTTAGTTACATACTCTACTTTATAAATAAAAAACATTTGAATTGCTCTTTCTTGATTCTAATCGATTAAAAGCCGACTTACTAGCTAAATTCAGCATTTCAATTTTTAAAAAATCATTGTGATCAAAGCCCATCTGTTTACACAGCTTATTAAAGAGTTAAAATAAGCTTAATACGTGAAATGACAGGTGAATAAAATGTCTAAAAAACAAAGAGGTTGGCTTATTTGTTACCACATTATTTTTGGTGCTCTGGCACTCTTCTCTAGTGGTCTAGCTTTTTCAACTTTCTTTACCCACATTAATCTATTAAAAGGCTCAATCGGAGTCATCATGAACATCATCCTAGTAATCTTCTTAATAGACTACTTAGTTCGTTTAGGGCTATCAAAAAATAAGAAAGGTTTTCTGGTTGATAACTCCTTTGATATGCTTGGATTGGTTCCGTTGCACCCGATTTTTGCCATTTTTCGATTTGAACGGGTCATTCGCATGGTTCGTTATTATCATATTTTTTGGCATCTAGGCCTGGATGGCAAGTTTACAAAATCTGTCCACCGTTTCTTTTACTCCACTGGCTTTGTTTATCTTCTCTACGCCAGTGTTGTAATCGTCGTCTTGAGTGCGCTTTTGTATTCCATTGTTGAAAAAATTTCTCTATCAAACGCATTATGGTGGGCAATCACCACCGCAACCACCGTTGGTTATGGCGATATTTCCCCGCATACGGCCATTGGAAAAATCATTGCGGCCATCCTAATGCTTGGTGGAATTGGGTTTATTGGTTTGTTAACCAGTACAATTACCGGATTCTTCACTTCAGATAATACCAACATTCAAGATAACGATTTAACTTTACTCTTAAATAAAATTGATAGTCTCTCCAAACAAGTTGACCACTTACAAAAACAAGTTTCTCAACTTCAGAAAAAGCCACATAAAAAAAAGAAATCTTAGTTTCAAAAAGGCCAGTATTCTAAGAGGATTACCATAAAGTAATCTCTTAGAATACTGGCCTTTATTTTTTTAAAATTACTCAACAAATTTTACAGCTGTCCCATAAGCAACCACCGTTTCCATATCTTGACTAATTGAATCTGAATCAAAACGCATCATCACCACGGCATCTGCGCCCATTTCTGCTGCATTATCCCGTAAGCGACTGATCGCTGTATCACGTGCCTCCGTCAGTAGTTCCGAATAAGCCTTAATTTCACCACCAACAATTCCTTTAAGACCCGCACCAATATTTTTGAACACGTTTTTAGATTGCGTGGTTAAACCAAACACTTCCCCAATCACTTCATAATTATGCCCTGGAATATTTTCCGTCGTCGACACTAAAATTTTATTTGCCATTATGGACTCCCCCATCTTGTTTGATATTTGTATTATAGCATGGCGGGGTTGCATTCACTGCCTGTTTTTTTTCGGGTGAGCTTTAGGACAGCTACTTGAAACAGCTAAAGAGCTATAAACACGTCTAACCGCGGGATGCAATCCCGCTAACGACGCGTTTATAGCTCTTTAGCTCCCGTTTCAATCCGCTCACTCTTTTTTAGGACAGCTCGGCAAAGCAAAAGCCAAGAAATACCTATCCTTCCCGCGGGATTGCGATCCCGCATCCAGGACAGGTATTTCTTGGCTTTTAACGCTTTGCCTCGCTCACTTTTATTCTTCACTACCCAAATACTGACTCACACCGGCTGCCAACACCGCTCCTACCAATGGAGCCGTTAAGTACAACCAATAATGCGCCATTGCCGATCCACCCACAAAGAGGGCTGGGCCAAAACTTCGTGCCGGGTTCAATGAACCGCCCGTCAAGTTCAATGCCACAATAATCATCAAACCTAATGTTAATCCGATAATTAAGCCTGCAAAATTTGAATTGCCTAGTTTTCTACTTGTTACCAACAAAATAACTAAAACAAACAAAAATGTCACGAGCGTTTCAGTGACAAACGCACCACCAACAGAAATATTAGGGAAATCCGTTTGCCCTAAATCTTTCGTGGACAAACCTAATTCATGGACCAAATCAAAAACCATCGCTGATGCCAAAATTGCCCCAATAAATTGGGAAATAACATACCCAATAAAATCTTTGCCGCTAATTCGCTTATTTAAAAGCATACCCAGGGATACCGCCGGGTTAAAGTGCCCACCTGAAATGGCACCTACTGAATAAGCCATGACAGTTACCGCTAATCCAAAGGCCAAACCAATCGTAAGTGTGCTACCTTTAGCAATCACAACTGTACCCGTTCCAACAAAAACCAAAACAAACGTTCCAATAATTTCTGCAATATATTTTCGCATATGGTCATCTCCTACGTATATTAAAAACCTTTTATAATTTCTATCTACTTAAAAGTATAAAAGATTTAAATAAAATACTCAATATTGATGCGCTGAAAACGCGAAAACTTTTTAATTCTCCTTTAAATTTGTACTAATCGCCTGGTTTGTAGAAGTAAAAATGGACGTCTTATGGTAAAATATAACTATTATATCTTAGGGGGAATGACCATGAGTCAAATCGATGTCGAACTAATCACTGAACCAACAGCTAAAGAATTTTTAATCGATTATAAAGAACAAAAACGAAATAATAACGTTCCCGAGCTCAAATCACAAGGCCATTTTATTTTACCTGATTACAAACTGACAAGGCAGCGTAAAGCTTTTAAAATCATGAAACATACCTACCTTACAAAGCATTACAAATCCTATGTTGCGTTTGATTCAGACAACGGTCACACTTTGTGGATGAAGAATTTCGGTAGCCTAACAGAAGCCGTCTTTTGGCTTGAAACTGGACTGGAAATTGGCGATACTGATACACGATCTACATACAAGGATTGGAAAGAGAAACATAATGATGAGGTTCAAGTGTTGAAGGATCAATTAAGCCTACTAAAGAAGAAACGTAACAAAAAGAGAATTCCTTTAGATCATGCCAATTAATTTTTATAATTATGCAATTATTAAGAGTCCACTTTACAGTGGCTCTTTTTATTTTAAAATTAAAAAAATTGCTATCTCAAATTACGATACGATCAATTTATGCACATTCTATAGCTATTTGAAGTGTTATTTTGGGCTTGGAATGAATTATTTCGTCAATATGTTCTTTACTTAATCTTAATGAGATACCTTAGTTACGTTTTTGTAATATATAACCCGTATTATTATAAATATACAATTTATACGGGGGTAACTCATGAAAAACATAATTAAATTATTCGCGCTTCTTTCCATGTTTATTGGTATCACTGCTATTTCAAACACTGAAGCTCACGCAGCTACAAAATACCGTGTAGTTTCTACGAAAAATGTAACTACAAAATCTTACATCAGATCAAGTGCCAAGGGGAATATGTACAACCTAAACGGGAAACTTCCCTATGTCACCTTTAAAACAGCTCATTATTTAAAGAATTTCCCAAGAACTACTTTTAAGGTCACAAAATCACGAATTGTCTTGAAAAATGGCGTTCGTACCCAATATTTTTATGCTACTAGTAGTAATGGTCTGTATTCTGGTTGGGTTTGGCATGGTTATCTCAAAGTTAAGCCTGGTACAGGTACTTACAATAAGATTTACACAAATGCACGAAAACAATTAGGCAAACGCTATGTTTATGGCGCTGTTGGTCCAAATCGTTTTGACTGTTCCGGCTTATCAAAATATGTTTATAAAAAAGCAATCAACAAAACCTTACCAAGAACCGCACAATCTCAATACAACAGTTATAAAAAAGCTTCAACTAGTTCACGAAAACAAGGCGACTTAGTTTTCTTTGGTTCTAGTAAAAAGAATATTTCTCATGTAGGGATCTACGTCGGTAGTGGCAAAATGATCGATGCTCAAAATCGTGGCGTCATTACTGAAAAAGTTGCTTCTCCATGGTGGCACTGTGTTGGTTATTCACGCCCAGCAAATCTTAACTAAATAAATAATTGATTAAACAGTAGCGCAACTTGGCTACTGTTTTTTTGTTTGGTTCTTATCTCTATCTTAAGTTGTCCATTTTAGGTAAAATGAAGGCAACAAATGAACGTGGAGGTTGAGATTATGACAATTGAAGATAAATTATTAAGTTCCCTTTCCTATCTGAGCATTTTATTTTTACCTGTTTTGTTTCCATTAATTGTTTGGCTGTTAACAGCTAATCGACCAGAAACTCATCGAAATGCCTTACATGCGTTATTGTTGCATATTTTACCTACTTTGCTGATCCTTACATTTATTGTCCTTGCCGGAGTTCACGGGCTAATCACAAAGAATGCCCAGTCAACCGGCTGGTTTATCATTATTCTTATTGGCCTTGGTGCAATTATTGTTTTAGCTCTAACTATTTATAGTATCTACAAGGGAATTAAGATTCTTGTTGATTAACTTTTTTTACTACAAAACCCTTTATAACGGTAATTCTGTTGGCCCATTTTATAAGTTTAAAAAAAGTCAGACATTTATGTTGCAAACGGTTACATCACGTGCTAATATAATAAGTGAGGAAAGGGAAAAGTTAAATTTTCCGATTAACTCAAACTTCTCAAAGCGCTTTAGGTCAGTCGATAGTTGCCGATGGTGATCTAACGTAGAAGCGCAGCTGAGAGCTATGTTGTGAAGGCTTACCATTCATGGGCATCATGTAAAAGTTTTGCTTGTTGAAAGACATGTGAGCAGTTACAATCAGAATTATGTGTTTGACTCAAAGGTTTAGATGCGCGATTTATATGAGTATGATCTGATACTATAAATCATGGGCATCGATTTAATAAAGTTTTTGATGTTGGAAGACATTTGAGTAGCAAAAGTAGTTAGTACTTGGCTCAAGAAACCTGGATGTGCGGTTTATGGAAATACGACATCACAAACCATGAGCATCGATTTAATAAAGTTTTGATGTTGAAAGACATCGTGAGCAGTTGTAGTAGTTGTTACTTGGCTCAAAAATCTGGATGTGCGAATAGTAAGTGCATAGCTTTCTTGGTAAATGTTGCAACTGATTTTGGTTCAGTTTTTAGATTCAGATTTAGATTCATGTTTGGTTGATATGTAGTTGAGCTTCGGTTTAAGTAGGTGTTGCCAATGACAAGAGAAAACGTGAGTTAGAAATAGCTTACAGAGTACTAAATAGTTTAGATACGTTGTGTAGTAAGAACAAAATAACAAGTACGTTTGCGGAGGGTATTTAGCATAAAAAAACTTAATGCTTCCAAAACCGTCTTTAATCACCGTTAGCCTGTATTTATGTATGTATCAAGTGAGTTCAAACTTACGTTGATCATATCAGCAGATTTTGATAACGACGATCACAGGTAGGTCAGGTTCACGACGGTAGAACAATTAAACAATGAAGGTGTAATGTTATTAACAATTTAGATTCTGAAGATGTTAATCGCGAAAACCTTTCCTCGTAGGTAGACTTTAAGCTTTGAGAAGAACTTAGAGTCTACTTTTTTGTTGTCAAAAAATAAAAACGGTCACGAAAATCCCCACTTTAATACACAAATAAGCTGCTCCCCTTTTTAGAGGAACAGCTTATTTCTTAAATATAAAATCGATGAAATTTGAAACACTTCATTTTTGCAATCTTAAAATCTAATATCTTTTTCTTCTAACTACTCCGAATAGTGCAAGCGTGGCCATTAAGAACAATCCAATCAACCCAATGTTTCTTCCAGCAATACTATTTGCTTCATCAGTTTGTGGTAATTCTTTATTTGCTGAAACAGATTTCGGACTATTTTTGGTTGCTCCTGAAACGGTTTGCCCATTAGCTGAAGGAATTTGACTTGTTTCCTTGCCATTATTACCTTGGCTTAATCCGTTACCTTGATTACCGGATTGGCCCGAGTTGGAGTCTGTTTCGCCATTACCGGAACCCTCTTTATCTCCAGAGCCATCGTTATCGCCCGGAGTTGGTTTAGGTGTTGTAGGTTCCCCTGGTTTCCCAGGTGTTCCATCGGCCACAATAATAACAACTCCTGTAGCTGTTACAGACAACCCAGTAACTGGATCCGTATAAGTGAAGGTATAGGTTACTTTGTTCGTATTAAAGTTGTTTGGTCCCGTTACTGTTAAACTGCCATTTGCAATTGCTTCAGCATAATTTAACTTTGTCCCTGTTGAAGAAACAATTGAATTAAATAAATCTTGAAGTTTAAAATTGGAACCTTTTTTAATCGTAATCTTAGGTTTAACACTGATAGTTGGCTTGATCGCAGTATACTTGTATGTCAATGTGATTGCATAGCCTTTACCAACACCATTTTCAGACACCGTTGTATTATTGAAGACATCTAATACCTTCTGCCAGTCAGCAGATGTCCAAGTGTTTGGATTACCAGTTACACCAACATTTGCAGCAAATTCGGCAAGTGAACCAGTATGCGTTCCATCTTCATTTATTAAAGTAAAAGTACTCTTGCTATAATTAATTTGATACCCAGCAATCTGCTTTGGTGTATGCAAACTGTATTTTTCACCAGCCTTAAGCGCCTCGCTATCAGATTTTGCAAGTGTTTTTCCTGCTTCATTCTGATATTCACTTGTTTCATTAAACGTTCCTTTTGGCGCCTCAGCATCATATTTGTAAGTCAGCGTAATTGCATAGCCCTTACCAACAGCATTAGCCGATACCGTATCTTTGTTAAGAATGGCTACCAAATCATTAATTGTCCATGATTTGCTGGTATCTATTCCTGCGGCTGCAGCAAGTTCAGTTAGTGATCCTTTGTGAGTTCCAGATTCATTAATTATTGTATAACTACTCTTGTCCTTGTTAACCTGATAACCAGAAATGTTTTTTGGAGTACTCAAACTATAACTTTCGCCAGCTTTAAGCGCCGTTGTATCAGAATCCGCAATGGTGTTTCCGGCCTCATTTTGATACTCCGTCTTTTGATTTAACATCCCTTTTGGCGCTTCGGCATCATACTTATAAGTCAACGTGATACTATAATCTTTACCGACTGCATTAGCCGACACCGTATCTTTATTAAGAATGGCTACCAAATCGTTAATTGTCCATGATTTGCTAGTATCTATTCCTGCGGCTGCAGCAAGTTCAGTAAGTGATCCTTTGTGAGTTCCAGATTCATTAACTATTGTATAACTACTCTTGTCCTTGTTAACCTGATAACCAGAAATGTTCTTAGGTCCACTCAAACTATAACTCTCGCCAGCTTTGAGCGCCGTTGTATCAGAATCCGCAATGGTGTTTCCGGCCTCATTTTGATACTCCGTCTTTTGATTTAACGTGCCCTTTGGTGCTTCAGCGTCATATTTGTAAGTCAGCGTAACACTATAGTCTTTGCCAACCCCATTTTCAGACACCGTAGTTGCATTAAAAGCATCTAGTACTTTTTGCCAATCCGCAGTGGTCCAACTACTTGGATCGCTGGTGACACCGACATTTGCGGCAAGTTTAGCTAACGAACCACTATTAGTTCCGTCTTCATTCGTGATCGTATAGCTGCTCTTAGCATAATTTACTTTGTATCCTGCAATCGTTTTAGGTGCATTTAAACTGTATTTTTCGCCAGCTTTAAGCGAAACACTGTCTGAACTGGCAATGCTCTTACCAGCTTCATCTTGATATTCACTTGTCTGTTTAAAAGTGCCTTGCGCGGCCTCTGAATTCGAACTACTATCCGCAACCTTTGTTTTACCAGATTCTGATGTTGCTTTAACTGTCTTAGCAGTGGTAGCCGTGTTCTGTTTTGAAGACTCAGCTACATTTGAAACATCCGCATTTATTTGGGGTGGCGTAACACCCATCCCTAAAATACCCGCTGAAAACAGTAGTGTACTTGCCAGCAAAGCATACTTACGATTTTGTTTCAATTCGGCTTTTTTCATATTTCTCTCCCTTCAAATAAAACCATGGCATTCAACTTTTGCTGTTTTGTTCAAGAAAATTTTTCCCAAATTAATCCAGCCAACTATGTAAAAAATTATAACCTGTACCTACTTAAATTCTAACACCTCGGTGACATTAATGGTAGCGCTAGCATTTAATTCTCTCATCTATTTCATTTTCATCTATACAACCAAATATTACATAATTTCAATGCTTAATAATGGGTCTACACTTTCTGGTATTGGTGAA
>NZ_JQBD01000046.1 GCF_001437255.1 Pediococcus damnosus | reverse complement strand
ACCATCTAGGAAAACCTTACACTAACCTTAAAAAGCCAGTCTAATCAGCGCCATACTAACGATTCCAACCACAACAATTACAATTAAGCTCTTAGAAATAATAGCTGCCACAAAAGTCGGAACTGTAGCCAGCAAGTTTTCATAATTGACCGTTGGTAGTGAACCCGCATGATGAGTGAAGATGTTTTCCATAATTAACGCCGTCATAATCACCAGTGGTACAAAACTTAAATAATGAATTAACCATTTGGGCAAATCAAAGTTTTTAACCAGCACAAACGGGATTACCCGTGATAGCCAAGTCACAATGCCACAGCCTATAATTGCCCATAATACTTTTACCGTGAGCGCCATTGCTCAATCACCATCCCTAAAAAGCAGCCTACCAACGTTGTCACAATCAGCGCTACATTATTTGTAAAGAAAATTGTTAAGCCATACATCAAAAAACAGACAATCACGACCATTATAATTTGAAAACTAAAAGCCTTACTTTTATCCGTGATCATTTGCAGATAGAGGAGCCCAATGAACATGGCTACTAAAGCAAAATCTAGGCCAAACGCTTTCGGATCACCCACTAAATTACCAAGTAATCCCCCGGCGGCAGTCGCTAACGCCCAGGTTAAATAAGCGACAATATTGGCACCGTGAATCCACCCTGGTTTTAGTTGATGATTCGTAAAATTCAATTTGTTCATACTTAAAGCAAACGATTCGTCGGTTAGCAATGAGCCAATGGCAATGTTTTGTCCTAAAGAGTCCTTCCGGAAATACTGGGCTACCGTAGTGCTCATCAAAATAAAACGGGCATTGACTAGAAAAACCGATAACATAATGAATGGAATTGAGCTGCCAGCTAGTAACAAACTCACCATAATAAATTGCGCGGAACCCGCATATGTAATTAAAGACATTAAAAAGATTTCTAAAACACTTAACCCACTTGTTTTCCCGACCACGCCAAAAGCTAGGCCAATCCCAATATAACCAAACACCGTGGGAAGTGCCTCTTTGACCCCCGTCTTAAAATTTAACTGATCATTCACGCCATCATCCCTATCGCTTAGTTTCTTTTTGAATTTATTTGTCCACTTATTTGTTATAATTTAGACAAAATCATGTTATTAATGGAGGCTTTGAATATGAAAAAATTATATATTGATCGTGTAACTGTCTCAGGATATACCTACTTAATAGCTGTTGGCGATCATGGGCTGGCATTTGTGGGATCCCATAATTCAGAAGACGAATTGCATCATTTTATTCCTAACGCCCAATTTCTGAAAGATCCTGCAAAAACAGCTCCCTATAAAACAGCACTCAAAAATTTACTGCTCGGAAAGTCCCAGCAGTTTACTCTGCCAATTGAATTTGAGGGCACACCGTTTCAAAATGCTGTTTGGCATGCGTTACAGACCATTCCATATGGGAAAACGACCACCTATAGCGCCTTAGCCGAAAAAATTGGGCGGCCAACCGCCACACGGGCCGTTGCCAATGCCGTCGGGAGAAACCCCAATCAAATTGTTGTCCCTTGTCATCGTGTCCTTCGAAAGGATGGCTCGCTCGGTGGTTATCACGGTGGATTGCCTTTGAAACGTGATCTATTGGCCCTCGAAGCTCGGGTTAAAAATGCCTAACCGACGACCTCGAACACTTCACAAAAACAGGTCATGTCTTCAGTAAAGGTTTGCCCAGCTTCTTTGAATTCTTTTTTAAAGAATGGCTTATGAACACTGCGCCAATAAGCTAAAGTCCGGTCTCCTTCTCCTTCATGGTAGGCATGTTCAGCCGTTACATGCTTATATGGCATAATTTCGGTAACAACTGTTTTAGTAATGCATACCGGATGGCCGCTTCCATCCAAAATAATGTTGTATTCACCGATTTGCGGATAAGGTTCATTATCTTCATATAAGTCGTATGCTGACGTTGTTGCTGTTTTAATCCCTCTAAAGGTAAGATCTGCTAACTCGTTCGCCATTTCCGGGGTATTACCAAACGCCCAGGCACTATAGCTAACATTTTTAAGATTATGTTTACTGGTAAATGTTTGCCAATAATTTTCAATTTCTGCTTTATGGTCCATAAAATCACCTCGTGAATATTTTTCATCATTATATCATTTTAAAGCCGTTCAGGTTTAAAAATCAGGTTTTCAATAACAGATCAATTTCATCTTTTCGTGCATTGTGATACGGTTGATTTAGATATTTTAAAAAAGACAGGAGTAAGCTCATGCAAACAAAATTATCACGTGGTAAATTTGAAAATCTTCAAAAATTAGCTGACGACGAAGGTACCTTAACGATTTTAGGCCTCGATCAGCGTAAATCGTTTCAAAAGGCAATGGCTCAAGCACAGGAACAAACTGGTAATCAATTTAATGAGAAAAAATGTTACGAATTTAAACAATTAGTTTCTGAATATCTCTCGCCTTTCGCTTCCGGGGTCCTATTAGATCAAGAATTAGGCACCGAAGCTATGAAAACGAAAACTGCCCAGGCTGGTCTCATCACTGCCTATGATTGTTCTGAGCCTGATAATTCTAAAAATACTCATTTTCCACGGCTCTTATCAAATCTTTCTTTAAATCGGCTTGCCCACACATCGACAAACGGCGTTAAGGTTCGTATTGCTTATAATCCTCATGGTGATGCTCAAATTAACGATCAAAAACAGGCTTTTTTGGAACGTGTAGGTGCAGAAGCCTTAGCGGCGGACTTACCACTTTTTATTGAGCCAGTGGTTTACGACGATACCATCATAGATCGAAAAAGTGCAGAATTTGCTAAAATTCGACCAATGCTAATCATCGATACGCTCAAAGAATTAACCAAATCACGATATCACATTGACATTCTTCAAATTGAAACCCCGATTGATTTTAACTTTGTGGATGGCTTTACTGATTCTGAAATCACCTCAGTATATTCAAAACGGGAAGCTGCTAAACTCTTTAAAGAGGCCAGTGATATCACAACTCGACCTTTCTTATATGAAAGTGGTCCAGAATCAATTGAAACCTTCATGGCGGCCGTTAAATTTGCTGGCCAATCTGGCGCCAAGTTTGCCGGTGTCTTAGCTGGACAATCCTTATGGCAAGAAGCCATCCACACTTATGCAACAAGCGATGAGCAAGGATTAAAAACTTGGTTAGAGACAACCGGAAAAACTAATTTAACAGCTTTAAATGATATTCTTGAAAATTATGCAACTCCTTGGTATGACCGCTTTGGAGGTAAAAAGAGTTTAGATATTTTCGATAATCCGATTGAACTTTAAATCCTCTCATATAAAAAGCTTAAATAGATTGTGTTTTTATGAAGATGGTGTTACGATATCGGTGTGATATTACGTAACCGTTTTCATATTTCTATTTTAAGTTAAGGGGAGGTAGATTCTTATGAACATTAGTCCTGATATTTTAAAATCTCAAATTACATTTAAACCTCAACAAACGGGCGTTGATCCATTTTTATCTTGGGCTCATATTCAAATTGATGGCGAAGAATATCCACGGGGTGGCAAAAGCGTTTTAAAGCACCGCGTTGCTCATCCAAAAATGCGGTCCAAAACCACCGTCGCATTTGATAAAGATAAAATCACAATTTTAATAGAAGGAACAGCATACAAGAGTTATCCTATTACTCAGTTGAACTCACTCACTGTTCTGATCTTGCGTGGCTTTGCTGTTTACTATCCTGGGCGAGTTTCAAACAATACCATTACCATCCTGGAATTTCCGGATACCACTTACTATTTTGATACCCCAACACCATTGCCGGCAGTGATTTTATTGGCATCACCAATTTTTAATCACACTGTCGTCAATGACCCGATGAAACTTAAACAGTTTGGTAGTAACTTATCCTTAGAAGACATGAATGATGCAATTGCACGTAAGGGATACGAGAATATCGTTAAAGGTACGCCACTCAGCTGGTTAGCCACCACATTTAATCCAGAAGAGGAACCTTATCAGCTTATGTCAAATTGACAAACCAAAGCTTGGGGCTTAATCTTGGGGGAAACGTATTCATATTCATCAAGGAGGCGCCAATTATCAGAGAACAGCATAAAAATATGATTAAACCCAAATATGGCTCACGAGCTTTTTCCACATTTCTGTATGTCATTTTTATTTTAGCAACGATCTGTTTATTCACGGTTTTTAACAAGAATTTTGGGGTGATCGTAGCTACCAGTGACCCGGTTGTCGATAAAATCACGGATACAGTCAATGAAAAAATCCCACAATATGACGGTTACACGATTAAAGTAACCTCTAACGTCATTAAACCTGACTTAAAGACGGCTGTTGAACAGGTTTATGAGGGAAAAGAAATTAAAGTTGACCCAACTGGTTTTCAAAATAGCGTCAAACAACAACTTGAATCTGATGGCATTTCAACACTTATCATCAATTCTTCAATTGGTGCTGGCGTTCAAACCAAACTAACTAGTGAATACCAAAATGCTTTTCAGAATCAATATTTACTGCAGGCTCGGGAACTACTTCCGACTTACAAGGGATGGACCTATTTGATCATGTTAGTGACCTTTGTCCTTGGAACTTTTTTCCGAATCCGTTATATTCATTCCAAACATTAAATTAAACCATCAAAAAACTTCCGCTCAATCGTTAATTGGCGGAAGTTTTTTAGTACATTATTTTTTTACCACTGTTTTAAAAGCTTTTCAATCGTAGTCAATACCCCATTTCGATCATGATCCGGCGCAATCTCATCTGCAATTGCTTTGATCTCCTGTGGTGCATTTGCCATAGCAAACCCTTGTCCGGCTTCTTTTATCATTTCCACATCATTACCACCATCACCAAAGGCCACCACATTTGCCATTGGAATGTGCAACTGCTTGGTAATCCGTTTAATGGCATTGGCTTTATGGGTATGGGGAATGATTAAATCAATGTCCCCGTGCCCAGATGAAACTGGTAACAGATCACCCGTTAATTCATCTTGGAGCATTTGTAAAATTGTATCCGTCTGGTCATCCGGACATGACATGCCCAACTTCAAGACCGTGTCATCAATATCATCCCATGATTTAACCGATTGTAATTTATAATAATATTTAGCCGTCATTTCAGAAAAAGACTTTGGTTCAGATTTCAAAATGTATGCACTCTTAACTGCACTGACAATTGGATGAACATCCGGCAAATCAGTTAAAAACTGAATTGCGTGCTGATATACAGCTGGGTCCATTTTGGCCGAATACATTACGGATTCATCTGGTTTTTTCACCAGGGCCCCATTATCTGAAACAAACCAAATTTGTGAGGCAGTTTTTGGGAAAAATGCTCGTAATTGTGAATCCTGATTCCCACTTGCCACAACAAAAGTCACCTGTTTTTCACGCATTTGCGGATATAATTTCAAAAAATACTCGCGATCAAAATCTTGGTGGCTATTTAAAAAAGTTCCGTCCATATCGACGGCAATTAATCTGTCTGTCATGATTCTCTCCTTCAAAATACATTACCAAACTATTGTTACTGCCAAGTAGTCTAGCATGCCATGCAAAAATAGCTGTATATCTACTTAAGCACGATTCTCTCAATCATAACAGAAGGCGCTTACAAATTAAAGTAAGCGCCCGGTTTTAGGCTAATTTTTCGTTAGAATTATCAATTTCATCTTCAATTGCCTGCACGTATTTTTTACTAATCACAACGCGACCATTGAAATCTGGAATTCGCATCAAAGAATGACGATCCTCCTTGCAGACTGTGTTCATGTCAAGTTCAATCAAATAGGTGTTTTCATACTCTTTGATTGCTCTTCCACCAAAACCACTTTTTACCATTGGACACTGACTACAAGTAACTTCAAACCGTTGATAGGTACACTCTTCATCTCGCATTATATTTCCTCCATATTTTCTTATAATTATTATAAGATAGACTTTAAAGGAAAAGTATGAATTTTTTGTGTCCATAATATAATTAAACAATGAAGTTATGGTTTTTGATAATATATCAGTAAGTAGCCAAAAAAAAGCATTCACCATTTCATCTTGAAATGCTAAATGCGTTTTAAAATTAATTATTTTGCAACTGGTAAAAGCACCGTAAAAATAGAACCGCCGCCCGGGTTATCAGTTATTTTGATATGGCCTTTATGGGCGCTAACAATCCATTCAGCAATGGACAAGCCCAATCCGTTACCCCCGGTTTTCTTATTGCCAGATTTTTCTTCTCGATAGAAACGTTTAAAAACTGATTTTTTATTCTTATCACTAATCCCAATTCCAGTATCGCAAATTTGAATCTTTAAATTGCGGTTTTCAATACTACTATTCACCGTAATCGTGGCTCCCGTTGGGGTATATTTAATGGCATTATCCAACAGGATGACGATTAACTGATGGACGCGCTTGGCATCGATTAGCACTGGTTTTGTCACGTTAATTGAAGTTACTAATTTCTTATTTTGGCTCTCAATCAAATCTGCATAAGGCTCCAGGATTTGATTCATAAACTCAGTAAAATTAACCGGCGTTTTTTCTAACGTAATTACATTAGAATTTGCCCGCGCCAGTGTTAACATATCACTGGTCAAACTGTTTAGCCGCCTAATTTCCGAAAGTGACATGATAATTGCGCTGGCCTGCTCTTTAATCGTATCATTTGGCTTCGTCATCAGGCCTTCCAGTTTATTTTGAATAATTGTCAATGGCGTCCGAATTTCATGTGCCGCGCTATCAACAAACTCTTCCTGCTGTTTCCAAGCCTTCAATACGGGCTTCATATTGTATCCTGAAATAATGTAACTAATAATAAACACAATCAGTCCAAAGACAATAAAGGATGCTAGTAAAAGTTCCTTAAATCGTTCTACACCCTGAAGCTCAGGTGTTACATTTCTTAAAACTAGCACATACTTTGGCCGTTGGCTTCTTTTGATTGGTTCCCCGTTTCGATCAACAGTCATTTGCGAATGAACTTTTACATAGGCACAACGTAACGTGGTTTCGCCAACTTCAAGGTTATAGATTTTATTCAACTTATCTTTATTAACCTTAATCTTGGAAACTGTACTTGCCATGTTATTCAAATACTGTGAATTCAAGATTTTTCCCTTAAAATTGTAGTAAATTGTGATGGTTTGAAAATCTGGTGGCCCCATCATATTGGTACTATTTGATGCCATCTGTGTTCGACGAGTTAACGTGCTATCAACGCTGTTATAAGTATTACGTTGGTAAAACACAAAAATAATTGTTCCTAAAATCGTAAAAACAATTAAAAAACTAAAGAACTCTATAAGAAATAATTTAATTTGCTGCTTTCTATTTACTATTTTATCCATTAATTCACTTCCAAAAGAAATCCTACATTACGTAAGGTTTGAATTAGTTTAGGACGACCTGCTTTCTCAAGTTTACGACGCAAATTACTAATATAAATATTCACCACATTAATTGTCGTATCTGAATCCATTCCCCAAATCCGATCAAAGATTTGTTCCCGAGAAACAATAATATTTTTGTTTTGCGCCAAATAAGCCAAGATCTCATACTCTTTACCCACCAGCTTTAAAGGCTGATCATCAACCATCACCTGGCGATTTTCTGTATTCAACCACATATTATCATCGATCACCAACCGCTTATCATCTTGATAAACACCACTTCGTTTTAACAAGGCTTTCACCCGCACAATTAATTCTTCCCGATGAAACGGTTTTGTCAAATAATCGTCCGCGCCAGTGTCAAAGCCGGTAATTTTATCTTCCAAACTATCCTTAGCAGTTAAAACTAAAATTGGCGTTTCAATTTTGGCTTCACGAATTTTTTTGATGATTTCCAAACCATTCATCAGTGGCAACATCAAATCAACGATGAACAGATCATAAGGTTCTTCTGTCGCCAAGTATTCGCCTTCTTCACCATCAAATGCTTGCTTGACTGAACCAATATCAACTAAAAAGTCACGCACGCTGTCTGAAAGCTGATGATCATCTTCAATTAATAAAATTTTTACGATATCTGTCATCTTACATCCCTAATTTCTTTCATTTTTGTCTCTTACCTATTTTACCCTATAAAATGAGGTTAAGACAAAGAAACCAATTGCCTCAACCTCATTTTTAAATTAAGCCACCACAAACTGGCAATTCTCTAAACTAATTTTTACATCACCATGATCCGCAATTTCTGGATCATGAGTCACAATAATGACTGTTTTGTGATGTGCATGAGCTAAATCTTGAAACAATTTAATAATCATTTTTGAATTTTCACCATCCAGGTTTCCCGTTGGTTCATCTGCAATGACAATGTTGGCATCCACTAGCATCGCACGGATAATTGCCACGCGTTGTTGCTGCCCACCAGACAGTTTCTGAACATTCTTCTCGGCATCAGATTTTTCAATGCCGACATTTTTCAACGCATCTAATGCATACTGCTTTTCACCTTTGTGTTCGGAATCTGTCACAGACAGAGCCGTCATAATATTATCCAGAGCAGACATATAGGTCAACAAATTGTATTGCTGAAAAACGATGGCCACTTTATGTTTCCGATAATTTGTTGCGCCAAGCTTCTTAATATTTGTCCCATCTAAGAATATGTCTCCTTTTTGAGGCTTATCCAAACCAGCAATGAAAGATAAAAAAGTTGTTTTTCCGGAACCGGATGAACCGACAATTGTGTACACTTTATCGGATTCAAAACTTAGATTTACATTTTCATATAGCGGCTTTTCTGACTTTCCATACCAGTGAGTTAAATTCTTAACTGTTAACATTTTCTCAACTCCTTGTGTGCATTTATCTGTTGCGATTACATTTAAAAATAAAAAACTCTCTAAAGACCATTATTCACCAATCAAAATATCCTTTGGTCGCAGCCTCAAAATACTAATTGCCGAAACACAAACAGCTAAGGCAATGATGACTAATCCCATGCCGCCTAACTTGATTACCGAACTTGGGGTAATACTTGTGTTCAAAGTTTTCAGTGTTTTTTTGTTTGCTGCACTCGTGGTTCCTGCGGATTGAGTAGCCATCCCACCCCGCATGCCGCCACCAGTTTGACTGGATCCTGGTGCTCCACTACCACCAGGACCGCCATTTGATCCTGAAGTTGTGGAAACCGATGTGGTTTGTTGTTGTGACAATAACTGATTGCCAACCTTGTTACCTACAAAACTGCCTAAAAGAAGGGCTACAACCATTGCTCCAATTAAGATGACGAACAATTCAGAAAATAGTTGCGCAACGATGTGAAATTTCGATTCACCCAAGGAAACTAGCACGCCGATTTCTCGTTGCCGAGTTCTTACTGATAAAATGATGATTAATGCCAAAATAATTGTTCCAGCAATTGCGACTAACCAAACAATCTTCTTAGCGAATGATTGGACATTCTTCATTGGTTGTAATAATTGCTTGTAGCTGGCATCATCTGAACTTACAGAAAACGAACTATTGTTAATGATTCTTTTAATTTTTTTAGTGGTTGCTTTTTCTTTAGCTGAATTTTCAAGTATATAAGTTACTGTACTTGATTTACCCTCCGTTCCCGTGATTGTCGCGGGTAACGTATAACTTGTATAGATTGTATTGCTTGGGTCGCTACCTGGCACACTGCTACTGGTTGATTTGGCCTTGTAAATTCCGACAACTTTCAGTTTAAGTGATTTCTTACCCGAACTTGTCATCTTTACTGTCATTGAATCGCCAACTTTAATTCCGTTTTGCGTCGCCAGTTCTTTTTCAATCACAACATTTTTGGTGTTGACATCACTTGTGGTGATATTTCGTCCAGAAACAATCTTATTTGTTTTAGAAACAAATGCAGAGGTTAGCTTAGTACTTGAAACCCCGTCAATACTAATATCGCCTGCTGAAGCGCCACCTTTCATCCCCATACCACCGCCGGAAGTCCCCGTACTTGTGGATACCGTGTCAAACGAACTAGCATTTACAGAGGCCGTATTCGTAATATTATAGTAAGCAACCGTATTTAACTTACCAGCCTTTTTAATTTTCTCGTTTGAAACTGTCGGCGTTGTAATCGTTTTTGGTTTCGATTTGGATGTGCCTGAGCGCATCTTTGAAAACATTTTGTTTCGATTGGCTGATACGCTGATCGTGGTTCCTGCCGATTTGGTCACACTATTGGTTGCTGACACTGCAGCATTTTGAATAATTAATCCCGATAATACAAAAACTAAGATTGCTGACATAATTAACAACAACAATAAGCTCTGACCTTTTTTATGGGTCAAGTAAAGCATTGCCCGTTTTAAATAATTCATTTTGTCATCTCCTTGGATTGATAAACTTCATTTTAAGGAGTCTACGTTAAACGAAAATTAAGGCCAACCTATAGAAGATGAACTTTTGGGCTTCCAAAATGCAGAAAAAGACCGAATCACATTCGCGGTATGATTCGGTCTTTAAGCTAACTAAATAGCTTTCAATGATGTAAGTTAATTTTTACAGGGGAGTTGAACATATGGAATACATTCCATCTTCTTCCAAATTGGAAGGTGACGAAAAATCACTTCTTTCCTAATGAATAAATTCATCTTAAAACCTCAACTTTAAATGAAGATTAAGACTGGGAATAAAAATAACTTTTTTTCTCTCGATAGAAATAATTGGCAAGAACACTATTTTAAAGATAATAATTAGGACAGAAAAAGACCGAATCACATTCGCGGTATGATTCGGTCTTTGAGCTAATTGAATAGCTTTCAATGATGTAAGTTAATTTTTACAGGGGAGTTGAACATATGGAAATACATTCCATCATCTTCCAAATTAGGAAGGTTTATAAAAACCCGCCTCCTTCTTTAATGAATAAATTCATACTAAGACCTCCACTTTAAATGAAGATTAAAGATAACAAACTTTTTTTAAATATTTTGAGCAGTCCTCTTTACTTATTTAAAGTAAGCGAGTAAACTATGCTTGTTGTCAAAGGTACAACAAAAATTTGAGAGATGGTGAGCATAATGAAAATTAACATTAAAGATGAAGCCCAAACATATTTAGCAAAAAAGATTCCAGCAGGCAAGCACGTATTCTTAGCTCTGGACGACGGCTCTAGTAAGTTTTCTAAATTAGGCGGTTCTTGTGCGATCGGTAATAAGTTTCAACTAGTTGTGACTGACCAATCCGACTCAGACTATGCGGTGGCTCTTGACAACAACGCTAATCTTTACATGACAACTGGCGATCCAGAAACGACATTCCTCGGCAATGGCTTAGCACTTGATTACAAAAATGCTGCCTTAAAACTTACCGATGACAGTGGCGTCTTAGATGGTGCCGTTACCGTTGAAAACTACGAGGCGCCTACACAAGATAAACAAGCAATGACAGACGAAATGAAAACTTTAGGCGGAAAGATCTGTTAATAAGCTTTTGAAATTTTATAGACTAAATGAGTATGAAAAAGATGGTTTCCTTTATGGAAGCCATCTTTTTTGATTACTATTAAAATTAATTATTACTTACTTTCATCATACTTTGAAGCACGACTTAGATATGTTCCCTTTTGGGTGTTAATATCGAGAAGTTCGCCTTCCTTGATGAAATCAGGAACGTTAACAACCAAGCCAGTTTCCATTGTTGCAGCTTTTCCAGATCCAGTTACGGTTGCGCCCTTAATAGAAGGCTCCGTTTCTTTCACTTTCAACTGAACTGTATTTGGTAAACTGATTCCAATTACCTCAGTGTTGTAATAGTCGATTTTAACATTCATATTTTCAAGCATGTATTTCATTTCATTTTTAATAGTTGCCGTTGGAATTTCGTATTGCTCATATGTTTCCATATCCATAAATACCGCAACGTCGCCTTGTGTATATAAATATTGAGCATCTTTTGTATCTACAACAGCCTGTTCAACTTTTTCTTCAGGACGCATCGTCTTTTCAACAGTTGCACCAGAACGCAAGTCATACAACTTCATGCGCATAACAGTGTTACCTTTTCCTGGCTTATGATGTTCGGAAGCTAGCACTTTAATTAACTTACCGTTTTCTACAAATGTCATACCTGCTTTAAGATTTATTGCTTCAATCATTTTTTTCTCCTTGTATGTCGCTTCGAATTTATTTAAAACTACCTTCATTTAACGATCTCGCTCCAGGACTCATATGATCGACTTCCCTTCGTTTTAATATCCATTATCTAGTTTAACACTAAAATGGCTAAAACAAAGCGCTTCCTTACAGTACTGATAATTATAACCGTTCTATAACGTTATTTTCTGTACTTATTTAGCTTAGTTAAAAGTTTTCATGTGGAACATTTCGAATCAAAAATAACTTATTGAAGAGGCTTAAAAAGCACAGAGAAAAATCTCTGTGCTCTTCTTATCATTAAAATGTTTTGGCAATTTTTCCTGCCTGTTTTGCCACAATCTCGCGATTAGCGGCCATATCTTCTGGATCACGATGCGAATTACCTTCACAGTAGATGCCTTGATAATCTTTAATTCCAACTTGTCCTAACAATGCCTTTAAATAGCTGTCACCTAAATCAAGTTTTGCCATAAATTCGTTATCCGTATGGTGATAGGTTCCGCCGGATGACTGAATATGAAGAGCTTTTTTATTGTGCAGCGTACCTTCGGGGCCGTGTTCACCTTCAACCCAGGTTTTCGTAGAAACAATCACAAGGTCTAGGTACATTTTCAAACGATTAGGGATAAACAAATTATACATGGGACTAACAAACACATATTTATCGGCCAGAATAAATTGATCTTGCAATTTTTGTTGCCGACTTAGTAAAATTTGTTCGTTCTCGGATAAATCTTGATAAGTCGTCCCGTTTGTCAGTTTCGTCCAACTATCTAAATTACTACTGTTAATCTCTGGAACACCTTCTGCATATAAATCATGTTCAATAATCTGATCTTGCGGATGGTCCTTTCGATATGCTTCAACAAAACGTTCCCCAATCACAACAGAATTAGCGACATTTTCGGTTGCAGGGTGCGCCTTAATAACTAGAACCGTACTCATTTCATCATCTCCACTTGAATTTCTACGCCTTTAAGATACCACAACTCTTTAAAACAAAAAAATTCTTACAACCAAATCACAGTTGTAAGAATTTTAAATAGTTGCTACTTTAAATAGCCATTCCAAACATAACCATGTACTTTACCATTCAAAGAATGAACATAATAATATTTGTATGTTTTACCATCATATTTCTTCACATAAGTTACCCGTGTCACAACAAAATGGGTCTTAGGATAGTTCTTCAAATAATGTAATGTCACAAACTGAAAATCATTTGAACCACCCTGAAATCCGTATACATTTCCCTTTTTATTTTTAACAACATAACGGTGCTTATAATTTACTTTAGTCGTTTTTGCTATTTTATTAGGTTTCTTTTGTAGATATGAATGCCAAATCCAACCGGTCTTTTTGCCAGAGGTAATGTGATAGTACAGATATGTTTTTCCGTCTGCTTTAACCACATATTCAGCTTTGTCAATCTTGTAAATACCTTTCAAAGAGCTGACCGCAAAGGCCTTTTTAAAGGTGAAATTATCGTTTGAGCCTTTAAACGTATATGCATATGCGTTATTTTTCTTAGCTACATAACGATCTACAGGCGATTTGGCACTCTTTGAAACATAATTATTAGTAATCATTTTCTTAAACGTCAGCAAAGACTGAAGTGGGTAACCGTGCGGGTCAAAAAGAGCTTGGTTATCATACGATGAAGCTCCCCAATATTGATTAACATTAGCTTCCTGGTCAGAATATCCTGCATCACCGTAATACTTAGCAGCATATTTAGTTGCCCAACCAGTACCATATTTCACACTTGCATCACGGTTGAATTGATAATTATCCCAGCCAGCTTTGACTGGAATCCAAGCCGGCTCCCAGTAGAAACCACCAAGGCCCTTACCATTTCCGTTTTGCATAACAGTCTTCCAAGTATCACTAATTGCATTGGCTTGCCCTTGCACTGAAATTGGGAATGGCGGGTTAGCAATTGATCCGACAATGTTAGACTGTCCATCCATATCATCAGTCGTGTATGGATAACTCATTTCCATAACCGCAAATTTCTTTTCATAAGTCTGTGTAATTACTTTTTCAGCACCAATTAACTTGGAATCTGGTCCATTCCAATGTGGGTAGAAAGTAGCTCCCATGACATCATACTTTACTTTATTAGTCTTCAACTCAGCAGCAATTTTTGCAAATGAAGATGCTGTTGGTGATTCATAGTGAACTGCAGCTAAAGCGTTAGGGGCATACTTATGAACAGCATTTACACCTTCAGCAATAAACTGCATGTATTTAGCAGGATCCTTTTCCTGCATCATCCCTTTAGTCGTTTCATTCCCTACTTGGACCATCCCAACATCAACACCGGCTGCTTTCATGGTCTTCAATACTTTTTCAGTATAATCATAAACAGCTGTTTTCTTTTGTGCAAATGTATAGTTTTTCCAAGCTTTAGGAAGGGCTTGTTTTGCAGGATCTGCCCAAAAATCAGAATATTGTAAATCAAGCAATACTTTCATGTGATGAGAAGTTGCATCTTTAGCTGTTTTGACAGCATTATCTAAAGTAGCATCTCCGCCACCGTATGTATGACCATCACTATCATACGGATCGTTCCAAATTCGTAATCGAACATAGTTAACACCAGAATCCTCTAAAGTTTGCAGAATATCCTGTTGTTTACCGTTGTAACCATAGAATTTAACACCTGCATTCAGTTCAGCTTGTAAACTAGAAATATCCACTCCACGAATGGAATTTGAAGTTACACCATGAACTGGTTTTACAGTAGCTTTGTCATTCTTTACATTGGTTGTCCCATCAGCGTTAGCAAAAACCGAAGTCGTTGCACCACTTAAAGCAACTAGAAGCCCAGCACCAATTAACAGTGCCTGGGCAAGATGTTTACGCCATTTTCGCATATGATTATCTCCCCAGATAATATTTATACCTCGTAAGTTTTTCTTACAAATTAATAGTAAGCGTTCCAAAAAAGATCGTCAAGACCTTATTAAAATCGAGTAGGAGGTAGTTGATTAATTCAAC
>NZ_JQBD01000045.1 GCF_001437255.1 Pediococcus damnosus | reverse complement strand
TAAGGCACCTAGGAAAACTTGACACATACGGTGCCGTTTTGGACTTGATTGTTGATGTGCGTAAGGGATCACCTACATATAAACAATGGGAAGGATACATCATATCCGCAAGTAACCATCGTCAATTACTGGTTCCCAAAGGCTTTGCCCATGGTTTTGTGACCTTAACTAATGATGTTAATTTCTTGTACAAATGTGATAATTATTACAATGCGGAGGCTGATGGTGGTTTCTCGTTTAAAACATCCGAATTAGGAATCAAATGGCCAATTGATTTTGATCAGGCTATCACTTCAGAAAAGGATGCCAACCAACCAACATTTACTGAATTCGAAAAAAATAATCCGTTTGTTTATGGGGAGATTTAGGAAAATGCCTAATTTGAAAAATATTATTGTTACCGGTGGTGCCGGGTTTATTGGATCTAATTTTGTGCATTATGTGGTGAATAACCATCCTGATGTTAAAATTACGGTTCTAGACAAGCTTACCTATGCTGGAAATCGTGCTAATCTAGCCGGACTCCCTAAAGATCGCGTTAAGTTAGTTGTCGGTGATGTTGCTGATGCTGAATTAGTTGATAAGCTGGTTAAAAATACGGATGCAGTTGTTCATTATGCAGCGGAAAGTCACAATGATAATTCGTTGATCGATCCTAGTCCATTTATTCAGACCAATATTATTGGTACCTATACATTGATTGAAGCTTGTCGTAAGTACGGTGTGCGTTATCATCATATTTCAACTGATGAAGTATTTGGAGACCTACCTTTACGTGAAGATTTACCAGGCCATGGTGAAGGCGTTGGTGAGAAGTTTACACCTGATTCACCATACAAGCCAAGCAGTCCATATTCTTCATCTAAGGCTAGTTCGGATTTATTAGTGCGGGCTTGGGTAAGGTCCTTTGGACTAAAGGCGACAATTTCAAATTGCTTGAATAACTATGGCCCATATCAACATATCGAAAAGTTTATTCCACGCCAAATCACTAATATCTTGAGTGGCATTCGGCCAAAACTCTATGGATCAGGTAAAAATGTGCGAGATTGGATTCATACAAATGACCATTCACGCGCAGTTTGGTTGATCCTCAATGAGGGAAAACTTGGCGAAACCTACTTAATTGGTGCTGACGGTGAGAAGGACAACAAGACAGTTCTTGAAATGATTCTCAAAGGTATGGGCCAACCGGCTGATGCTTATGACCATGTTAAAGACCGTCCTGGGCATGATATGCGTTATGCCATTGATTCAAGCAAGTTATGTACTGAACTTGGTTGGAAGCCTGAATTTACCGATTTCGAAGAAGGCTTGCAAGCAACAATTCAATGGTACACTGATCACGAAGATTGGTGGAAAGATGAAAAGCAGGATGTTGAGAATAAGTATGCTAAGAATGGTCAATAAGTTTTAGCGGGTGCGTAACCCGCTTTTTTGATAGAAAGAAAAGTTTAAAGAGGAGTAATTCAGAATGAATAATATTTTAATTACAGGTGCTAATGGCCAGCTTGGTATGGAACTAAGAACTTTATTGGATGAAAAGGGGATTATTTATACGGCTACAGGTTCTAAAGAGCTTGATATCACTGATGCTAAAATGGTAAGTGATTATTTTGGACTGCATAAACCCGATTTAGTTTTTCATTGTGCTGCCTATACGGCAGTTGATGCTGCTGAAGAAGAACCCGGTAAGTCAGCTGATGAAATGGTTAATGTGGCAGGCACACAAAATGTTGCGACAGCCGCCGAATCAGTGGGAACAACGGTTGTTTATATTAGTACGGATTATGTTTTTGATGGTCAAAATACAAGAATGTACAAAGAAATGGATCAACAGAATCCCCAAAGTGAATATGGTCGTACTAAGAACTTAGGTGAAAAAGCAATTCGTGAAACGATGAGTAAATACTATATCATCAGAACTTCATGGGTATTCGGAAAATATGGTAAGAACTTTGTTTATACTATGTTGAATTTAGCGAAAACACATGATGTGATTACGGTTGTAGATGATCAAGTCGGCCGTCCAACCTGGACGAGAACGTTAGCAGAGTTTATGCTGTATGCAGTTGAAAACAAGGTTCCTTATGGTGTTTACAACTTGAGTAATGATAATCAGGCTAGTTGGTTTGAATTTGCTACAGAAATTTTGAAAAATACAACTACACAAGTGAAACCTGTAACTTCTGCAGAGTATTCACAAAAAGCAACGCGGCCAGCTCATTCAGTATTGTCTTTAGAAAAAACTAAAGCAACTGGTTTTAAGATTCCAACGTGGCAAGAGGCTTTGCAACAAATGATGGTGATTATTGATAAATAGTTGTTTAGTATAGACTAGTAATAAGTAATTACTAGTTGTACATATATGTAAAAGTTAAGATTGTGAATTTTTAGTGAATTTCGTGAAGCATAGGCATACAATAATAATAGTTAATTTTCAGGAGGCGTGGCATGAGACATGAACATGAGTCTAAGCAAAAGAACCATACAGTAAGAAACGTTATTTTGACAGTTATTTTGATTCTGCTGGTTTCGGTGGGAGCGTATGCTGCAAGGAAATATTATAATATCAAACATGCGGTTGATAATACGTATCAAAGTGCTGGAATTAAGAAGGATCGGAATGCTAGTTCTGAGATTCAAAGCAAGCGTCCCATTTCAATTTTGTTAATGGGAACTGATACAGGTGCATTGGGACGTTCTTACAAAGGACGGACAGATACGATGATGCTGATTACGATGAATCCTAAGACGGATAAGACGACCATTACAAGTATTCCCCGTGATACGGGTGTAACGATTCCAGGGTATGAAAGTGAATCACCATCGAAGATTAATGCGGCTTATTCGTTTGGAAGCTCTGGAACTGCAATTAAAACGGTACAAGAAATGTTAAATGTGCCAATTGATTTCTATGCGGTTATGAATATGGGCGGTATGGAAAAAGTGGTTAATGCAGTTGGTGGGGTCACAATGACACCTACTTTAAGCTTTAAGTATGACGGGTATACCTTTACAAAGGGTGAATCTACACATATGAATGGTAAGAAGGCTTTGGCTTATTCACGAATGCGTTACGATGATCCCAATGGCGATTATGGCCGTCAAACGCGGCAACGCGAAGTGATTATGGCGATTATGGGCAAGGCGGGTTCAATATCATCTTTACTCAATAAGAATTTCTTGGATTCAATTTCAGCACAGATGAAGACCGATTTAACGTTTAGCGATTTAACTGCGATTGCACAAAATTATCGTGGTGCTAGAAAGACAGTTTCACAGACCCATCTACAAGGAACTGGTGGTACTGTGAATGGGCAGAGTATGGAATTAATGGCTAAGAGTGAGTTACAGCGTGTAACGAACCTGAACCGGAAGAACCTTGGTTTAGATCATGCAACAACCGGAAACATTGCGTTAGGTACATCTGCTACTAGTTCCAGTTCTAACAGTAGTGTGCAGAATGCTAATGTGAATGCGGGAAACTAATTTAACGTGGAGATCAAATTTTATTGTTAATTTGATCTTTTTTGCTTATCATCATGGGTTTTTAAGTTTTATGTTTAGAACACTATTAAATGATTAAACTAAATATTTTTTAGAATACTACGAGGAGATATTGATATGTTAAGACCGGTTGATTTAAAATCTATTGGTGTGCAAGGGTTAAATGATGAAATTTTTGAGGAATATCAACACTATCTGGGAATTAAGTTCCGGGGAAGAGAGATTAATGATATATCTTCTTTAGTAAGTGATTTGCCTAAGAACTTGAACTTAAGTAATTTTTATATTGGATATAAAATACCACAAATAAATAAAGAATTTGATTTATTACGTTTTTGTAAAAATGGTGATATTCTAAATATTGAATTAAAAAGTGAAAATATTGGTAAAGAAAAAATAGGTAAACAATTAATTAAAAATAAATATTATTTATCCGCTATTCCTAATTACAAGAAAATTGACCTTTTTACGTATGTGTCTTCGGATAAAAAGATTTATAGATTGGCAGATTCAGGCAAACTTATAGATAGTGACACATCCCAAATAGTTGAGTATATTGAAGCAAATAGTAGACGAATAAGTAATTTAGATGAATTATTTAATCCAAGTGCGTATTTGACATCGCCGTTTAATTCACCGCAAGAATTTTTAAATAAAGCATATTTTCTTACTCAACAACAAACAAATGTAAAAAAATATATTGTTCGAAGTTTAGGGGGAACTTTTGTTGTAGAAGGTAAGGCTGGAACGGGAAAGACATTGTTAGCATATGATATTGCAAGAACTGAAATGTGTGAAGGCCAAAAGGTATTAATCGTTCATTGTGGGAATTTGAATGATGGACAATTAATTTTAAATAGTAAGGGCTGGAATATTATTTCTATAAAATCGTTTCAATCGAAAGATATAAATACGCTAATTGCACGATACAATTTGATTATTATTGATGAAGTTCAACGTGTTAGACGGAATTATCTCAGTGGATTGTTGACTAAAGTTTCTAATTATAAAGGTAAGTTGATTTTTTGTGGGGATCTGGAACAATATTTACAAGCTATGGAGGGAGGAAAGGAGAATTTTGAGCTTTTAAGTAATACACATTCTATATCTAAAAATAATTATTGTAAATTATCCGAAAAGATTCGTACGAATAAAGAAGTGGCTTCTTTTATATTACAATTTTTTGATCGGAAAAAATATAGGAATAAAAATGATGTTTATATTGACAATGTGTTTTTACAATACTTCAAACTTATAAATGACGCTATTTTATACAGTAATGTGTTAGCAGCAAATGGTTGGAAATTAATTACTTCTACAACCTCAAAATATGATCCCGAATATAATGATAAGTTTATGAAATTAAAATATGCCAACTCGCATGAAGTGATTGGACAAGAATTTGATAAAGTGGCTGTATTTGTGGGGCCAGATTTTAGTTACGAGAATGGTCGTTTGACTGGTCCTAAAACATACTATTCTGCAATAAAAACATTATTTGAAAATATGACAAGGGCTCGTAAACAATTGTGCTTAATTATTATAGATAATCCTAGTGTTCTTAAAAATTGTCTTGAAATTGTATCAAATACAGATTAACCAATCTAGTCTATTTGAGTTAATTTTGCTCTTTATCAACTCTCGCCTGGAGCTGCATTTCTTTAAAAGCCATCTTGCATTCTTGGAGTAGTTTTGAAGTACATTAAAACTAAAATATTTTCGGTGATCTTTCAATGGTTAGATTTTTGTGTGAGCTTGAACAATGAAGCTAATTCGTAACCAGTAATACCCTAAAAATACACCGAGTGAATTGTCTAAAACGTCCATAGTTTCGACGACTCGATTGATTCGAAATGTTTGATCTAAAATGAACTGGATACTTTCATTGAATATTCCTGTTCCTAAAGCAATTAAGATCACTTCAAGTATGTTTAAGTGATGATGACGAGTAAATAGGTATAAATAAATTCCGGCGGGAATGGTCATAATGACATTTTCTCTTGATGAATCAGCCAAGCCAGAATAAGGTTTAGCGATTACTATTGCGTGGCCGATGAGTTTGGCACCATAGGGTAACATAGATTCTAATGTCGTATCCTTGGGTATTAAAATTAGCCAGAAGACACTTATCACGTAAACAATGAGGCTTAGCCATACTAATTTGGAAAAATTGGATGGTGCGCTAACTACTTTTTTAATAGTGATGAGAACTACAACAAGTGACATTACTATGAACGGAAGATATTTTATCAATTTGGATTACTGCCTTTGAGATAGATTAAAGTTATAAAATGATGTGGATAATAAAATGACTTTCAGGATTTCTTCTTCTGAAGGCCTTTTTTTTCGTTCTTTAAAATGAAATTGAACGGTGTCATCAAGTAGAAGCCAATGACTACACCGAGGGCATTATGAATGACATCCATAATATCAACAGTTCGGTTGATATGAATAAGCTGGTCTAAAACAAACTGGCCACCTTCGTTAAATAAAGCAATTCCCACAGCGATAAACAACACTTCATTTAAAAGGGGACGATCTTTATGACCAAAGATATATAGGTAAATCCCCATTGGAATTGTCATGATGATGTTTAACATAGCTTGCATCCCATAATCGCGGTAAGGAACCACGACAACTTTAGCATAACCAATCGCGATAGCCTGAAAGACGGCATCGGAACCAAACGAATAAGTGCCAGGTGTGAAGATCAGGTAGAACACGCTAACTGCATAAGCAATGAAACTAAGCCGCACAATTGCAGAAGTTAGAGACGGTTTCTGATGTAATTTTTGAATGTTATAAATTGCAACAATTGCCGAAAGTATTACAAACGGTACATACTTAAATATTGTCATTGAACCACTTCCCTAATTTGATCAATGCTTTAATTGTATCGCAATTTATAATGGAATAAAACCCGTCAGAACGCGGTTTTTCGTTAACTTTTCCTTAAGGGTTTCGCAGTTTCTTAAAGTAATTTAAAAAAAGATTGCAATCGAATCAGGAATGTTCTATGATGAGCTTGTAAAGGAACTGTAATATTAATGTAACAAATTTGGAGGCGGTTTTGATGAAAAAAGTAATTCGATTTTTATTAATAGTAAGTATGGCGATGGGTGTGTTTCTATTAGCTAATAATACGGAAACTCAGGCCGCTTCCCGAGTTCCTGTCCCATATGCAATGCGTGGTAATTGGTATCTAACTAAAAAAACAGGTTTAAATATTAAAAAGACTTCGATGGTTGGCTTGCATCACACCGTAATGGAGAGAACATATGGTAAAAATATGGTCTTCAAATATTACTATAAAGGTAGCTATTCTTTATCTGACAAACGTTGGGGATTTGGCTTCTTCTTCAAGTTAGTCAATGTCAAAGGTAAGAATGGTCGGAATTACAAAGCACTTGCAATGTGGGGCCAAGGCCCTGAAGCACAACTTTATTACAAGAAACTAAATAAGAACGAACGTCACAGCTTAACTTGGCGAAAAACGATTAAATTAATGAATGGTCAACGAAGTTTCTAACGTCTGACTTTACCAATTAGGCGAAAGGCTTTATAATGAAAAGATACGCCCTAGGAAAGGATGCTGGTCATGGCAGAAAAAGAAGTAGATAAAAAAGTTGAAAAACCTGCAGATAAAAAAGTTGATAAAAAAGTAAATAAAAGAGGCAATAATAGAGCCGATAAAAAAGAGGAGGAACCAAAGCCATTTGATGTTGGCGACAAGGTTCACGTTAAGAAAACTGCTCTACTCCCAACTGGTTTCGATGGTCAGGTCGGCAAAGTTTATGAAAACTCAATTTTGATTGATATTGACGCTGATAGTGTTGATGATTCTCGTAGTGAAGAACTACATGATCTTCATGGTCGCGTGATTGTTCGTTTTGCAGAAGCAAAGAAGATTGAAGCATAATTTTTAAAATAGTGAAGCAGCGATATTTAAATATATTGTTGCTTTTTATTTTTGCCTAAATTTAATTTTCCTCATAATAATCACAGTTAAACTAATTATTTTAATCTTTATTTAATTTTCATGTTGACAGGCTCCCGACAATGAGCTATATTTAACATTAAATTCAAATTAGATTGTTTCTCATAATTTGATTTAAAACATAGGGAGTTGGATGATTTATGAAATTAAAGAAAAGCTCAGTCACATTTTTAGTGGCTTTGCCATTATTATTATTGGCAGCTTGTGGGAATAGTAATTCTTCAAGCAGTAATGGAGTAAACAAAGGCAATCTTGCTGATAAACAGGTTGTTAATTGGACGGAAACTTCGGAGTTACCTTCGATTGATCCTTCCATTGCCACTGACCAAATTAGTTTTGACGCCATGAATAACGTTGGTGAAGGTTTGTATCGTTTAGGTAAGGATAATAAAATTCTTCCTGGAGTTGCAACGAAGACTAAAGAATCTAAAGATGGAAAAACCTATACGTTTACACTTCGCAAGAATGCTAAATGGAGTAACGGCGATAAGGTTACCGCAAAAGATTTCGTGTACTCATGGCGACGCATCAATAATCCGAAGACTGGTTCACAATACGCATACCTATACAGTGGAATTAAAAATGCGGACAAGATTCAGGCTGGCAAAAAGCCGGTTAACAGTTTAGGAATCAAGGCTGATGGAGATTACAAATTAACCGTTACCCTTGAAAAGGCCATCCCTTACTTTAAGTTGTTAATGGGATTCCCAAGTTTCTTCCCACAAGATCAAAAAGTGGTCGAAAAGTATGGTGATAAATACGCAACCCAAAGTAAGTATCAGGTATACAATGGGCCGTTCACGCTTCAAGGTTGGACCGGAACGAACAACAAGTGGACGTTAGTTAAAAATAAGAGTTACTGGGATAAGAAACACGTTTACCTATCCAAGATTAATGATCAAGTGGTTAAGGACAGCCAAACTGGGTTGAACCTTTTCCAGGGTAAACAAGTGGATCAAACGGTTTTAACTGGAACCCAAGTAGCTAATATGAAGAGTAACAAGGCTTTCTTCTTAGGCCGTGAAGCTCGAAACTCTTATCTCGAGTATAATTACAAGAATATTAAGGCTTTCCGGAACGTAGATGTTCGAAAGGCAATGTCTTTAGCAATTAATCGGAAACAATTAGTAAATAATGTGTTGGCTGATGGCTCAACGGCACCAAAAGGGTTTGTGACGGATGGATTAGCTAAGAATCCTAAGACGGGTGAAGATTTCGCAAAAGAAGCTTCAACTGGGAATGGAACCAACTACGATCTGACGCAAGCCAAAAAGCTATGGGCTAAAGCTTTGAAAGAAGAAGGCAAGAAGAGCATGACGTATACGTTGATGGCTGACGATACGGAATCTTCTAAAAAGACTGCAGAATTTTTACAAACAGAGTTAGAAAAATTGCCTGGATTGAAGATTAATGTGCAGACAATCCCTTATAAGACTCGTTTAGCACGTTCCGCAAAGGGACAATTCCAGTTGGTTATTACAAACTGGGGAGCTGACTTCTCGGATCCAATTTCTGACTTGGGCTTGTTTACATCAACGAACAGCTTCAATAATGGTAAGTGGAGCAACAAAGAGTACGATAAGTTGATCGATAAGGCTAATAATGCTGATGCCAATAACACGCAAAAACGTTGGGAAGACATGGTTAAGGCCAAAAAGATTTTGATGAACGATCAAGGAAATGCCCCATTATACAATGGCGTTGTTCCCCAATTGATCAATACTAAAGTCAAAGGGTATGTTTACAATACAGCCGGTGTTCCTTGGAACTGGAAGGGTATGTACGTTTCCAAATAAATAAGTTTAAATTCAGAATCGCTGATCTATGGTGATTCTGTTTTTTGTGTCTAAAATCTGGGTAAGGTTAAGCTTGAATTTTTGACTTTCGGAGTGGGAGCTAGTAGTCTCTATGGAGGGTAGTCAATGATGTGAAGTAATTAATGATAACGTTTTAGTAATTGTGACAATTCGATTTTGCTTGTCACGGAAAAAGTGCAGCGATAAGTCCGATGTACAAGTATTTGCGAGATTAAGTTGAACATATGAAGGTTATTTAGTGGAGTTACAGGGTATACTTTGATCACTAACTAACGTGCCTAAAAAATACTAGTTTTTCGCTAGTTATTTTTTGAGGCACTCTCAAAATATGGAAGTGAAGAATTTGACTAAAATTGCAATTGTAACTGACAGTACTGCTTATCTTGCCCAAAACATTTGCGATAGATTGCATATCACCGTGGCACCAATTTCGGTGGCTTTTGGTGACCAACAATATCGTGAGCGAATCGATATTAGTGACGCAGAATTTTATAAACGTTTGAAAACAGAGAAAACTTTTCCGACAACGGCACCACCATCTATGGGAGTTATGGAAGAACTTTATCATAATTTGGCAGAGGCTGGCTACGAAGAAGTGGTCAGCATTCATTTATCTAGCGGGATCAGTGGATTTACCAATAATTTACGCGCGTTCGCGGCGAGCGTTACAGAAATAAAGGTCCATGTGGTTGATGCCCAGATTGCTGTCCAGCCATTAGGCTATTTAGTAATTCAAGCGGCTAAAATGGCGGCCAAGGGGAAATCAGCCCAAGATATTATGGCCAAAGTGACAGAGTTGAGGGCAACAATCGGGGAGTACTTTATCGTAGATGATCTAAAGAATTTGGCTCACAGTGGTCGTTTAGGAAATAGTTCTGCTTTTGTTGGTTCCTTACTAAAAGTTAAACCGATTTTGGCGCTTAACAAAGAGAAGTTTAATATTGAGGCTGTTGATAAAGTCCGCTCTATGAAGCGAGCTCGGGCCAACATTGTCAGTCGTTTTATTAATGAAACAAAAAATCTACCTTATCAGGTTCGGGTGTTTTTATGTGGGACAAATAACGAACCAGAAATTGAGAAGTGGCAACAAAGCATTCAATCTAAATTGGCAAATGTCGCCGCTGTTGAAACGGGACAGATCGGTCCAGTGGTTGGTGCCCATTTGGGATCCGGCGTGTTTGCAATTTTATGGATTAAAGAAATACAGCAAGTGTAAGAGAGGAAGAGAGAAATGAAGAAGCTGAAACTTGATTTAAATGACGAAGACTACATGGGTAGTCATGAAGCCAGTGTAATGTGGGGTAAACAAAAAGATTACGTGCGGACGATTTATAATAAATATCCAAAACGTTTTCCTGAAGGCACCATTCGTAAGTTTGGTAAACAACTGATTGTTACCCGTGAAGGAATGGAAGCTGTCACCGGAATTAAAAAAAGTGAATTAGTCGATAAAAATAACTAAATATGAGATATCACTGAAGGGTTAGTCTTCTGGGGTGGCAGCCTGGAAACTGGAGCTGAGGCGATTTTTTATCACAAATAGCATTAGAAAAAATGGATAAAGCAAGGGCATCATCGCATTAAATCGATGATGCCCTTGCTTATTTTAATAGAAATTTGTCTGTGTTAAACAATAAAAAATGTCCCCGGCGAGAATCGAACTCGCAACCTATCGCTTAGGAGGCGATTGCTCTATCCAGTTGAGCCACGGAGACAAGTTACCTTTCGTATTTTGCCATAAAACCAGTGTATAAGCAAGTGGCCGTCAACTGAAAGAAACTTAAATTTCATAAAAATTGGGGAACTTGATCCCAGTCAATTTCAAAGCCTCGTTTTCCAGGTATATTAAACTTATTCAATAAGACAAGGGGATAAAAAATATGATGAAATTTGAGCAGGTCGTCCAAAAAAATATCAATCCAATTACATGGACTTCAGCAGCGTTAATCGTTATTGGTTTTCTGGGAGAAATGATGGGTTCACAAGGATTGTCTACGGCAGCCCTTGTAATTGCCTCGATCATCGCGGCAACACCGATTATCATCCGGGCGGTTGAAGCTTTAAAAGTACGGGTCATTGGGATTGAGTTATTGGTAAGTATTGCAGTAATCGGGGCATTTGTGATTCAAGAGTTTAATGAATCTGCCATCGTGACTTTCTTGTTTTTGTTTGGTAGTTTTTTGGAAGCCAAAACGTTAGCGAAAACTCGTGAATCTATTAAAACATTGACAGAAATGGCACCAACTACCGCTGAGGTGGTTCAAGATGATGGCTCAGTTATTGCAACGGACGTTGATGATGTTGATGAAGGTGACGTTGTTCTTGTGAAGACCGGTGGTCAGGTGCCAATTGACGGCGACATTGTGGAAGGCTCTGGCTATTTAAACGAAGCGAGTGTTACTGGCGAGTCTAAATTAGTTACGAAACAAGTTGACGATGGTGTTTTTTCCGGAACAATTTTAGATAACGGAACTTTGAAGATCAAGGCTACCAAAGTGGGGGATGATACCACCTTTGCGAAGATTGTTGAACTGGTTGAGGATGCGCAAGATACCAAATCACATGCCGAAAAATTTATTGATCAATTTGCGAAGTATTATACGCCAGCAGTGTTAGTTTTAGCTGTCCTGGTAGGACTTATCTCACGTGATTTCAAGCTGGCAATTACTGTGCTGGTGCTTGGTTGCCCTGGAGCCTTGGTCATTGGAGCACCAGTTTCCAACGTGGCCGGAATCGGGAACGGTGCTAAAAATGGCGTACTGATCAAAGGTGGTGAAGTTGTTGACACCTTTGCTAAAGTCGATACTTTAGTGTTTGATAAAACCGGAACTTTAACTAAAGGCAACACAGAAGTTTCTGCAATTAAAAATTATGCAGCTGATCAAACTCAGGGATTAGCCTTGGCTGCCAAACTAGAAAGTCAATCCGATCATCCCTTAGGCAAGGCGATTACGACCTATGCGACTCAGAATAATGTTGACTATCAAAACCTAACGATTGCTTCAAATAATACCGTTAAAGGTCAGGGAATTGAGGCTGAAATTGAGCAGCACCAAGTTTTGGTGGGGAATCTTAAATTGATGGCTGCTAATCACGTTCAATTAACCCCAAACCAAGCAACTGATTTAAAAGAGTTGCAAGAAACAGGAAGTTCGACGGTGATTGTGGCGGTCGATCAGCAAGTTCAACAAATTATTGGTGTTTCGGATGTCATTCGTGATAACGTTAAGGAGAACTTAGCAGCATTAAAACGGTTGGGAATCAAGAAGCTCGTCATGTTAACTGGTGATAATGAAATCACCGCAAACTATGTGGCCAAGAAACTTGGCATTGATGAAGTTCATGCCAATTTATTGCCGGAAAATAAAGTGACGTTTGTGAAACAGCTGAAAGCAGAAGGCCGTAAAGTGGCATTTGTGGGTGATGGAATTAACGATAGTCCTTCGATTGCGACTGCTGACATCGGAATTGCAATGGGTGGCGGCACGGATGTCGCGATTGAAACATCTGATATTGTCCTGATGCAATCTAGTTTCCAAGAGTTAGTTCACGCTTATGGCTTGGCAAAAAAGACGGTTGCTAATACGCGGCAAAACATTGTGATTGCGATTGGCACGGTTGTGTTCCTGCTGATTGGGTTAATCTTTGGTTATATTTACATGGCCAGTGGGATGTTCGTGCATGAAGCCAGTATTTTAGTTGTCATCTTTAATGCGATGCGTTTAATTCGGTATCAACCAGCTCGAACAAAATAAATTAAAAAAAGTTTCAAAAACTTGATGAGAATCAATTTTAAAGTAGCAAAATGGCTTTAGAATGAATTCATAAAGTTAATCAAAGGAAATAGGAGGAAATTAATTATGACAAGAGCAATTTTACAATTAGGTGCATTAACTTGCCCATCATGTTTACAAAAGATTCAAGGGGCTTTGGAAAAACAACCAGGTGTTGAAAAAGTGAAAGTTCTCTTTAATGCTGGTAAAGCTAAGATCGATTTTGACGAAACGATCAACAATGCAGATGCTTTGGCAGAGGTCGTTACCAAGTTAGGTTACGAAGTCAAAAGTGTTAAAGTAAAGGAACCAGCTAAATAATTTTTTGAACGGTGTGATCCGATTACTATTTGGGATGACACCGTTTTTATATCTGTTAACAAACGTTGAAGCAATAAAAATTCAGTGTTATAGTACTTTAGTAATTAAAAACGAAATGCATATATAAATGCCGTAATATGGTCGGCAAGTTTCTACCCAGAACCGTAAATTCTGGACTATACGCAATAAACTCATCAAACGATGTCTTCTATTTGCGGACATCGTTTTTGTTTTGCCGTGATAGTGGTTATATATGGATTCAACAGGAGGTAACGTGTTGGTTTCAAAGGAAGAATGGGCACAAGAACAGATTGATTTTGACGCAGGAAAGGGAGTTCCCCAAGAGGACGATACCTCGAACGGACACGCCGCAATTTTAGGGTTGCAACATTTACTGACCATGTATTCTGGGGATGTGATGGTGCCACTCCTAATTGGTGCAATCGTGCATTTTTCAGCGACGCAAATGGCACTATTAATTTCGATGGATTTATTCACGTGTGGTGTGGCCACGTTATTACAAGTGCACAGGACGCGTTTGGTTGGAATCGGATTACCAGTAGTTTTGGGCTGTGCGGTTCAAGTCATCACGCCGTTGGGGACCATCGGAAAAACGCTCGGGATCACCACAATGTATGGTGCGATCATCGCCTCCGGAGTATTTGTCTTATTAATGAGTGGGGTTTTTTCCAAAATGCGAAAACTCTTTCCACCAGTTGTCACCGGTTCGTTAATTGTGGTGATTGGGTTTACGTTGATGCCAGTTGCCATCACTGATTTAGGTGGCGGGACAGTTGGTGCTCGTGATTTTGGTTCACCGAAGAATTTGCTTGTTGGTGGTTTCACGCTGGCAGTGATCATTGCGTTTAACGTTTGGGGGCGTGGCTTTGTTAAATCAATTGCCATTTTAATTGGCCTGGTAGCTGGGACGGCTTTGGCTGGTGCCCTTGGGATGATTCAATTGAGCAGTGTTTCCCAAAGTAGCTGGTTCCGAATTCCCCAACCTTTTATGTTTGGCGTGCCACACTTTGAATGGTCATCATCGTTAACCATGATTTTGATTGCGTTGACTACCATGATTGAATCGACCGGTGTGTTCTTTGCATTAGGAGACATGACCAATCGGCATTTGACCGGGGATGACTTAAAACGAGGCTATCGTGCAGAAGGAATTGCGCAGATCTTGGGTGGAATTTTCAACACATTTCCTTATTCAACTTTCTCAGAAAACGTGGGGGTTGTGCAGTTTTCTGGTGTTAAAACGCGAAAACCAATTTACTTTGCTGGAGTATTTTTATTAATTTTGGGCTTGTTACCAAAAGTTGGTGCCTTGGCAACGGTTGTGCCCACACCAGTTTTAGGTGGAGCCATGTTAGTGATGTTCGGCACGGTTGGTTTACAGGGTGTTCGGATTTTAAAAAATGTTGATTTTGACGATAGTCGTAATTTAATTGTTGCTGCAGTTTCCATTGGCGCTGGCTTGGGTGTTTCCAGTGTTCCAAGTATTTTTCAAGCCTTACCTTCCGAATTGTATTTAATTCTTGGTAATGGGGTTGTGGTGACAAGTATTGTGGCTGTTGTTTTAAATTCACTATTTAAATTACAAGGAAAACCAAAAACAGAAGTTAAATAAAAGATTCGCAAATTTCAAATTCTAAAAAATAGAATTTGATAATTTGCGAATTTTCTATTTATGGGGTGCTTGAAGTTTTGCAGTTTGCTATCAAAAATCGTTTGGGACTTAAATAGTTAGTGTAAAGTTTTAGTAGGAAAGTGAAA
>NZ_JQBD01000044.1 GCF_001437255.1 Pediococcus damnosus | reverse complement strand
CACCAATACCAGAAAGTGTAGACCCTTTTTTATTATCCATTTTTTGGATTTAAAAAGTTTTTAGGGGCAGACTGAATTAGATTGCAATCAAAATTTACAGTTAAAGAGACCCAATCCCGCGAGAAAGTTAAAAAACTTTGCTTTTTTATGAGAGTTTCGTATAATGAAAGTCAACATTAGTCAGAGATGTAAGAAAGGGTGTGCGAGATGAGTCAAAATATTTCCGATATCATTGAAAAATATTTAAAACAAATTTTAGCTGATTCAGAGGAAATTGAGATTCGGCGCTCGGAAATCGCTGACTTGTTTGATGTTGTACCCTCACAGATTAATTACGTAATTAAAACTCGTTTTACGATTCAAAATGGTTATGTAATAGAAAGCAAGCGCGGTGGCGGTGGCTATATTCGGATTGAAAAAGTCAAATTACTTGATGATTTGGATGTTTTAGATACACTTATTCAAGTCATTGGTGACTCCATCAATCAGCGTGATGCAATTTCGATTGTAAAAAGTTTATATGAAGACGACGTAATTGATAAACGGGAAGGCAATTTGGTTTTGGCAGCGATTGATAAGAAAACGTTAGCGATGAGCGATCGTGATGAAGAAGATCAGTTACGAGCAAGAATTTTGATTGCAGTTTTAAATCGTTTACGGTATGAAAGCTAAAAAGAAAGTAGGGTGTTAGCGTGGATAACTTATTTACACCAAGTGCAAAAAACGTATTGGCTATTTCTCAGGAACAAGCTAAACGTTTTAAACATCAAGCAGTAGGAACGGAACATTTATTGTTGGCCCTAGCGATAGAAAAAAATGGGATTGCTTATAAAGTCTTTCAACAGTTTTCAGTTACCGAAACAGATATTGTGGAAGAAATTGAACGTTTTACTGGATATGGGACATTAAAAAATATGGGCGCTAATGATTATTTACCTTATTCACCAAAGGCCAAAGAAGTTTTGGCGCTGGCTGGTGATGAGGCTAAACGATTAGGCGCTGCTAAAATTGGTACTGAGCATTTATTGCTGGCACTTTTGAGTGATGAAAATATTTTATCATCAAGAATCTTAATTAGTCTAGATATGGATCTTGCTCAAACGCGCAAGGTTATTTTACGCAAACTTGGTGTTAGTGCTTCAGCGCAATTACGGCAAAACCAGGCTCAAACACGGCGCGGCGCTAGTAAGCCACAAGGGACACCAACCCTTGATTCCGTTGCCCGTAATATGACACAAATGGCTCAAGAAGGTAAAATTGATCCCGTGGTTGGCCGTGATAAAGAGGTTAAACGGGTCATTCAGATTTTAAGTCGGCGTACAAAGAATAATCCTGTGTTAATTGGCGAACCCGGAGTGGGGAAGACCGCAATTGCAGAGGGGCTTGCGCAACGAATGATTGATGGTGATGTCCCTGAAGATCTTGCTAGTAAGCGATTAATGGCGCTTGACATGGGTTCACTTGTGGCAGGCACAAAATATCGTGGTGAGTTTGAAGATCGGCTGAAAAAAGTAATTGACGAAATTCATGAAGATGGGCACGTTGTCTTGTTTATTGATGAATTGCACACGTTGATCGGAGCCGGTGGGGCTGAAGGCGCAATTGATGCTTCTAATATTTTGAAACCTGCGTTAGCACGTGGTGAGTTGCAAACAATTGGGGCAACAACCCTTAATGAATATCAAAAATATATTGAGACCGATGCCGCTTTAGAACGACGGTTTGCTAAAGTTGAGGTTGATGAGCCTACTGCAGAAGAATCAGTTCAGATTTTGCGCGGGTTACGACCTAAATATGAAGAGCATCATCACGTAGAGATTACGGATGAGGCAATTAAACAAGCTGTTTCATTGTCAAATCGATATATTAGTGATCGCTTTTTACCTGACAAAGCAATCGATTTAATGGACGAAGCTGCCGCAAAAGTTAGAATTGATCACATGGGAAAAAGTCAGAAATCAAGTTCAGAAACTAAGTTACAGGATTTGACAAATGAAAAAGAAGCTGCCATTGAGGTTCAAGACTTTGAAAAAGCTCAGCAAATCAGAATTAAAGAAGAAAAGCTGCGTAGCAAGATCGAAAAGGCTCAGGCAGCCGACCAAACAGATGACAAAAAGCCTAAGTATCAATTAAAGGAAACAGCTGAAGACATTGCGCAAGTTGTTTCAGAGTGGACGGGAGTACCGTTGACGCAATTGCAAAAGACTGAAAGTGACCGATTAGTTAATCTGGAATCTATTCTGCATAAACGAGTCATTGGACAAGACGAAGCAGTTTCGGCGGTTTCAAGAGCAATTAGACGGGCTCGAAGTGGCCTAAAAGATCCGGGTCGTCCCATTGGTTCTTTCATGTTTTTAGGACCAACTGGGGTTGGAAAGACCGAACTGGCCAAAGCATTGGCTGAGGCGATGTTTGGTTCTGAAGACAACATGATTCGAATTGATATGTCGGAATATATGGAACGTTATAGTACGAGTCGTTTGATCGGATCCGCACCTGGTTATGTTGGGTACGATGAAGGTGGTCAGCTGACTGAACGAGTTCGTCAAAAGCCGTATTCCGTAGTTCTATTTGATGAAGTTGAAAAGGCTCATCCAGATGTGTTCAACATTCTTTTACAGGTATTAGATGATGGCTATTTGACTGATTCTAAAGGACACAAAGTTGATTTTCGAAATACAATTCTGATTATGACGTCAAATTTGGGAGCAACTGCGCTCAGAGATGAGAAATCGGTTGGTTTTGGTGCGAAAGATGCAAGTCAAGACTATGCTGCAATGTCATCTAAAATTCGAGAAGTTCTCAAGCAAAGTTTCCGTCCAGAATTTTTAAATCGAATTGACGAAACAATTATTTTCCATTCATTGACTCGCCCTCAACTCCATCGCATTGTAAAATTGATGTCGCGACAAATTCTTAAACGAGTTGCGGACCAGGGGATGACCGTTAAGATTACACCGGCTGCGATTGATGTCGTTGCGAAAGCTGGATTTGATCCAGAATACGGTGCCCGTCCAATCCGACGAGCTTTCCAAACACAAGTCGAAGATAAGTTAAGTGAATTGATGCTTTCTGGACAGGCTAAGATTGGTGATAATATCACGGTTGGTGCGCGTCAGGGTAAAATTCAAGTTGTTGTGAAAAATCCTAAGGTGGATTCGAAGCAACCAACTGCATAATTGAATAAACAGACGCAGTTAAATAGTTGACATTCTTAAGCAAAATAGGTATGATTAACTTTGTTTGTAACTGTGAATGAAATGAAGTGCTGCGATCTATTGTCCGTGGTATTTCTTATAAAGAAGCAAAAATAGCTATCAGAAAAATGAGCTATTTTTGGTTTTTTTTTGCCAAAAAACAGTACAATTTGCTAAATGTAATCAAATTGTAATATGAATTGGCCGTTTGCGGAATATTTTAGAGAGGTGAATAACTTGGCAGGACATTTGGTAAAATACGGTAAACGCCGGACTCGTAGAAGTTACGCACGAATTAAAGAAGTGCTAGAGCTTCCTAACCTGATTGAGATTCAGAGTAATTCATACCAATGGTTTCTTGATGAAGGATTAAAGGATATGTTCGATGACATTATGCCCATCGATGACTTTGCTGGAAATCTTTCTTTGGAATATGTGGATTATCAATTACTAGAACCAAAGTATACAGAGACCGAAGCACGTGAACATGAGGCAAATTATTCAGCGCCTTTGCATGTAACTTTACGTTTAACTAACCACGAAACTGGCGAAATCAAATCTCAAGATGTTTTCTTTGGTGACTTACCATTAATGACAGAGCAAGGTACTTTCATTATTAATGGTGCAGAACGGGTTATTGTTTCTCAGTTAGTTCGTTCTCCTGGTGTTTATTACACTAAGACTGCTGATAAAAATGGTCGGGATGTATATGGAACCACGGTTATTCCTAATCGAGGTGCTTGGTTAGAGTACGAAACAGATGCAAAAAAAATTGCATATGTTCGAATTGATCGAACTCGTAAAATTCCAATGACTGAGTTGGTCCGAGCACTTGGTTTTGGTTCAGATGAAGAAATTGTGGATATGTTGGGCGAGACTGATGGTCTTGACAATACTTTAGACAAAGATGTGCATAAAAATGCTGAGGATTCTCGTGTTGAAGAAGCCTTAAAGGATGTTTATGAACGTTTACGTCCAGGTGAGCCTAAGACTGCTGATAGTTCACGTAGCCTTTTAACAGCTCGTTTCTTTGATCCAAAGCGTTATGATATGGCTCCTGTTGGTCGTTACAAGGTTAACAAGAAGTTAAGTTTGAAGACCCGTTTGATTGGCCAGACTTTGGCTGAAACTTTAGCAGATCCAGATACTGGAGAAGTTATTGCTCAAAAGGGAACCGTTGTAACTAAAGATGTTATGAAGGATTTAGCTCCTTATTTAGATAAAAAAGACTTTAAGGCTGTCACATATACACCTTCTACGGAAGCAGTTGTGACAGATCCAATGACCGTCCAATCGATTAAGATTGTCAATCCTAATGATCCAGAACGTGAGTTGACGATGATTGGTAATGACAACATTGATCTTAAACTCAAACACATTACTCCTGCAGATATCATTTCAACAATTAACTACTTCTTCTTATTACAAGAGGGTGTTGGTTCTACAGATGATATTGACCATTTGGGTAATCGTCGAATTCGTTCAGTTGGTGAACTTCTTCAAAACCAATTCAGAATTGGTCTTTCACGAATGGAACGAGTTGTTCGTGAACGGATGTCAATTCAAGATGCCAATACGGTTACACCACAACAATTGATTAATATTCGTCCAGTTGTGGCTTCCATTAAGGAATTCTTTGGGTCATCTCAATTATCACAATTCATGGATCAAACTAATCCATTGGGTGAACTTACGCATAAGCGTCGTCTTTCTGCCCTTGGTCCTGGTGGTTTAACTCGTGATCGTGCTGGATATGAAGTTCGTGATGTGCATTACACGCATTATGGTCGGATGTGTCCAATTGAAACCCCTGAAGGTCCAAATATTGGATTGATCAATAGTTTGGCTAGTTACGCGAAGATTAACAAGTATGGTTTTATTGAAACCCCTTATCGTCGTGTTTCATGGACGACCCATGCGGTTACCAATAAAATTGATTACTTGACTGCTGATGAAGAAGATCAATTTGTTATTGCTCAGGCTAACTCACCATTAAATGATGATGGTTCGTTTGTGGATAATGTGGTTATGGCTCGTCATGAAAGTGATAATATCGAAATCAACATTGATAGTGTTGATTACATGGATGTTTCACCAAAACAAGTAGTTGCAGTCGCAACTGCCTGCATTCCTTTCTTGGAAAATGATGATTCTAACCGTGCTTTGATGGGTGCTAATATGCAGCGTCAGGCGGTACCTTTGTTAGATCCTCATGCCCCATTAGTTGGTACTGGGATTGAATACAAAGCCGCTCATGATTCTGGAGTTGCCTTGATTTGTAAACATGATGGAACGGTTGAATATGTGGATGCACGTGAAATCCGAGTTCGCCGTGATGATGGTGCTTTAGACACTTATAAATTAATGAAATTCCGCCGTTCTAATGGTGGTAAAAACTATAACCAACGTCCAATTGTAAAAGTTAATGATCATGTGGATAATGATGAAGTTCTAGCTGATGGCCCTGCTATGGAAGGTGGAGAATTAGCACTTGGTCAAAACCCATTAGTTGCTTTCATGACTTGGCAAGGTTATAACTTCGAAGATGCCATTGCGATCAATGAACGTTTGGTTCGTGATGATGTTTATACTTCAATTCATATTGAAGAATATGAGTCAGAAGCTCGTGATACTAAACTTGGGCCTGAAGAAATGACTCGTGAAATTCCTAACGTTGGTGAAGATGCACTTAAAGATCTTGACGAAGATGGAATTGTGCGGATCGGTGCTGAAGTTGCAGATGGCGATATTTTAGTTGGTAAGGTCACCCCTAAAGGAGTAACTGAATTATCTGCTGAGGAACGTTTGCTGCATGCAATCTTTGATGAAAAGGCTCGTGAAGTTCGAGATACCTCGTTGAAGGTTCCACATGGTGGCGGTGGTATTATCCAGGATGTTAAGATCTTTACTCGTGAAAACGGGGATGAGCTTTCACCTGGTGTTAACATGATGGTTCGAGTTTATATTGCTCAAAAACGTAAGTTACAAGTTGGAGACAAAATGGCTGGGCGTCATGGTAATAAAGGAACTGTTTCCGTGGTTATTCCTCAAGAAGATATGCCATACATGCCAGATGGCACACCAATCGACATTATGTTGAGTCCCATGGGTGTTCCTTCTCGTATGAACATTGGTCAAGTATTGGAATTACATTTAGGAATGGCTGCTCGTAATTTGGGTATCCATGTTGCAACCCCTGTTTTTGATGGCGCAAACGATAAAGATATTGCGGATGCTGTTAAAGAAGCTGGCATGCAAACAGATGCTAAGACAATCTTATACGATGGTCGTACAGGTGAACCATTTGAGCAACGAATTGCCGTTGGGGTTATGCACTATATGAAGTTAGCCCACATGGTTGATGATAAAATTCATGCGCGTTCAATCGGACCTTACTCATTAGTTACGCAACAACCATTAGGTGGTAAAGCACAATTTGGTGGTCAGCGTTTTGGTGAAATGGAAGTTTGGGCCCTTGAAGCTTATGGTGCTGCATATACTTTACAAGAAATCTTGACATACAAATCAGATGATGTGGTTGGTCGTGTGAAGACTTATGAAGCAATTGTGAAGGGTGATCCAATTCCTCGTCCAGGAGTTCCTGAGTCATTCCGAGTTCTTGTTAAAGAATTACAAGCCCTTGGTCTTGATATGAAGGTTCTTGATAAGAATCATGAGGAAATTGAGTTGCGTGACATGGACGATGACGATGATGATGTTGTTAACGTAGATGCCCTTAGTAAGTATGCTGAAGAACAGAAAGATAAATCGAAAGAGGCAGCTAAAAAAGCTGCAGCCTCTGAAGACACAACTTCTGCAAGCAAAACTAAAGCTGAAACAGAGAAAAATCAAAAATAATCAGTGTTCTTGAATAAATTTAAAGTTGTGATTATTTAATTGTTTAGCATAAACGTGTTTAAAAAGACGACTTCTCCACCTATCTAGAATGTCTGTAGAACTGATTACGTGAGTAGTCAGAGTTTTAGAGACAAACGATGATAGGCACAGAAACTACCCGTCTTTTGAGGCACTCCATAAATCAAGAAGGAGGTCGATCCTTTGATCGATGTCAATAAGTTTGAAAGCATGCAAATTGGGCTCGCATCCCCTGACAAGATCAGAAGTTGGTCATACGGCGAAGTCAAAAAGCCAGAAACGATTAACTATCGAACATTAAAACCTGAAAAAGATGGTTTGTTCGATGAGCGAATTTTCGGACCAACCAAAGATTATGAATGTGCCTGCGGGAAATACAAGCGAATTCGTTATAAAGGAATCGTCTGTGACCGTTGTGGTGTGGAAGTTACTAAATCAAAAGTTCGTCGTGAACGAATGGGTCATATTGAATTAGCTGCTCCTGTCACACATATCTGGTACTTTAAAGGAATCCCAAGCCGAATGGGCCTTGTCTTAGACATGAGTCCTCGGGCTCTTGAAGAAATTATCTATTTTGCTTCATACGTCGTAATTGATCCTGGTAAAACACCTTTAGAAAAGAAACAATTACTAACTGAACGTGAATACCGAGAAAAATTAAGTGAATTTGGAAATAAATTCAATGCCAAAATTGGTGGCGAAGCAATCAAAGAACTTCTTCAAGATGTTGATCTTAATAAAGAAGCCAAAACATTAAAAGAAGAATTAAAGGATGTCTCTGGCCAAAAACGGACTCGTGCCGTCCGTCGTTTAGATATCATTGAAGCCTTTATCAAATCTGGAAATGAACCTGACTGGATGGTAATGGATGCCATTCCGGTTATTCCACCGGATTTACGACCAATGGTGCAATTAGATGGTGGTCGTTTTGCTACATCTGATTTGAATGATTTATATCGCCGGGTAATTAACCGTAACAACCGTTTGAAACGTTTGTTAGATCTTAATGCTCCTGGAATCATTGTTCAAAATGAAAAACGGATGTTGCAAGAGGCTGTTGATGCCTTGATTGATAATGGGCGTCGTGGTCGTCCTGTTGCTGGACCAGGTAATCGTCCATTGAAATCTCTTTCACACATGTTGAAAGGAAAGCAAGGACGATTCCGTCAGAACTTACTTGGTAAACGAGTTGATTATTCTGGCCGTTCCGTTATTGATGTGGGTCCTTCATTGAAGATGAACCAAATGGGCTTACCAGTTCCAATGGCTTTGGAATTATTCAAACCATATATTATGAAGGAATTGGTTTCCCGCGGTTTGGCTTCAAACATTAAAAATGCAAAACGCAAGATTGACCGCAAAGATGATGATGTTTATGATGTTTTGGAAGATGTTATTAAAGAACATCCAGTTCTTTTAAACCGTGCACCTACTTTGCATAGACTTGGAATTCAAGCCTTTGAACCAGTTTTGGTTAGTGGGAAAGCGATGCGTTTGCATCCATTAGTTTGTGAAGCTTACAATGCCGATTTTGATGGTGATCAGATGGCTATTCATTTGCCATTATCAGATGAAGCACAAGCTGAAGCTCGTTTGCTTATGTTGGCTGCTCATCATATTTTGGCACCTGCAAATGGTAAACCAGTTGTAACCCCATCTCAGGATATGGTTATTGGTAACTACTGGTTAACAATGGAACGTAAAAATAGCAACGGCGAAGGCATGATCTTCAAAGACCTTAATGAAATTCGTTTAGCTATGCAAAATGGTTATGTTTCTGAGCATACCCGAATTGGTTTGCAGGTAAGCTCCATGCCTAAAAAGCCATTTACGACGGATGAACAACGTCATCAAATCTTGGTAACAACGGTTGGAAAGGCAATTTTCAACGATATCTTGCCAGCTGGTTTAATTTACTTGAATGAACCTACAGACGAAAACTTAGTAGATGGAATCCCAGATAAGTACTTCTTGAAGTCCGGTGAAGATATTCACGCCTTCATTAAGGATCAACCTTTGATTTCACCATTCAAAAAAGGATTTTTGAGTGACATTATTGCACAAGTTTACAAGCAATATAAGGTTACAGAGACTTCTTTGCTTTTGGATCGTATGAAGGATCTTGGATATGATGTTTCAACGAAATCTGGTTTAACAGTCGGAATTGCTGATATTACTGACTTGAAGGAAAAACCAGAAATTGTTGATGCTGCTCATAAACAAGTAGCAACAGTTACGAAACAGTTCCGTCGTGGTTTAATTACTGATGATGAACGTTACGAACGAGTTGTGGGAATTTGGAACGATGCTAAAGATGCCATTCAACAAAAATTGATGGAGAGTTTTGATCCTCAAAACCCAATTTATATGATGAGTGATTCTGGTGCTCGTGGTAACATTTCTAACTTTACTCAGTTAGCTGGTATGCGTGGATTGATGGCTGCTCCTAACGGTAAAATCATGGAATTGCCTATCATTTCAAACTTCCGTGAGGGACTTTCTGTTTTGGAAATGTTCATTTCAACTCATGGTGCTCGTAAAGGTATGACTGATACGGCTCTTAAGACGGCTAACTCAGGTTACTTAACTCGTCGTTTGGTTGATGTGGCTCAAGACGTTATTGTCCGTGAAAAAGATTGTGGAACCGATCGTGGGTTAACAATTTCATCAATTGTTGATGGTAATGAAGTGATTGAATCCTTGTATGACCGGATCTTAGGTCGTTACACGCAGAAGTCAGTTTATAATCCTGATACAGGTGAAAAGATCATTGGTAAGAATGAAATGATCGAAGAAGATGCTGCCCAAAAGATTATTGATGCCGGTGTTGATAAAGTTACAATTCGTTCAGCATTTACATGTAACACAAGTCATGGTGTGTGTGAACGTTGTTATGGTCGTAATATGTCAACCGGTGACCGTGTCGAAGTTGGTGAAGCAGTCGGAACTGTTGCTGCTCAATCAATTGGTGAACCCGGAACCCAGCTTACTATGCGTAACTTCCATACTGGTGGTGTTGCTGGTAACGAAGATATTACCCAAGGACTTCCACGTATTCAAGAAATTGTGGAAGCACGTAATCCTAAAGGTCGTGCTGAAATTACTGAAGTTACAGGAACCGTTGAATCAATTGAAGAAAATCCTGCTGAGCGTACTAAAGATATTACGATCAAGGGTGAAACTGATACACGGACCTATACTTTACCAATTACAGCTCGTATGAAGCTTGCAGAAGGTGACTTTGTTCATCGTGGTTCAGCATTGAATGAAGGTTCAATTGATCCTAAGGAAATGTTGAAAGTTCGTGATGTTCTCTCAACTGAAACATACTTGTTGAGTGAAATTCAACGTGTTTATCGTATGCAAGGTGTTGAAATCTTGGATAAGCATGTGGAAATCATGGTTCGTCAGATGCTTCGTAAGATTCGAGTTATGGATCCCGGCGATACTGATATGCTTCCTGGTACATTGTTAGACATCAATGATTTCAAAGATGCTAACTACAAGACTTTGATTGCCGGTGGCATTCCAGCAACTGCTCGTCCTGTTTTACTTGGAATTACTAAAGCTGCTTTGGAAACAAATAGTTTCTTGTCAGCTGCTTCATTCCAGGAAACAACGCGAGTACTAACTGATGCTGCAATTCGTGGTAAGAATGATCCACTTGTTGGTTTGAAGGAAAATGTCATTATTGGTAAGATCATTCCTGCTGGAACAGGGATGCCTGATTATCGTAAGATTATTCCTAAGGCTGTTGGTGGAAAAGTGGCAGAACCAAAGTCACTTAGTGATGTTCAAAAAGAAATGGATACAGAAACATCTAAATAATTGGTGTTTAGATCTGTTGAATTAAAAAGGCAGTCCTTGATTTCATATCAAGGCTGCCTTTTTGAGTACATAAAATTACGCAGTGGCCAAAAAATAGCCAAATACTAAGTAGGGAATGAAAGGAATTTGACGAGGAGTTATTTTTTGCAAACCAAGGGTAAAAATTAAACATGTTAAAGACGAGCAAAGAAGAATAAGCGGTAGGGTTCGTAGATCGAGAAGGATGGTAAAAACGATAAAAAGCTCAAAGTCAGCTTCACCAAGCCCTTTAAAAATGGTTGAATACTGAAAAGAAGAAAAAACACTTATTAAAAGCAATAAAAATAAGATGAGGGTTATGTTAGTCGGATGATATAGAAGACCGAGAAGTCCTAAAATGCCAATTAAGTAACCATTCACATAAGTGTGTTTTAAATCGTCTATACTTAAATAAATTAAAATAGTGGTGATAATAAGATTGAAAATTAGTGTGAGCGGCTGATGTATAAAAGTGCTAAGTTTTATGTAAAGTAACCCCAAAGCGAGTTCAGTAAAACATGAATTGGGTGGAAATGCCTGTTTGCAATAACGACATTTACCATTAAGTAAACAGTAACTGAGAATGGGGATGAGATCATAAATTCCTAATAAATGCTGACAGTTAAAACAATGCGACCGTGGTGAAATGATTGATTGATGAATAGCTAGTCGATCAGTGCAGAGCGTTAAAAAGGAGCCAACGATTGAACCGATTATAAAAAAATAAATTTGAATAAGCATAGTATTACCTCCGTTAATTATAAATACGAAGTTTGAAAGCATTTTTGTGCATTAAATTATAATCGGTTGATTTGGGATCGTTTTAAATTTACTTGTTATTCCACTAAATGGTGTCATAGCAGGCGATGTTCAAGAACGATTATTGAAAAATCATTGACAAGTTATGCGGATGATGATAATCTAAAAAAGGTGCTTTTGTGGACAGGTTCTGTATTAGACAGACATGCTGACTGGAAACAGTGGTACAAAGCGATGTTTAGGCGCGTTTTTTTATAATCAAAAAAGGACCACCTGGATGTGTGTGCTTAAACTAAAAAGATTTTAAATTTGGAAGGGGAAACAAATCAATGCCTACAATTAACCAATTGGTTCGTAAGGGCCGTCATTCACACGGTTCTAAATCGAAGGCTCCTGCTTTGAATTATGGCTACAATAGCATGAAGAAAAAAGCAGTTGCTAACCCAGCTCCACAAAAACGTGGAGTTGCAACTCGTGTCGGAACAATGACACCTAAGAAACCTAACTCTGCTTTACGTAAATATGCTCGTGTACGTCTTTCTAACTTGATTGAAGTTACTGCATATATCCCAGGAATTGGCCATAACCTTCAGGAACATAGTGTTGTGCTTATCCGTGGGGGCCGTGTTAAGGATTTACCTGGTGTTCGTTATCACGTTATCCGTGGTGCTCTTGATACAGCCGGTGTTACAGATCGTAAACAAAGCCGTTCTAAATACGGTACAAAGAAACCTAAGAAGTAAGGAGGTAGTTTAAATGCCAAGAAAAGGCCCAGCATCAAAACGTGAAGTATTACCTGATCCAATTTACAACTCAAAATTAGTAACTCGTTTAATTAACCATTTAATGTTAGATGGTAAACGTGGTACAGCTTCAAAAATTCTCTATAATGCATTTGATCTTATCAAATCCGAGACTGGTAACGAACCAACCGAGGTATTTGATGAAGCAATGAAGAACATTATGCCAGTTCTTGAAGTTAAGGCTCGTCGTGTTGGTGGTTCTAACTACCAAGTACCTATTGAAGTTCGTCCAGACCGTCGATCAACTTTAGGTCTTCGTTGGCTCGTGAATTATTCACGCCTTCGTGGTGAACACACAATGACAGAACGTCTTGCTCGTGAAATCATGGACGCTGCAAATAATACAGGTGCTTCAGTTAAAAAGCGTGAAGATACACATAAAATGGCTGAAGCCAACCGAGCATTTGCTCATTATCGTTGGTAATTTTTCACTTGTTGCTTAGCCAATTTAGTTTGGGAGCAACAACGAATGGCTATTATATGGAGCCCATATAGTAGTCATTTTTTCTAATTTGACTCTTTAACCATCCACTTGAAGGGAGAAACATTTTTTAATATGGCTAACAAAAGAGAATTTCCACTTGAAAAGACTCGTAATATCGGAATCATGGCACATATTGATGCTGGTAAAACGACAACTACAGAGCGGATTTTGTATTACACAGGTAAGATTCATAAAATTGGTGAAACTCATGATGGGGCTTCACAAATGGATTGGATGGCACAGGAACAGGAACGTGGAATTACAATCACGTCTGCTGCAACGACTGCTGCTTGGAAAGATCACCGAATTAACATCATTGATACACCAGGACATGTTGATTTCACTATTGAAGTTGAACGTTCATTACGTGTGTTAGATGGTGCCGTTACGGTCCTTGATGCTCAAGCAGGTGTGGAACCTCAAACTGAAACAGTTTGGCGTCAAGCATCTGATTACAGTGTTCCTCGGATTGTTTTTGCAAATAAGATGGATAAAGTTGGGGCTGACTTCGATTTCTCTGTTCAATCACTTAGAGATCGTTTACAAGCTAATGCTTTACCAATTCAAATGCCAATCGGTGCTGAGGATAGCTTTGAAGGGGTCATTGACCTTGTTGAAATGAAAGCTGATCTTTACGATGAAGATAAGTTAGGTACTGAATGGGATACAGTTGATGTTCCAGATGATTACAAAGAAGAAGCTGAAAAGTGTCGGACTGCAATGATCGAACAATTAGCTGATATTGATGACGACATCATGGAAAAGTATCTTGATGGTGAAGAAATCAGTAAGGATGAAATCAAGGCTGCTATCCGTAAAGGTACTTTAAACCTTGAACTCTTCCCAGTATTAGCTGGTTCAGCTTTCAAGAACAAAGGTGTCCAAATGATGTTGGACGCTGTTGTTGACTACTTACCATCACCATTGGATGTTAAACCATACAATGCGATAGATCCAGAAACAGACAAACCAGTTGAATTGATTGCCGGAGACGACAAGCCATTTTCTGCTTTGGCATTTAAGGTAGCTACGGATCCTTTCGTTGGTCGTTTGACTTATATCCGAGTTTATACAGGAACATTGGAATCTGGTTCTTATGTTTTGAACTCTACAAAGGACAAACGTGAACGAGTTGGTCGTTTACTACAAATGCATTCTAATCACCGTCAAGAAATTCCAGAAGTTTTCTCAGGTGATATTGCAGCTGCAATTGGTTTGAAGAATACCACAACCGGTGATTCTTTGACTGATCCTGATCATCCATTACATTTGGAATCAATGACATTCCCTGATCCAGTTATCCAGGTTGCCGTTGAACCAAAATCTAAGGCTGATCAAGACAAGATGGATGTTGCTTTACAAAAGCTTGCTGAAGAAGATCCTTCATTCAAGGCTGAAACAGATCCTGAAACCGGCGAAACATTAATTGCCGGAATGGGTGAATTACATTTGGATATCATCATTGACCGTATGAAACGTGAATTTAACGTTGAAGCAACGGTTGGTGCACCACAAGTTGCTTATCGTGAAGCCTTTACAAAGAAAGCTTCTGCACAAGGTAAGTTTGTGCGTCAGTCCGGTGGTAAAGGTCAGTATGGTGATGTTTGGATTGAATTTGAGCCTAACGAAGAAGGAAAAGGATTTGAATTCGAAGATGCCATCGTTGGTGGTGTTGTTCCTCGTGAATTTATCCCAGCTGTAGAACAAGGCTTACGTGAAGCTTTGGGTAACGGTGTTCTTGCCGGATATCCATTGGTTGATTTGAAAGCTAAGTTATACGATGGTAGTTATCATGAAGTCGATTCTAGTGAAGCTGCATTTAAGGTAGCTGCATCAATGTCTCTTCATAATGCTGCTAAGAAAGCTGCTCCAGTAATTTTGGAACCCGTTATGAAGGTTGAAGTTCGTGTCCCTGAAGAGTACATGGGCGATATCATGGGCCAAATTACTGCTCGTCGTGGCCGTGTTGAAGGTATGGAAGCTATTTCGGGTGCTGAAGAAATTCATTCATTCGTACCACTTTCAGAAATGTTTGGTTATGCCACAACATTGCGTTCAGCTTCACAGGGCCGTGGAACATTCACAATGACATTTGATCATTACGAAGCAGTTCCTAAGTCAATTCAAGAAGATATTATCAAGAAAAATGGTGGTTCATCAAGTAAGGACTAATCATTAAGCTTGATAGATAAATAGAACCCTCCAAACAGTCAAAACTGTTTGGGTCTCTGTCAAATCGTATTGGTGGAG
>NZ_JQBD01000043.1 GCF_001437255.1 Pediococcus damnosus | reverse complement strand
TTCACCCCTGAGGCCAAAACGCCTCCGAACTAGGGAAGCTGTTGTCTTTAGATAGCTCGTATGAACGTTGTCATAATAAACTTTTCGTTAAATATAATTTTGAATCAGTCTGAAAGCAGTCGTGCCTACTACGTTACAACCAAAATTTTCTGGAAGACGACATCCTAACTAATTTGATTTTTTTAAACTTTTTGTACTGGATAATTAAGTGGAGCTGTACACTTTCAAGTTTTAGGATTAAATATAAAGACAGTATCGAATTGATGAATGGGGCGGCGAACTCAAATTCTTTCTCTGCAATTCATTAGGAATGGAAATCTCCTTATAGTATAGGAAGGACAATCGTTGAGTTGTCGGCAAAAGAGTGGTATCATATTTACTTAATTTATTAGAATTTTTTGCGGCAAGTTTACGCGCATGAAGTTTCCGATTTTTGTGTCACTTATCGTCACAACAAGCAATTTGGAGGGGTTTCATGACAGATTCAATTCAAAAGTATGAACAAAAGCATCTCGATGGTGTGATCACCAAGGTTCAAGAGGCAATTGCAAAATCCAGTAAAGACGCTAAAAAAGCAGAAACAGACTCTAAATCTATTGATAAGAATTTTTCAAATGAAGTTCGTATAAATACAAGCACATATTCTGGAATGATGGATACGGCGATTTCGGTCCGTCAGCAGCAACAATTACTATCAGAGCGTCAAAATAGTTGGCAACACGCAAGTCAACAATTAAACGTCTTAAAACGACTTGAAAAACGGCCTTATTTTGCGCGCATTGATTTTCATGAGGCCGGTGAAAAAAGTGACGAGACTATCTATATTGGGCTCGGATCATTTTCAGATACGCCAGATCATTTTCTGATTTATGATTGGCGGGCACCAATTTCAAGCGTTTATTATGATGGCGAATTAGGAAATGTTTCCTACGAAACGCCCGATGGCACACAAGAAGTTGACGTAAAGCTTAAACGTCAATTTACCATTGAAGACGGCAAAATCGTCACGGTGTTTGATACGAATGAAACCATTGGCGATCAAATGCTGCTTAAGGCACTTGGAAACTCTTCTGATACTAAGATGAAGAGTATTGTTTCAACCATTCAAAAAGAACAAAACAAGATTATTCGGGATACGCATTCGGATCTTTTGTTTGTGCAAGGAGCTGCCGGATCTGGTAAAACGGCCGCAATTTTGCAGCGAGTGGCCTATCTTTTGTATCGTTATCGGGGAAATTTAACGGCTAGTCAAGTAATCATGTTTTCGCCAAACCAAATTTTTAATGATTACGTCGATCAAGTGTTACCCGAACTTGGCGAACATAACATGGTTCAAATGACCTACTATCAATTTACCAAACGTCGCATTCCTAATATGGAAGTCGAAACGTTGCAACAACGTTTTGAGAGTCGGACAGATTCAGTTTCCAAAAAGATTCGAACCTTAGAAAATAGTTTGGTTTATTTTGATGCTGTGACTAAATATGCTGAACATCTCGGCTCGGCTGATATGAAGTTCCGTAATTTGATGTTCCATGACAAGCCATTTGCCAGTCAGGAAAAAATTCAAGGAATCTATTACGGTTATAATGAAAACTATCGTTTGGGGAATCGGTTGGATGCGACGAAAGAAGCGTTGCTAAAATCGTTGAATTCACGAATTGGTAGTGAAGTTCGCTCTAAATGGGCCGAACAAGCTGTTCAATCGTTGAACCATGAAGATCTTGAGAAACTTTACGGTGGTGAACCTAAAGAGTTTGATGATAGTGACAAAGAATTTAAATTTTTGGCACGTAAACTGGTTATTCAAGCTCTGCAACCTGTAAGAAACGCGATTGTGCATAATCGGTTCCTAAACATCAATGCACAGTATGTCCACTTTTTAAGAAGTGTGCCACATTTGATTAATTTGGAGAAGGCTGGTTTAACACAGGCTGATTGGCAGACCTATGTGGAAGAGGTTGTCGCCAGTTTGAAGAACCATGCGATCTCTTTGAATAATACTTCTGCCTACCTGTACCTCTATGATTTAATTGTTGGGAAAAAGGACGAACGGGATATGCGCTATGTCTTTATTGATGAAATTCAAGATTACACAGCCTTTCAATTAGCTTACCTAAAGTACAATTATCCACGCGCTAAGTTTACTTTATTGGGTGATTTGAATCAGTCCATTTATAGTAACGAAAGTACCTCTACGTTGTTGGCTGAGTTATCCACTATGTTTGATAAAGAGAAGACGCGAGTTATTCAACTTGAAAAATCTTATCGATCTACACAGCAAATTACCGATTTTACAAAAGAAATTTTGAAAAATGGTGAGGCGATTGAGGCCTTTCATCGAGAAGGCGACTTGCCAGTTGTCAGCGTGAAACCTAGTTTTGATTTGGCTGTCAAACGCGTCCAAGCGCAAATGTCCCAAAATCAAAAAGATGGCGAATCTACGGCAATCATTGGTAAATCTGTGGCCGAGTGTCAAAAGATTACCGAGGGCCTGCGTAACCAGGGCGAACGCGTGACGTTAATTAAAACAGAGAACCAACGGCTTGCCGAAGGGGTTGTGGTTGTTCCTTCATACTTGGCCAAGGGACTTGAATTTGATGCTGTGATTGTCTGGGATGCTTCCGATGCTATGTATCACGATGAAGATGAACGTCAGTTACTTTATACAATTTGTTCGCGAGCCATGCACCGGTTGACAATTGTTGCGACTGAAAAAATGTCACGCTTGTTGGATCGGATTGATTCAAGTTTGTATAAACTGGATTAAGTTTTAGTGGAGAAATGAAATGGTAGAAGAAGATCGTAGTTACTATCGATTTTTAAAGGATGATTGGAAAAAGCTTGCTCCAGAAGCCAAATTGCCATTATCTGGGCAACAATTAAAGGCAATCAAGGCCTTAAATGACCGAATTTCCTTACAGGATGTTCAGGATATCTATGTCCCGCTTGTTCACCTGCTGATTAAGAAATTTTGCAGTTTTCAAGACTGGCAAGCTACAAAAACAAATTTTTTGAGTTTGCCAGAAAAAAAGGTGCCGTTTGTGATTGGCATTTCCGGTAGTGTGGCAGTTGGTAAAAGTACGACCGCCAGATTGCTACAGGTCCTACTGACAAATTTCTTTCCTAAATTAAAGTCACAACTAATTACAACCGATGGCTTTTTGTATTCAAACGCGGAACTTGAAAAAAGAGGTATTTTAGCTCGCAAAGGGTTTCCAGAAAGCTATGATATGGAAAGCCTTCTGGATTTTATGGGTTCGGTTAAAAATGGTCAAAAAAAGATCCAGGTACCACTGTATTCGCATCAAAGCTATGATGTTTTGCCCGATCAGTTTGAAACGGTTAATAATCCTGACATTTTGATTGTTGAAGGAATTAACGTTTTACAGTTACCTTCCAATCAAAACATTTACATTAGTGACTTTTTCGATTGGTCTGTATATGTTGATGCAGATCCTGAATTGATTGAGAAGTGGTTTTTAGAACGCTTTGGTATTTTGCTAGATACGGCCTTTCATAATCCAGACGATTACTATTACGAATACGCTCAATGGCCACGTGAAAAAGCCTTTGCGGAAGCCAAAAAGGTTTGGAAAACTGTTGATTTGCCTAACTTGAATGAGTTTATTTTACCAACCCGTTCCCGAGCCAATTTGATTTTGCATAAGATTGAACACCACGCCATGGATAAGGTGTATTTACGAAAATACTAAGTTTAACTTGATAATTATATTAAATAAGCCAGTTTGGGACAAATCATGTTTCAAACTGGCTTTACTTTAAGCTTTATAATAGATAGAATTAAACCAGAATGTTTTTATTACTCAAACTAATATTAATGAGGTGAAAGGCTTGGCGAATGTAGATTTATCGCAATTTGATAAAATCATTGTTTTGGATTTTGGAAGTCAGTATAACCAACTAATCACACGAAGAATTCGCGAATTTGGCGTTTATTCGGAATTGATGTCACACAAGATTTCAGCAGATGAAATTCGAAAACTCAATCCGAAAGGAATCGTGTTTTCTGGTGGACCCAACAGTGTCTATGATGAGGATGCTTTTCGGGTTGATCCAGAAATTTATAAGTTGGGCATTCCAATTTTAGGAATCTGTTATGGGATGCAGTTGATGGCCTATAACTTAGGTGGAAAAGTTGAATCAGCAGATAATCGTGAATACGGTCATGCTGATATTGATGTGACAGATGCACAAACACCTTTGTTTAAAGGCTTACCAAGTCATCAAACAGTCTGGATGAGTCATGGTGATTTAGTTAAACAGGTGCCCGAAGGTTTTACTTCTGTGGCAACCAGCAAGAACTGTCCCATTGCTTCAATTGAAGATCCAAAACGTAAATTTTACGGAATTCAATTTCATGCTGAGGTTCGTAATACCCAGTATGGAAATGAGATTCTGAAACATTTTGCATTTGATGTCTGTGAAGCGAGTGCAAACTGGTCGATGGATGATTTCATTGACTTGCAAATCAAAAAGATTCGTGAAGAAGTTGGCGATCGTAAAGTCTTACTTGGTCTTTCTGGTGGAGTGGATTCCAGTGTTGTTGGTGTTTTATTGCATAAAGCCATTGGAAATCAATTAACCAGTATTTTTGTTGACCACGGTCTGTTGCGTAAGGGCGAAGCTAAACAAGTAATGGACAGTCTTGAAGGTAAGTTTGGTCTGAACGTTGTTAAAGTGGATGCTCAAAAACGATTCATGGACAAATTGGTCGGTGTTTCTGATCCTGAAAAGAAACGCAAGATTATCGGCAATGAGTTTATTCAAGTATTTAATGATGAAGCTCAAAAATTACATGGCATTGATTTCTTAGCACAAGGCACTTTGTATACTGATGTGATTGAAAGTGGAACTGATACAGCGCAAACGATTAAATCTCATCATAACGTGGGTGGTTTACCAAAGGACATGCATTTTACGTTGATCGAACCGTTACGGACTTTATTTAAAGATGAAGCACGTGATTTAGGCGAGAAACTAGGGATGCCTTCCGATTTAGTTTGGCGACAACCATTCCCAGGTCCTGGTTTGGGAATTCGAGTTCTTGGTGAAATTACTGAAGATAAATTAAACATTGTACGCGATAGTGATTGGATTTTGCGTGATGAAATTAAAAAAGCTGGCTTAGATCGTGATATCTGGCAGTACTTTACTGTTTTGCCTGGCATTAAGAGTGTTGGTGTCATGGGTGATGGCCGGACATATGATTATACGGTTGGAATTCGGGCGGTTAATTCCGTTGATGGGATGACGGCAGACTTTGCCCGCATTCCGTGGGATGTGCTTCAGAAGATTTCTGTGCGCATTGTAAACGAAGTTGATCATGTTAATCGAATCGTGTATGACATCACGAGCAAGCCCCCGGCAACGGTAGAATGGGAATAAAAACCAGTGTGTTATGGAAGAGAAACATCAATAAAATAATGTTTCTTCATTATTAGAATAATCTGGTTTCCCATCATTTTCTTTAATAAACCTCTGTCAGGATAAGTCTTGGCGGGGGTTTATTTTGTTTATTTCTACATTTTTGATTCGATATTGTTTAAATGTGCAGAAGAAGCTGTTTCATGGAGTATAGAAAATAAATTCCGGGCATACGAATAAAAATGACTGGCATGAAAGATATTAGCAGTAAATAGGGAATAGGAAGAAATATTATGAAAAATAACAAAATTAAATTGGCAACGGCATTAGTTGCTGGAGCGTTAATCTTAACCGGATGTGGAACGCAGGCCAAAACAAGTAAGGTAGCAAGTCAAAAAACGACTTCTAGTTCGGTAAAAAGTAACAGTAGTAAGCGTAATACCAGTAAGGAAGCTTCAAGTAAAGTGACTAGCTCTTCAAGCCAAAAACAAGCAGATACTTTATGGGATAGTACGAAAGATGCACAACTAAAAACGTTCATTGATAAATGGGCACCAACAATGAAACAAAGTTATGTTAAGTATGACGGTGAGCATTCGATAAAAACTTCAGTAGGAACTGTTTATCCTGATAATTTGACCAAGGTAACCGTGAATGGTGCAAAAACTTCAATTGGCTGGAGTAAGAACGGCAAAGGGAGTAATTCATATAACGTGGTTGCCATATACAATTACAATGGGACAGAGCCGCCACTACCAAATCATATTACATACTTTTTTGCCTTTCATGATGGTGAGCCCGTTGTGTTGGTAGATCAGAGTAGAGATGGAACTCCTGATTTAGGAGAAACTCAAAATACAGCCGTTAAATCAAACTTTGCCAAAATTGCAGGTGGCACGCAAGTTAGTTCGACTGAGTCAAGTGCAAGTAATAGCTCGGTTACAACGTCAAAAATCAATGATAAAACAATTGGTGTACTTGTGTCCTTGATGACAGATCCAAAGTGGTTTAAAGAGTACGTTGATGGAACAATGTGGTATGGAACCAATTATGACGGTCATGGTAGTAAAGTTGATGGCTATAGTTATATGACAGCTAATGGCGATCCAACTAGCTTTATTTACTACAAAACAAATGGTAATATCGTAACTTATAAAGAATGGATACCACGTAAATCAGTTGCGGATGGCTATTTTAGAACCAAAACGGTCACGTTAACCAGACTTAAAAATGATTATTACAGTACGCAATCGCAAAAGGCTAAGATTCGAACATACCTAGATGCAATCAAGCCAGAAAGTAGCTACAATGATAGTCTTGATAAATAAGTTGATAGGCTACGGCAAATTAAGGGTTACAGTTAAGTGGATATATCAATTTAGAATTATGTCATGACAATGTGTTACACATTAAATGAAGAAATATAAGACGCTAAAACGTCTTTTTTTTAGATTTTTTTAGTGAATAGATACAATGTAAAGTAGATGTTTAACAATAGTCCAATAGGCTTTGTTGTATAATGTGGTTAAAGAAAACTCAAGTTCGAGTTGTCACAAAACGATGGGAGCCCTAAAAGCTATGCAATACGCTGATAAATACAGTTTAACTCGTGAACAAAATATTAGATTTGCAAAAAAAAATTTCACAAGGTTAGTGCACACCAATTCCCGATTTGAAGGGGTTAGTACGACTTTGCCTCAAACTCAGACAATTATGGATGGGATGGGTGTTTCTGGTGTCAGTGTAAAGGATATGAATACAATTGTGAACTTGAAGCGTGGCTGGGAAATGGTTGTGCAACCACAAAAAGAAGCGCTAACATTAAATTATATGAAAAAAATTAATGCAGTTGTCGCGGCACAAGACTCATTGGCACCGGGAGAGTTACGTACTGGTGGCGGTTTGGTACAAATTGGAAGTGATGAAGATTTTGTGCCAGATCCGGTAAACGAAAAAAAAGAGCAAAAGTTTTTAACTGAATTATTGGCTAATTCTGCTATTAGTATAACTGACAAAGCTATGACTCTAATGTATCATAGCATGCGAAACCAGATTTTTTGGGATGGCAATAAAAGGACAGCCACGTTAGTTGCTAATAAATTGATGATTGATAATGGGGTGGGCCTTATTAATATCCCGCTCAATCATTGGGAAAAGTGGAACGAATTAATTGCGGATTATTACCGTTCAAATGATATGGGTGCCATTAAAAAATGGACCTATGAAGTTGGCGTCCAAGGAGTGCAGCTACCTTAAAGAGTTTGAAAATGAAAAGAGAGTTTAGAACTAATAAGGACGAAAGGGCTAACCATTAAAAATCGTTCGTTAACAAACATCGAAGCCATTGATCGTTATGCGGTCGTGTCTTTTTATCTTGCTGATCAGATTAGATTATTTTATAAAGTGGAACACAAGCCAGTTTTATAACTTATAAGTAAATATCAAGAGCCGTTTCAATTTAAAACTATCATTTGCAAATTAAAGTGTGAATGATAGCTATTTTTTAAACTGTTTTAAATACTGATTGGCAAACAGCTTCTGAAATTCTAGCTTAAGATGGTATCACTGTTTTAATATTTATGCCGTTAACAGTTTTGGTTTATCAACGTCGGGGATAAAACTGGGTTGGTATCGGGTGAATCCACTGGTCTGAGGTAAGCCTTGTGGCTATTTTGAAGAAGTTATTGTTTGGTCAGTATTTGAAAAACCACCCAAGGATGTGGGTGGTTAGATTTTAGTATGAAATTATCTGGGTTAATCTAGTTTGTGTTACTCAACATGTAGATTTAACAAAATTGAGCCAACTACGATTAAAATTATCCCTAGAATAATAGTTAGATTGATTTGTTCATGCCAAATCAGCACAGAAAGAACCGTCGTAGCGACAATTCCAACCCCTGCCCATATTGCATAAGCAATGCTGAGGTTGATTGTTCTCATCGCGATTGATAAGAAGTAAAAGCACAAGGCGTAGGCAAGTAGCGAGCCAATTGAAAAGCCAATTCTTGTAAATCCATTTGAAGCCTTCAATAAGTTTGTGCCTAAAAGTTCGCCAATTACCGCAATTCCTAAATATAAATATCCCATTATTAATCCTCCAGTTTAAAATTATGCTTAACAAATTTAGTTTATTAAACTGGATTTTCCATTTTGTTTGCCATGCGCATGCATAGCGTAAGATAGCGTCTTTTTTCATAACTTCATTGTAGACTACAGAAATTAGGGAAGTCAATCGAGCTAGAATTATAAAATTGAAGAACTTTGAGGCACAAATTTTATTTACGAAACGTTACGGTAGTAAAAGTTTTGAACGAACGATTGGAGAGCGTAAAATGAAGTGGTCAAAGGGGGATTATACGATATGAAACAATTAAATTTTAAAGGTGTTAATTTACCCGCAATTGGCATTGGTACTTGGCACATGGGTGATAATCCACAAACTTATGCGCAGGAGAAAGCGACCATTCTTTATGGACTAAACCACGGCGCTACAGTTATTGATACTGCCGAAATGTATGGTGCAGGAAATGCAGAAAAATTAGTGGGTGATGTTTTACAGGAAGTTGATCGGCAAAAAGTTTTTTTGATCAGTAAATTTTATCCACAAAATGCGACTAAAGAGAAAATGAAACAGGCATTAAGTAGTAGTCTCAAACGGCTAAAAACAGATTATCTCGACCTGTATTTGCTTCATTGGCGAGGTCCAGTGCTGTTATCAGAGACAGTTGCTGGGCTAATTGAACTGCAAAAAGAAGGTAAAATTCGGCATTGGGGTGTTTCAAATTTTGATACGGCAGATTTGGAAGGCCTTTATAATTTGCCACAAGGTGATCAAGTTTTTGCCAATGAAGACTTGTACAATCTTGCTAATCGCGGGATTGAGTATGACTTATTACCATGGCAACGTGACCATCAATTGCCATTGATCGCTTATGCGCCAATTGATCAGGGTGATTCCCGTGGACAAGAACTTACGCAGAATGCCATTATTCAACAAATCTCCCATAATCACCAGGTAACGGCCATGCAAATTTTACTTGCATGGACAATTCAAGCTAAAGATATCCTGGCGATTCCCCAAACAAGTAATATTGATCATATGAAACAAAACATTGAGGCTGGTAGCATTACATTGTCTGCTGAAGAAATGAAAGAAATCGACTTAGAGTTTCCAGCGCCAGTTTCCAAACAATCTTTGCGAATGATTTAATTTTCGATAAAAATAATTTGTCTTAATAAGACAATAAATAGCCTGTTAATCATTAACTAAACTTGATTAACAGGCTATTTTGATATTTTTACAATGTGGTTAAAATATTGCCATGAGGATGGTAAGAATTCAGAAAGGAGCCGACTATTAGTGACACTTGCATGTTAGCATATTGAGTTTCTGATTATTTACCAAGTAAATCTTTATGCGATCCTGACCGAACTAATTCGAGAACTAGGTCTTCTTTGTCAATACGATAAATTAGTAACCAATTATTGTTGTAGCTTTTATTGATGTGTAACTCACGATGACCTTTCCATGCACTGTTAGATACCAGCTGATGATCGTCAAATTTAAGGCGTAGTTCATCTTGATGGGTACCTTCTAAAAGTAGATCAACAACATGTTTTAAATCTTCAATTGGATAGTGTTTTTTTACCAGATGTTTGACATCCCGCCTGAATGTGGGTAAAGGATTTGCTTTATACATTTAAATCGGACCACATTTCTTTTGCGCTACTATAGGTTTTATAATCATTATGGTGTTCAGATTCACATAAAGCTTGTAATGTTTCTACCGGAAGACTGGTTGGTTCAAAAGGTAAACGTTGTTCTTTGACCATAGCAGTAATAAACATTTTAACAGCAGTTGTTAAATCCATCCCCATATCTTTTGCAACATCTTGTCCGGCAGATTTAAGTTCCGGTTCGATACGAATACTGAGGCGGGTATCTTTAGATTTTGTGTTCATAATTATAGACCCCCTTACTAGATATAGTATAACTTAAATCATTCCTAAAGTACACCAATGTGTTGCCATTGGGTGCCAGATTGTCGCCGAAATTTAGTGAATAAAATTTTTGTTTAAATGCATAGATATGAAAACAGGAATATATCGGAGTTAATGAGTGATACAAGCGACTTAAAACTAAATTAAAAATAATTATTTGACAACTAACTAATGGCATTAAAAAAGTACTTGTGCTCAAGTATACTTGAGGTAGTAAAATATTTAGTCAAGGAGGGCGTTTATCGTGAAGATATCTGAAATTGCCAAATTAACCGGTACACCGATTTCTACTATTCGATATTATGATGATTTGGGGTTGCTATGTTCGGTGCAACGCAATCAACAGCAACAACGAGAATTTAGTGAAGAAGACGTTGTGTGGTTAAAGAAATTGAAGAAGTTACATGCTAGTGGGTTAACGTTAGGAACGTTAGCGCAATATGTTTGTATTTCAGATCAAGACAAAAGCGCTCGTATTAAAAGACAAGAGTTACTTTTACGACAGAAAAACAAAATTTTAGCTGATATGGACCAATTGAGGGATGCCTTGAGTGTGATTGATGACGAAATTGATTCGCCAACATTTTTTGAAAAATAGGAGACTAATTATGACAGTTTTAGTAATAGGTGGAACAGGAAGAACGGGTTTTCAAATTGTAAAACAATTAGTAAACGAAAACAAGAACGTTATCGTAGGAAACCATAGCGGAAACGGTAATATAAAGTTATCCAAATTAGATGTAAGTGTTCGTAAATTTGATTTGATAAAAGAAAATGTGGCTGAAATTGCTAGTAAACTGGGCAATGTTGATGTGGTTATCTTTGCGGCAGGTGCTAGTCAATCTCATCCAGAGCAAGCTGAGTGGTTGGATTTAGATGGTGCGGTTAAGTTGATGGATGCAGCCAAAAGAGTTGGCATCAAACGCTACTTGATGGTTTCGGCCGCTGGTGCAGCGGACCGGGCAACGTGGAACATTTATGATATTCCTGAATATTACATTGCTAAATATTATGCGGAAAAAGAGCTTAAGCACAGTGGATTAATCTATACGGTCGTGCGTCCACCAATTTTGTCTGATGGGTCTCTAACTGGCAAAGGGTCATTTCACAAAACGGGAAATAATGATGTTGTTTCGCGGGCTGACGTGGCAAATATGGTGGTGCTGTCAATTGCTGATGCTAGGGCGTTCAATCAGTCTTTTGATCTTTACGGTGGCGTTGAATCAATGGATGACTTATTAGGGGAATTGTAGATTAGTGGTAGTGATTTTCGAATTTCATCGAAAACAAAGAAAACAGGAGTAGGTTCTTTTATTTGAAATTAGTTTTCTAATGTATAATAATACTGTAAGGTTATAGTTTACGATTCTTTGGCAAATGTAGAAGGTATTTCTACTATCTAATTTAAAATTGAGCAGGTTATTCATTTTGAATTAGGAAAAGACTATGCGAAATTTGTAAATAAATAAATGGGGGTTATTAACATGACACAACCAATTCTGGATCATGAAAGTAAAGTTTTTAATCAAGCTGGAGCAGCAGAAACAAATTTACTTAAAGATTACGGGCTGACGGGTGAAAGTCACTGGTTAACATTTCAGGGGCTTCAGGTTCGGGTTCTCACGGTTGGTGAAGGAAAGCCAGTTTTAATAGTTCCTGGGAACACTGGCGACCCATATCCATGGATCCCGCTCCTTGATAAACTACCTGGCTATAAGTTTTACATAATGGCTCGACCAGGTGGTGGGCTAAGTGATGGCTTTGATCACAATCAAGTGGATGTGCATGATTTTGCCATTAAATTATTTACAAGTGTCTTGGACCAATTGAATTTGAAACGAGTACCAATCCTTTCGCACTCAATGGGCGCTCATTGGAGTACTTGGTATGCGTTGGCTCATCCAGAGCGGGTTACACAAGTGATTACTACTGGTAATCCTGGTCGTATTTTAATGGAAAAGACACCAGGATTTTTGAAAGCGATGGCATTACCAGGTGTATCAAAAGTGGCAGGAAAAATCGTTGTTCCTAAAGATGCCGACCATGCCTTACGTAATCAGAAAGTGATGGGGACGGATCCGGATGCTGTCGCAAGATTGCCACATTCATTTGCTGAAGCTACCTTTGCTTTTGATCAGTTGCCAAGCTACAGTTTATCCACAATCAGTTTACTGCAGGCTATGAATGATCCCAAGAAGCATAACGGAATTACTGCTGAACAACTTGCTACTATGAAGGTTCCGATGACCTTGCTATGGGGAAGTAATGATACTTTCGAGAAGCCTGCATTAGGAGAAAAAATTGCACAAGCTTCACCACAGGGAAAGTTGCATGAAATACAAGGAGCAGGACATATGCCATGGATAGATCGACCAGAAAAGGTTGCCGGAATAATTTTGAAGCAGCTAGAAGCAGTATCCGATTGATAGTGTATTGATAAATTAACAAAAATAAGACATCTTAGAGTTAGTTGTTTTGAGCTGGCTTTAGGGTGTTTTTGTGTAATTCATTTTTAGTGAAATGAATTACACGATCCGTTAAACTAAATCGTACAAATATATTAGCATTAATTCAGAAATTACGGAGGTACGACATGGAATATACAAAAGAACAGTTACAAAAAGTACAAGCTGAAATGGCTAAAAAAGCTACGAAAGATGGCAAGAAATTTTTCGTGGTTAAGTATGTGCATACAGATCTTGAAGGATGGAAGAAATTTTTGATGCCACATGCTGAATATTTAATGGCGCATCTAAAAAAGGGGGATCTGATTGTCTCAGGACCACTTGAAACAGGAACAGAAGATAGAAAAGAAGCTATGCTGGTTATGGTAGCGGATAATGAGGAATCTTTAATGGATGTGATTAAAGAAGATCCATACTGGATACAAGGGCTGGTAGATTCCTATACAATTAACGAATGGCAACCAATTTTCCGTAATTTTTAGGCTTATAATCAGGATTAATTGGCTGATTGTTAGAAGATAGTGTCTTGGTAGTTGAATAATCTTAATACTTTTACTGGAAGTCCTTCAATTTTATTTCATTCCAAAATAAAATCGAGGGATTTTTTGGTGTTTACAGTCCTTGAATGATCTAAAATAAGATATGTTATGAGGCGGTAACGAGATAGTTACTACGTTAAATGATTTGTGAAAGGTGAATCCAATGAAAGCACATGAAGAAGTAAAAAAATCAATGGCATTAATATTGCTGTGAAAGAAGCCGGAAGTGGGCAAACCATGATCTTTCTTCACGGGCGTGGGTATTCAAAAGAAAATATGGATCCCATGTTTGAACATTATAGGGATGCTTATCATGTGGTCAGTTATGATGCGCGTGGTCATGGAGAAAGTGATAAACCTAAATCTTTTACTCTGGATGATCATGTCGACGACCTCGCTGAAATTATTGCTAACTATAATTTGGGAAAACCAATTGTCGTTGGTTTCTCGATGGGATCGTACATTGCGCTTAAGACGGCAGAAAAGTATCCGAATCTTTTTTCAAAGATCGTCTTGATTGGTACCAAGGGTGGCGGAACAACTTCTTCCACAGAAAAAGTAGCCAAAGAGGGACAGCTAAACGGCCTTTCTAAAGCACAAATGGCTCAAACAATGATGCAAAAGATTTTTGCACCACAAACTACGGCTGAAAAAATTGCTAGTTTTGATAAGAAGATTGCATCAAAAGCTGTGCTGACCGGCACGCAACAAGCTGCCATTACAAACTCGCTTCAAGACTTTGATCTGATTACGGATGCCAATAAAGTTACAATTCCAGTGCTTGTCTTAACGGGTGAGTACGATGGTTTAAATCAACCCGTGGAAGGAAAAAAAGTGGCAGACGCTCTTCCCAATGCAAGATTTGAAACCATTCCGAATGCTGGACATATTGCATTTTTTGAGAATCCAACGAAGGTGTATGCGTTAATTGACACCTTTGTACGCAATAATTAGCAAGAATCTGTCAACCATTTGAACAAAATGTTTAGGATCATTTAGAAAAAACTTTTCAAAACTTTTTTAATTTAATAATCAAAAACGACATATTATGACATGCAAATTATTATAATAGAATTAGGTATGCTGATATGAGGCTACATTTTATCTGAGATTAGGGATGAATAATCCTGATTCATAAAACTTAGTTAGGCCGTTAACCGAATGGAAAAATTGACCTCATACAAACAGCCATAAAAAATGATTATTGATCATATGAATGATCAATTGAAGGAGACTTAATTATGCAAACTTGTCCAAACTGTGGTGCAACCAATTCCGTTGGTGCCAAATTCTGTACGACATGTGGAAAGCCACTTAAGGATCAAACTACTGACCCTACAGATTTAACTGGTGCCAAAGAACAACCAGAGGACCAACCAAAAGCTGATTCTCAGCCCCAGGATGATCCAGAAATGAAGGCCGAAATGGAACGACAACGGCAAGTACAAGCACGAATTCGAGCAGAACAGATGGCTCAATTTAAGCAATCTAGCCGTGGTTATTGGAACTATTTAGTTGATTCCTGGAAAAAGCCATCTCAGATTGTTGCTAAACAATTTAACCAATGGTTTGGTGTTATTTCGATGGCATTGTGGGCTTTGATGGGAAGTATTGCGGTTGGCCGTGCCGCCCAAGCTGGTGTCAGTACCGTGGAAAATGCCGGTAGTTCTATTTCTAGCCTATTGGGTGGCGATGATAGTACAACCGATTCAGTTAATAGCGCGGTTCAGTCTAATGCAATAATTGTTTATTTTAAATTTTTCTTACTATTAATGATTGGTATGTTAGCCTTTGGGCTGGTTGGATTTTTGTTTCGTAAGTGGGCTCAACACGAAACAATTAGTTATCTTGAATACACAACTGATCTCATGCATCGATGCAATTTAAACATAATTTTGTATGTGTCAAGTTTTCCTAGGTGCC
>NZ_JQBD01000042.1 GCF_001437255.1 Pediococcus damnosus | reverse complement strand
TTTTCCTACATTTTACGGGTGCCTTTTACATACTAGTTTTAAACAAGTGCAAAAATTTTTAACCGGACGACCAACTTCTGAAATTGCACAAGAATTATTGGGGAAAAAGCTTACATTCAAAAGCGCTGATGAATTAATGAGTGCTTACATTGTTGAAGATGAGGCTTACGTTGGTGTAAAGGATCAGGCAGCTCATGCATTTCAGAATCGTCGAACTCCCAAAAACGAACCTTTGTATCATGAAGCTGGAACAATTTACATCTATCAGATGAGAACGCAGTTGTTACTTAATTTAATTACGCAAGGTGAAAATGATCCACAGGGTGTTTTAATCCGAGCGGTTCAACCTCATGATGGTCTGACCGATTTTCGCAGTAACCGACCAGTTCAGTCTATTTATGAATTAACAAGTGGACCTGGAAAATTAATGCAGGCATTTGGCATTCCCAAAGCATTGAAAGGAACCCTTTTAAATCAGGGACCATTATGTTTAGATCTAGAAAATCCTTTAACGCCAACAAAAATTAGAAAAAGTGGTCGTGTCGGTGTGCCTAACAAGGGAATTTGGACAAATGAACTGCTCCGTTATTTTGTGAAGGGAAATCCGTATGTTTCAAAAATGCGCAAACGTGATGCTGATTTCAAGCAGTTTGGCTGGGAAAATAACAAATAAAAAGGAGTTAGCATAAATGAAATGGACTGAATTAAGCGTACAAACTACAAATGAAGCCGTAGATGCTGTAAGTGTCATTTTTGAAGATGCAGGATCAAATGGGGTAAAAATTGAAGATGCTGAAGACTATAAAAATTTACGAGCTGGTAAATTTGGTGAAATTTTAGATTTAGAGGATATTCCTCACATCGAAAGTGGTGCCTTGGTTACAGGTTATTATGCATCTTCAAGTGACATTGAAAGTCTCATTTTCAATATTGAATCTCAAGTAAAAAAATTAACCGATTTTGGCTTGGATCCAGGAGCTGGAAAGGTTATCCAAAAACCATTAGAAGAAACTGAATGGCAAACTGAATGGGAAAAATACTATCATCCAGTTAGGGTGACTCGATATTTAACTGTGGTTCCAAGTTGGGAAAGTTATCAAAAAACGTTACCAGAAGAAAAAATTTTAAAATTAGACCCTGGAATGGCATTCGGAACTGGTACTCATCCAACTACCAAATTATGTTTACAGGCTTTGGAAATGTATATGCGTGGTGGTGAAAAAATTATTGATGTTGGCACGGGCTCTGGAGTTTTAAGTATCGCGGCTAGCAAGATGGGCGCTAGTAAAATCCAAGCTTATGATCTTGATCAGGTTGCCGTCGATTCTGCAATAGAAAATTTGAAATTAAATCCAGATGTTAAAAATGTTCAGATCCAACCAAATGATTTGTTGGCCGGAATTCAAGCACAGGCTGACATCATTGTGGCAAATATTCTGGCAGAGATTATTGTGCCACTTGTTCCTCAGGCAAAAACTTGTTTAAAACCGGGTGGCCTATTCATTACATCTGGAATTATTAAGGACAAACTCCCAACAATCATTTCAGCACTTAAAGATGAACAATTTAAAGTGATCGAAATTTTAAAAATGAAAGACTGGCGAGCAGTAGTAGCTCAAATACCACGCGATGAAAAATAAAACCATTATTTGTATTACAGAGGTAAAATAGGCTTTAAAATATAAGTAGGATGGTCATCCGTTGTGAAAATAAGATTTTGCGGATGCAAAATAAACATTAAAGATGAACAGGAGTAAATCAAATGCAGCGATATTTTACAGATCAATCGATTCAACTCCAAAAACCTTTTTCGGTGAGTGGTGATACGTTTCATCATTTAGTTCGGGTGATGCGAGCCAAAGAAAATGAAGAAGCTGAATTTGTAGCTGCTAATCATCAGGTTTTTCTTGGAAAAATTCAGAGGATCGCTGAAAAGTCAGCAGAAGTTCTTCCAACCAAGCAGCTCAAACATGTTGTAGAATTACCGATAGAAGTAACCATTGCTTGTGGATTATCTAAGGGTGAAAAAAGTGAAACGATTGTTCAGAAAGGAACCGAAATGGGCGCCCGACATTTCATTTTTTTACCAACTGAATTTTCAGTTGCCAAATGGCCGACTGCAAAAGTGGCACGAAAGATTGAACGATTGCAGAAAGTTGCTGTAGGTGCAGCCGAGCAGTCACATCGAGCTTATATTCCCACAATTTCTTATTGTTCTAGTTTAAAGGAATTAGTTCAATGGCCTGGAAAATTTAAAATTGTTGCTTATGAAGAATCAGCCAAACAAGGAGAACATACCCAATTACACCGTCAAATTACCAATATGCGACCAAATGACGAAGCACTGGCTCTTTTTGGCCCAGAAGGTGGTCTTTCCACTTCAGAGATTGGTACCTTAACTGATGCTGGTTTTGTTAGCGTTGGTTTGGGGCCGCGAATTTTACGAGCCGAAACTGCGCCATTATATTTCTTAACAGCTATTTCGGTTTTTACTGAAATGAGGTAGAATTGGCAATATACTTTGATAGTCTTTACTGGAGGGATCAATTTGAATAAAACATTAAGCTTTTTTGACAAAATAAAATGGCGATATTGGGCTGCCACTTTTGTACTTGGCATCTTTCTACCGTTTGTTTTACATATTACAAGTGCTTCACATGTCTTTATTGATCTCTGGTTTTTGATCATTATTAACACGCTAGCCGCCATCATTTTAGGTTCTCTGATTAAGGCCAACCGAGCACATTGGTTGTTAATATGGCTATTTCCAATCTTCTTTATGATTGGTGCGTACTTCTTCTTACCGAAATATGGTTATTATTTTGTGATTATTTATTTGACTACTAGCTATATTGCATATGGCTTAACAAGTTAACTTACAAATTTACTAATCACTAATAGATTAAATAAAGAGCACACAATCGATTTGATTTTGTGTTCTCTAGTTTTATAAAGGAGGCTAAATTATGTCACAAGAACCCGTTTTATCTGCTCAGGATGTTTTAAATATGTGTCGGAAATATATGAACGCAGAACACGTCGCATTTGTCCAAAAGGCTTGTGATTTTGCAACTTATGTTCATCAGGATCAATATCGGCAATCGGGAGATCCTTATATTATGCATCCCATTCAAGTTGCCGGCATTTTAGCAGAACTAAAAATGGATCCCGAAACAGTTTGCGCTGGCTTCCTGCACGACACAGTTGAGGATACCTTAATTACATTAGGCGATATTGAAGAGCTTTTTGGTCATGATGTTGCGGTTATTGTGGATGGCGTCTCAAAAATTAGTAAAATCCGCTATAAATCTAATCAAGAAAAATTAGCTGAAAATCACCGGAAACTATTATTAGCAATGTCTAAGGATATCCGGGTAATTATTGTTAAATTAGCAGATCGGCTCCATAACATGCGAACTTTGGAACATCTTCGTCCCGATAAGCAACGACGCATTGCAAATGAAACATTGGAAATTTATGCGCCACTTGCTGATCGTTTAGGTATCAGTACAATCAAATGGGAACTAGAGGATATTTCATTACGTTATTTAAATCCCCAGCAATATTATCGAATTGCCCATCTAATGAATTCTCGCCGAGATCAACGTGAGGAATACATTGCCTTAGCCATCAAGGACATTAAGAAAGCTCTGGATGATCTAAAAATTACGGAAGTTGATATTTATGGACGTCCTAAACATATTTATTCTATTTATCGTAAAATGGTTGACCAGCATAAACAGTTCAGCCAAATTTATGATTTGTTAGCTATTCGAGTGATTACTCATTCTATTAAGGATTGTTACGCGGTGTTAGGTGCAATTCATACCCGTTGGAAACCAATGCCTGGTCGATTCAAAGATTATATTGCAATGCCTAAAGCTAATATGTATCAATCTTTGCACACGACGGTTGTTGGCCCTCAAGGTAAACCCTTAGAAGTTCAGATCCGAACTGAAGAGATGCACCGGGTTGCCGAATATGGTGTTGCCGCTCACTGGGCCTATAAAGAAGGTAAAACTGATAAGGTTGAATCAAGTGATACTGGCAATAAATTAAACTGGTTTAAGGAAATTGTTGAACTTCAGGATGAAAGTAAAGATGCATCTGATTTTATGGATTCTGTCAAAGGGGATCTCTTTGGTGATCGGGTTTATGCATTTACTCCTAAAGGCGATGTTTTTGAACTAGCAAAGGGCTCTGGTCCACTTGATATGGCGTATACAATTCATACTGAGGTGGGGAACCATGCAACTGGTGCTAAGGTAAATGGCAAAATTGTGCCACTAGATTATAAGATCAAGAATGGCGATATTGTTGATATTTTGACTTCTGCTAATTCAGTTGGTCCAAGTCGCGATTGGATTAATTTAGTTTCGACTAGACGAGCACGTAATAAAATCAAACAGTTTTTCCGCCAAGAAGATCGATCTGAAAATGTTGAAAAGGGCCGGGAAGCTATTGAACATCAATTACGTCAAACAGGGTTTGATCCAACTGTTATCTTGGAAACGGATAGGCTGGAAAAAGTGGCAACCAAATTGCACTACACTTCAGTTAATGATATGTATGCGGCTGTTGGCTTTGGTGATTTGGCTCCTACTGGGGTTGCTAATCGTTTAACTGATGATGTGCGTGCTAAGCAAGAAGAGGATCGCAAGCGCCGTGAAGAGAAGGAACTTCTTGAGGACCATCATACGATTTCAAATGAAAATGAGACTGAAAAAGAACGCAAGAAGAAAAGTTCTTCTAGTGGTGTCATCATTGAGGGCGCTGATAATCTTTTGGTTCGTTTGAGTCATTGCTGCAATCCAGTTCCAGGTGATCCTATCGTCGGATACATTACCAAAGGCCGTGGAGTTTCAGTTCACCGGGAAGACTGTCCTAATGTTATCCACGCTGAAAATCAAGATGAACGGTTGATTGGCGTGGAATGGGCAGATCCAAATGATTCCCATAATAACTATTCGGCAGATCTGGAAGTTCAAGGATATAACCGAAATGGGATGCTGAATGATATTTTGAAAAAAGTGAATAATACAACGCGTTATTTGAATTCTGTCAATGGCAAAGTTGACCATAATCGCATGGTTACGATTAGTTTAACCGTTGGTGTTCGTAATTTAGAACATTTAAATCGTATTATGGATAATTTGAAAACCGTGAAAGACGTCTACGTTGTGGAACGTCCGTCACATTAAATAAAGTAAGGCCTGAATTCCAAATGTAGTTCGATTCTTTCGAATTGCTTTAAAATTTGGGCTTTTTCTTTGTAACATTAGCTATGAATGGAGAAATGCAAAAATGAAAGTAGTTTTACAACGGGTTAAACGTGCTCAGGTGTCAATTGAGCAAAAAGTAGTAGGAAAAATTTCTCAAGGTTATCTTTTATTGGTAGGATTTGAGGATCAAGACACAGAGGAGCAACTTGATTATTTAGTTCATAAAATAACAAATCTTCGTGTTTTTGAAGATCAAAATCAAAAAATGAATTTAAACATCAAACAAGTAGATGGGCAGATTTTATCTGTTTCACAATTTACACTTTATGCCAATACAAAACATGGCAATCGGCCTAGTTTTACTGAAGCTGGTGATCCGAAAAAAGCAGAAATATTATATCAAACATTTAATAAAAAACTTGGAGAAGCAGGGATGACGGTTGCAACTGGTGAATTTGGTGCTGATATGCAAGTAGATTTACAAAATGATGGGCCTGTAACAATCATTTTTGATACTGATCAACTACAAAAATAAATTTAATAAATAAATGGAGGTTGCATTATGGATTTATTCTGGGACTTTGATGGCACATTGTTTGATACGTATCCAATCATGGTCAAAAGCTTTAAACATGCATTGATGACAAACGGCATCACGGTCACTAACCAAGATTTACACGAATTGTATCGGCAAATGCGCCAGGAATCATTAGGCCAAACATTGAAAACAGTAGCTGCGAAGAATAAATTGAATTCTGAAGATTTAGAACAAACCTATCGAAGTAATGAAGCAACACTGTTAGCAAACGCTCAACCATTTGAAAGTGCCTATGATATATGTCAGAAGAATGTTCAAAATCATGGCCGTAATTTCTTATTAACTCATCGAGACGATCAGGCAAAAAAATTGTTACAGAAACATGGATTTGAATTGCTTTTTAGTGGTGCCGTCACGGGAGCCAATAATTTCCCAAGAAAACCTAATCCGGCTTCCTTGAATTTTTTGATTCAGAAATTTCAGGCAGAAAAAAAGACCGCCATCATGATTGGTGATCGCAATCTTGATATTTCGGCAGCCCATAATGCTGGTATTCAGGGAATTCTTTTTGATCCTGATAATCTCATTCAAGTAAACAGTCAGCCTGAACGAAAAATTAACAATTTGTCTGAATTATCGGTTTTAGTTTAATCTTTGCTAAAGAAATTTGTTAGCCCATTTGTTACTGCAGAAGCCACTTGCTTACGATAAGTTTGTGTTTTAATCTGATTAAAATCAGCTTTTGTATTGATATAGCCACCTTCAATCAACAACGCGGGCTGTGTGTTATCACGAATTACTTCAAAATCACCGAATTCAACCCCTCGATTGGTTAAATTAATTTTTGTTTTAAGTTGCGAATTAACAGCCTCTGCTAATTTTAGGGAAGTATTTTTATGATAGTAATAGGTTGTATCGCCTGAACCGGAATTGTTTTGCGCCGCCGAATCATAATGGAAACTGATAAATGCATCAGCTTTCTTACTATTAGATAACGTTGCTCTTGCTGCCAGTCCTACGTATGTGTCATTAGAACGGGTCATAAAAACGCGAGTTCCTTGATTTTCCAATGCTTCTTTTACAACATTGGCAGTTTTTAGCGTGTAAGTTTTTTCTTCATTTTTTTGATTAATGCCTAATGCACCGGAATCATTTCCACCATGTCCAGGATCGAGGATGATGGTAGCCTCAGATAAGTTTTTGGCTTTTTTGAATCCAAATTTTCGGTTAGTTAACCAGCCGGGAATCCAGCCAAGTTCCTGATCATTATAACGGATTCTAATCCAACCATCTTCCTTCTTTAAAACAGTGACCCGTTTTCCGGCGTTTAAGTTTCCCATTTTTGCATAAGATAACGCAGGTCCTTGACGAACGGCAACATTGTCAAGACCCACGCGGACAGTTTTAGTGGAAAATAAAGCATGTGTAAAGGTGATCGTGGCAATTAAAAAAATAAGAATGATCAAAATTTGTAGACGATTATTTTTAATTGAGGTACGAATATTTGTATACATAGGTTCCTCTCCCATTTGAAATTCTTCTCATTATTATATACCAGATCGTCCACAAAAAGCGAAAAATTCTAGAAGAACCCTTGACAGGACTAAGATAGTTTAGTAATTTTAATGGTAGTTTAATATTAAAACCAGAGACAAAGAATAGTAGGTGTTTTCCTTTTTCAGAGAGCCCATGATTGCTGTGATTGGGTAAAGGAACCATTCAAAGACACTTTCGAGGTGAATCTTACGTAAGATTCCGTTGCAATACGTTACCTATATTGAGTAAATAATTAAGGTGGTACCGCGCCGCGCGCCCTTGTAAATAACAAGGGCGTTTTTTATTGTTTTCAGATTCTATTTCCATATTAGGAGGAATTTATTATGAAGTATCAACGTCCAAAAGGAACAGCTGACATTTTACCTGATGAAGCTGTTGCATGGAACTATATCGAAAGCACCGCAAAAAAACTATTTGATAATTATCGATTCCATGAAATTCGGACCCCAATTTTTGAAAATTTTGAAGTGTTTTCAAGAAGTGCCGGTGATACATCCGACATCGTGACGAAGGAAATGTATGATTTTCATGATAAGGGCGATCGTCATATTACGCTTCGCCCGGAAGGTACTGCTGGGGTAGTTCGGGCATTTGTTGAAAACAAACTTTATGGTCCTGAGCACATCAAACCAGTCAAACTTTATTATACTGGTCCTATGTTCCGTTACGAACGTCCACAATCTGGACGGTTGCGCGAGTTCCATCAAATTGGTGTGGAAGCTTTTGGTAGTGAAAGTCCCAACTTAGATGTTGAAGTAATCTCAATGGGAATGCATCTTTTGAAAAAGCTTGGAATTCATAATTTGAAACTAGTAATTAATACGTTGGGTGATCAAGCAACTCGCAAAGCTTATCGATCAGCTTTGATTGCGTACTTGGAACCTCATTTTGATGAATTGAGTGAAGATTCAAAAGTTCGTTTACACAAGAATCCATTACGAGTACTTGATAGCAAGGATAAAGATGATCAAAAACTCGTAGCAGATGCACCTTCCATTTTAGATTATCTAACACCTGAATCAGCCAGTCATTTTGAAACAGTAAAAAATCTTTTAGAAACTTTACAAATTGATTATCAGGTTGATGCTTCTATGGTTCGTGGTTTGGATTATTATAATCATACAATTTTTGAAATTATGGCCAATGATAAAGCACTTGGAAAGGGCGATGTGACCGTTTGTGCTGGTGGTCGTTATAATGGACTAGTTGAAGAGCTCGGTGGCCCTGAGACCCCAGGAATTGGATTTGGGCTGGGTGTAGAGCGTCTCTTGTTGTTAATGCAAGCTCAAAAAGCACCATTGCCAACAATCAGTCCTTTGGATGTCTATGTTGTCGGAATTGGCGACGAAACAAAATCTGAAACCTTAAAGATCGTGGAAACAATCCGGAATAATGGATTTAGCACCGATCAGGATTATTTAGACCGGAAGCCAAAGTCACAATTTAAGACGGCCGATCGGTTGAATGCCAAAATCGTGATTACACTTGGTAACGATGAGTTGGCTCAAAAAGTTGTTAATTTAAAAGTAATGGCAACGGGTGACGAACAACAAGTTAAATTAGAAGATGTTTACGATAATTTTCCAAAGCTGTTTGGTAAATTCTTAAAAAAGTAGGGAGATCATAAAATGAAACGGACAACATATGCTGGATTAGTTAATAAACAGTATTTAGATCAAAAAATTGTTTTAAAAGGTTGGGTCCAGAAACGTCGGGATCTCGGAAATTTAATTTTTATTGATTTACGTGATCGAGAAGGAATTGTGCAATTAGTTTTCAGTAAGGAATTTTCTGAAACTGCATTGGCCATTGCGGATCAATTACGTAGTGAATATGTTATTGAAATTAACGGTAAAGTTGTGCCCCGTTCTGAAAAAGAAATTAATCCCAATATGAAAACTGGCGAAGTTGAAGTTGAGGTGTACGAGGCTAAAATTTTAAACAAAGCTAAGACACCGCCATTTTATATTCAAGATGGGATTAATGTTTCTGATGAATTACGTCTCAAATATCGTTATTTAGATTTACGGCGTCCTGAAATGCAACGTGGATTAATGATTCGTAACCGGATTACCCAGTCTGTGCATAGCTATTTTGATTCAGAAGGTTTTATTGATATTGAAACACCGGATTTGACGAAGTCTACTCCTGAAGGTGCGCGCGATTATTTAGTACCTTCGCGCTTGTATGCAGGTCATTTCTACGCTTTACCACAATCTCCTCAGTTATTTAAACAATTATTAATGGGAGCTGGATTTGATCGGTACTATCAAATTGCCCGTTGTTTCCGGGATGAAGACCTTCGTGGCGATCGACAACCTGAGTTTACCCAGATTGATATGGAAACTAGTTTCTTAGATGCTGAAGAAATTCAGGATTTAACTGAAGGCTTGATTGCAAAAGTTATGAAAGATACTTTAGATATTGACGTTAAATTACCATTTGATCGGATTACCTGGAATGAGTCCATGGCTCGTTTTGGAACCGATCAACCTGATTTACGATTTGGTATGGAATTGAAAGATCTTTCAGATATTATGAAAGATTCTGAATTCAAAGTATTTTCAGGCGCCGTTGAAAAGGGCGGCCAAGTTAAAGCAATTGCTGTTCCAGGCGGAGCTACCCTTTATTCACGTAAAGCAATTGATAAATATACGGAATATGTGGAACGTTTTGGCGCTAAAGGTTTAGCATGGCTTAAGGTTACTGATGATAGTTTCTCTGGTCCGATCGCAAAATTCTTTAAAGATGATGCAATGCGGAAACAAATCTTGACCGCCACTGGTGCTAAAGTGGGAGATTTACTTTTATTTGTTGCTGATCGTACCAAAGTTGTGGCCGATACCTTATCTTATTTGCGGGTCGCAATTGCTAAAGAACAAAACATGATTCCTAAAAATAAATTTGCTTATGTATGGGTTGTTGATTGGCCATTATTTGAGTATGATGAGGGTGACAAACGTTGGGTTCCAGCGCATCATCCATTTACAATGCCAAATGAAGAAGATATTCATTATTTGATGAACGACGATGAAGATGCCCATAAAGCACATGCCCAAAGCTACGATATTATTTTAAACGGTTTGGAATTGGGTGGTGGTTCAATCCGGATTCATCAACGTGATCTTCAAGAAAAGATGCTGGAAGCACTTGGATTTACTAAGGAACGTGCTCAAAAGAGTTTTGGTTACTTGTTAGATGCGCTTGACACTGGTTTTCCACCTCATGGCGGTCTCGCTATTGGGTTAGATCGATTTGCCCGTTTATTAGCAGGTCGTGACAATATTCGAGATGTTATTGCCTTCTCTAAAAATTCTAAAGCAATTGAGCCAATGACCTCAGCACCTCGTCCCGTTACTGAAAAACAATTACAAGAATTACATTTGTTTTCTGTTAATGAAAATGACAAAAATGAATAGATAAAAATAAAAATCAGCTGGGTAATAAAAACGTTACCTGCTGATTTTTATCTTAGAGTAAAATTTAAGAAATCGTCTGTTGATTATGATACGATATAATCTAAATAGATCTGTAATTTATTAAAATTAAAATGGAGATGACTTGCTATGAGTGAAGAAGAAACTGCAATTTTTGCAGGTGGATGTTTTTGGTGCATGGTTCAGCCCTTTGATTCACTACCAGGAATTAGCAAAGTAATTTCTGGCTATACTGGTGGCCATACAGTTAATCCAACTTATGAAGAAGTAAAATCCCATCAAACAGGACACACAGAAGCAGTTAAAATTTACTTTGATCCAAATGTAATGTCATATAAGCATCTTGTTCAAATTTATTGGCAACAAACGGATCCCACGGATGCAATGGGCCAATTTCAAGATCGTGGTGATAATTATCGACCAGTTATTTTTGTGAATAATGCAGAACAACGAAGGATTGCTGAACAATCTAAGCAAGAGCTACAGGATCGTGAGCAATTTGACAAGCCAATTGTCACGGGAATTGAAAACGTGGCACCATTTTATCCGGCAGAAGAAACTCATCAAGATTTTTATCAGAAAAATCCTGAAGTTTATAAACAGCAAGAAGGTGGTGGGCGAGAAGCATTTAAAAAATCACATTGGGAAAAGGAGAATTAATTACTTTTCATGGATAAACAGTTAAAAAAAATTGCTAAACGGCATCAGTATTCAACGTTAGCTGGAACTGCCTTTATTTATGCTATTTTAGTCTCAATTGCGATGAATTTTTTCTGGACTCCAGGGAAAATTTACGCATCTGGAATTACTGGATTTGCACAATTGGTTTCAACTCTGAGCAGTCGTTATCTACCTTTTAATTTGTCGACTGCGGCGATGCTCTTTGTCTTAAATGTGCCACTTTTCTTTCTAGCATGGCATCAAATCGGTCATCGTTTTACACTATTTACAATTCTTTCTGTTGGCTTGGCCAGTATCATGATTAAGGTATTGCACCCCATGACCCTAACGACAGATCCAATTATTTGTGCAATTTTTGGTGGTGCTGTTAATGGATACGGAACTGGTTTGGCATTGAAAAATGGTATTTCAACGGGTGGCTTAGATATCTTAGGGATGGTTATTCGTAAACGGACTGGTAAAAGTATTGGCACAATAAATATCATTTTCAATGCAATGATTGTTTGCGCAGCTGGTTTTATTTACGGTTGGCCATTTGCATTTTATTCTGCCATTGGTCTGATTGTGAATGCCAGAGTTATGGATATGACCTATACTAGACAGCAAAAAATGCAAGTAATGATTGTAACTGACCGCCCCAAGAGTGTGATTGATAGTATTCAAAACCATATGCGGCGAGGAATCACCATTGTGCATGGTGCTGAGGGGGCCTATAATCATGATCCAAAGACAATTTTATTCACAATTATTTCGCGCTATGAAATGAGTGATCTTGAAATGGCAATGAAAGAATCTGATCCCAAAGCGTTTGTAAGTATCTCCGGTAGTGTCACAATTCTGGGTCATTTTTATGAACCTTCACTTTAAATACGAGGTATAAGCATGAAAGTAATCTATACGTTCCTTGTTCGACTCTGGTCGTTACTATTTATTTTTAGAAAAAAGTCACAAGTTACTTATTTGATGAGCTTTGGAAATAATCAGGAATTTGTCCAACAACTAGTTGCTCAAATTGCTCCTTTAAATCTCCATGTTTTTTATCAAAAAGAAGTGGGCAAGCATACTAAGCAACTAGAAAAAATTTCAAATGTCCAATTGGAATTGCTAGATAACGGGCCTCAATTATTCTTGAAAGTAATTCCAATATTGATGCATAGTAAGTTGATCATTATCGATAATTACTTTCCGTTTTTAGGAGCTTTAGTAAAAACTAACCACATGCGAATTTCCCAGATTTGGCATGCAAATGGTGCAATTAAACAATTTGGCTTTAATGACCCAACAACGAGTCAACGGTCGAATTCGGATCATATCCGTTTTCAGCAGGTTTATGAATCTATGGATGACATTGTGGTTGGTTCAGAAAAAATGGGTGATACATTTCAAGTGAATTATCGTTTAGATGGCCATCAAATTCGTCGATTAGGCTATCCACGCTCAGATAAGTTTTTAAATTCGGAGTGGATTAAAAAAGCGCAAGCAAATTTTTTTAAACGCTATCCTGATTTAAAAAATAAACATTTAATTTTATATGCACCGACATACCGCCAGGGAACAAAGTTTGATTTTGCACCTGGTTTTGAGAATTTGCAATTACCGGAAAACAGTGTCTTAATTCTGCGTTTACATCCGCATTTACAAGTCATGGAGAAAGCGTGGGAAGATCGAATTCCATTTATAACATCCATTGATGCAAGTGTATCAACTGATGAACTACTTACAGTTGTTGAAACATTGATCACAGATTATTCTTCGATTCTGTTTGACTATACCTTGCTAAAAAATGCTAAAAAGGTGGGCTTATTTGCTTTCGACCAATTCCAGTTTAAACAAACTGTTGGGTTACGCCCGGATTTTGCAACTGAGTTTCAGCCCATTATAATTAAAACAGTGGACCAGCTATCAGCTTTTTTGGCTGATCCGAAAAATGATCAGCCCATAATTGATCGAATTAATCATGATTGGAATCAGTTTAATGATGGGAATGCGACTAACCGAACAATAAATTTCTTATTGAAACGGAGCGACCTCTAAATGCGCCATGGTTTGATACAAACTATAAAAATTTTAATTCGTTATATTTTAGTTGTAATTAATGACTGTCTAATCCATCTACCCATCAAGCGCCATTTGACCATTTTTGAAAGCTTTAACGGACAGGCAATAAATGATAATCCGGCTGCCATTTATCGAGAATTAAAAATTCTTCATCCAGAAGCGGCTGATAATTTATTTTTTGGAATAAAGGGAAGTAACTTCGCTCAAGTAAAAAAGGCTAATCCAGATGTTCAGTTGCTTAAGCGTTGGTCTTTAAAGTGGATATGGGTTACAGCACGTGCCAATTATTGGATTTTTAATTCAAGAATGCCTTTGTGGTGGCATAAAAATGCACAAACTATCTATGTTCAAACATGGCATGGCACACCTTTAAAAAAATTAGGATTAGATATTGAAAACGTTGAAATACCTGGCACTTCAACGAAAAAATATCATGATGAATTTAAAAAGGAATCTGCTCGGTGGGATTATTTAATTGCGCCCAACGCTTATTCAGAAAATATTTTTAAACGCGCGTTTGGTTTTAAAAATAAATTTATTCGTTCGGGTTATCCGCGGAATGACCTTTTGATCACGACTAATCAGACAGAAATTAATAAATTGAAAATAAAGCTTTTAGGAGATAATGTCGATCAAGTTATTCTCTACGCTCCAACTTGGCGAGATGATAATTTTATTTATAAAGGCCGTTATCGTTTTGATTTACCATTTGATTTGAAAGACTTTTTTGCTTCAGTGCCAGCGCATACAGTTTTAATCATCCGTCCCCATTATTTGGTCAAAGATCACATTGATATTCGCGGCTTTGAAGATCGCGTTAAAATTATGGCGGATACAGATATTAATCAATTATATTTAATCAGTGATCTGTTAATTACGGATTATTCATCTGTAATGTTTGATTATGCAAACTTACATCGACCAATATTATTTTTCCCATATGACTTGAAACACTATGCGGGTGATTTACGAGGATTTTACTTTGACTATCTAAGTCAGTGTCCGGGACCGATTGTGACACAAAAAGATCAATTCTATGAGCAATTAACAATTTTCTCAGCAAATAAAGGTTTTCCAAACTATCAAGAACAAATCAATAAATTTGACGCTAACTTTTTAACTTGGGAAAATGGAACTGCAGCAAAACAGGTGATTGAATCAATCGGATTTTAGGAGGCTAATAAAATGTTATTAGGTTCACATGTTAGTATGAAAGCGCCAAAAATGTTTTTAGGTTCTGTTGAAACAGCAATTAGTTATCAAGCCAATACCTTTATGATTTATACTGGTGCTCCTCAAAATACACGACGCAAGCCTATTTCCGAGCTTAATATACCAAAGGGCAAGCAGTTAATGAAAGAGCATAAGATTTCTAATTTAATCATTCATGCTCCTTATATTGTGAATTTAGGGAATACTAAAAAGCCAGAAAGCTTTCGATTCGGTGTGGAATTCTTAAAAGAAGAAATTAAACGTGCTGATGCTTTAGGGGCGAGCAATATTGTGCTTCATCCAGGTGCCCATGTTGGCGCTGGTTCAGAAGCTGCGATTGCCCAAATTGTAAAGGGATTGGACGAAATCCTGTCTGAGTCACAAGAAGTTAAAATTGCGATTGAGACAATGGCTGGCAAGGGAACTGAGGTTGGTAAAACATTTGAAGAAGTTGGTTCAATTGTTCACCAAGTTAAGCAACAGAATAAAATTGCTGTATGTTTCGATACTTGTCATACAAGTGATGCGGGCTATGCCATTCGCGATGATTTTGATGGGGTCCTTGAAGAATTCGATCAAAAAATTGGATTAAATTATTTACAGGTCATTCATTTAAATGATTCCAAGAACGAACAGGGAAGTCATAAAGATCGCCATGAAAACATTGGAATTGGAACAATTGGTTTTAAGGCTCTAAACAAAATTGCTCATTATCCACAATTGACTAAAATTCCAAAAATCTTGGAAACACCTTGGGTTAAAGATCCCGAGAATGCCAAGCTGAAATATGCGCCATATGGTTATGAGTTAGCTATGCTTAAAAACGAAACTTTTGATCCAGATTTGATTTCCGATATTCTTTTGCAAAAACCAATTGATACTTTTTTAAAATAATTTAAATAAGCACCAGTGAAGATTGCCAAACAATTGGCTGTTTTCACTGGTGCTTATTTTTTAAGAACTTTAAATTATTTATTCATTTGAGACATCAACATCTAAACTTTCCATAATTAAAGTTGCCGTTTCTTCAATTGATTTGTTAGAAGTATTGATTACCAAACAGCCAATTTTTTTGAAGACATCATTTGCATAACTTAATTCATGTTTAATTCCTTCTGTATTTGAGTAAGAAGACTCAGGATTAAGTCCATAGGAAATCATTCGTTGACGGCGAATATCATTCAAAACATCTGGCGTTGTAGTTAATCCAAAGATTTTTTTGGGATCAACTTTCCAAATTTCATCTGGGATAGAAGCCTGGGGAACAAGTGGTAAGTTAGCCACCTTGAATCCTTTATTTGCTAAATAAAGCGACATTGGTGTTTTAGAGGTTCGTGAAACTCCAAGAAGAACAATATCAGCCTTTAAAAAACCGCTTGGATCTTTACCATCATCATACGTTACAGCAAATTCCATAGCCGCAATTTTATCGAAATAACCCTCAGTTAAATTATGGACAGATCCCGGTTTATTAGCTGGTTCAAGACCAGTTTTTTGTTTAAATAAAGAAAGTGCAGGCGTTAAGACATCATAATAATAGATATCGGCCTGTTCACATTGCTCTTTAGCAAATTGATTTAGTTCTGGATTGACAAATGTAGAAAAAACAATGGCGTTTTGGCGTTTAGCACGTTTTAAAATGCCATCTAATAAAGATTTTGTTTGTGTAAACGGATAACGATCAAATTCAAATTTCTCACTAGGAAACTGAGCCGATGCTGCTTTAGCTACAGCTCCCACAGTTTCACCTACTGCATCAGAGATTACAAATACTTTTGTTGCCATAATCAATCACCCTCATCCTTTTAGAGTAAGTTTACCATATGAGACGGGCAATGAAAACGGTTTTATAAATTTTAAAATGAATTTAAGAAAACAGTGGTGTTAGTGTAAGGTTTTCCTAGATGGTC
>NZ_JQBD01000041.1 GCF_001437255.1 Pediococcus damnosus | reverse complement strand
TAGTTAGCGCCCATGCCGGGCGCACCTAAAAGAAGGTACAAACTCACTTGACTGAGTTTGTACCTTCTTTTGTAGAAACAATTAATTTTCAAAAAACATTTTCAATAAACGATCGCGATCTTGGTTCCAACGTTTATCATCACGCGTTGGATAAATTCGATTTGTCAAACATACAAATCCTTGCTTTTTAACTGGATCAAACGCCAAAATAGTGCCGGTGTACCCAGTTTGTACGTACTGTTCCTTATGGTTAAGTCGACGCCATCCCAATGTTCGCCCGTTTTCGTCATAACTAGCCATTAAATCAAATAAATTCGGGTCTAAAATTTCTTTTTTCTGATACTTCCCACGATTAATCATCATTTCGGTAAACACAGTTAAATCACTAAGTGTTGAAAATAGGCCAGAATGTCCACTTTCACCGTTTAATAATAACGCCTTATAATCGTGAACTTGCCCTTGAATTTGGCCACGCTGAGGATCGACTTCAGTAGGAACAAATCGTGACTTTGGTCGATTTAAATTATATCCTGTATTTGTCATGGCAAGCGGATACCAAATATGGTCCTGAACACTTCGGTCAATAGAACCATTTAATGTCCGAATAATTAACCCTAATAAAATAAAACCTAAATCAGAATAAATTGTTTTTTCACCTGGCTTACTAACTAGTGGATCTTCATAAATCTTTTTTACAAGTTCTACACCCGTTAGGCTATGCAAATTGTCCACATCAGCCGGTAATCCACTGTTGTGTAATAATAAGTTTTCGATGGTCACTTCAGGATGCAAAAATCCCGGCAAATAAGCAGTAACAGAATCTTTCAGACCCAACTCATGAACAGCTAACAGCTGAAAAACACGAGTCGTTGTGGCAACCACTTTCGTTAAAGAGGAGACATCATAGATCATCGATGGATCTAAACGTTCTGCAAAAATATCTTTTCCTTGAAATCCATGATAAAAACTATCAATTTTAGTTTCATTAATAAAACTAAACGAAGCGCCATAAACATCGCCGCGATCAATAATTGCATCAATTTCATTTTTCATTTTTGTAAATTTATTTTCTGTCATACTTTTGTCCCCGCTTCATCTTATTTGATGGCATCTGGCACCCAATCAAATTCCAAACTTGGCTCCGCATTTAAACTTGCATCGGCAAAAACATTGTGTTTCATTGCTACATAACCGGCAGCGCCAATCATTGCCGCATTATCACCACAATATTTTAAGGGTGCTTTGACAAAATCCAAATCTGGCTGTTTTTCACTAAGCTTTTTCGACAATGTTTCTCTGAGCCCCTGATTAGCAGCAACCCCACCTGCCAAAACAAGTTGTTTAATCGAGAACTTTTCACAAGCCACCAAAGTTTTTTTAACGATAACATCTACCACACTCTGTTGAAAACTGGCTGCCAAATCTGCCCGATTTAACGTTTCATTTACTTGATCAGCATGATGAACTGTATTAATAAAAGCACTCTTCAATCCGCTGAAACTAAAATCAAAATTATCGTCATGAACCATCGCCCGTGGAAAGTGAAAAGTATCCTTTCCTTGGTGGGCTAACTCATCAATTGGCTTGCCTGCAGGATAAGTTATTCCTAAAACTCGTCCAATTTTATCATAGGCTTCTCCAGCTGCATCATCACGCGTTTCGCCAATAATTTGAAATTCATTTTCATACGGCATATAAACAAGTTCTGTATGTCCACCAGAAACTAACAGTGCCATGGAAGGAAAAACAATTGGTTTCACAAATCGCGCTGCATAAATATGGCCAGCCATATGATTTACTGGAACCAGTGGTAAATCATTCGCGTACGCAAATGATTTAGCTGCTGATACGCCAACCAATAATGCACCAACCAATCCGGGCCCATATGTAACGGCCACCGCAGTCAAATCACTCGTTTTGACGTGTGCTTTTTGCAGTGCCTCGTCAATACAAATGGTAATTTGCTCAATATGATGGCGACTAGCAACTTCCGGTACCACACCACCAAAACGTTTGTGGCTATTAATTTGTGTTGCAACAATATTTGACAATATCTTTTCGCCGTTTTCAATAACAGCCACGCTTGTCTCATCACAACTCGATTCAAATGCTAAAATTAAGTTCTTTTTAGTCATAATTCTCCTAATCCTTTTGGCCCAATGTTAAAGTCATATCAATTGCATCTTCATGGTCACCGAAATAATAATGTGCTTTAACTCCATTTTTTTCAAATCCCATTTTTAAATAAAGTGCCTGTGCCCGCACATTGCTTTTTCTGACTTCAAGGGTGATTTTCTTATATCCAATATATTCAGCCTTGCCGATCATCGTTTTCAATAAATATGCACCAATTCCATGATTCTGTTTATCTGGTACCACAGCGATATTCGTAATGTGGGCCGTGGCCGTTCGATCATCAAAAGAAGCACCAATGAATCCGAGCATCCGATCATGATAACGGATAACCAAATAAAGCCGATCAAATTTACGGCGAAGTTCGGTAGAAAATGCGACTCGATCCCATGGTGTCTGCCCTTCATAGACGGAACGTTCCACATTTAAAATCTCAGGAATATCCGTAATCATTGCTTTGGCAATAAAATACGTATCTGCTTCGATTTTAACTACATGATCATGGATTTCAAAAGCCTGTTCTCTCAACCGTTTTGTACGATTAAAAAGGCGATTTTTTATTAATTCTTTAATTTCTTTCAACATATGGTTTCGTGTCCTCTTGTGGATGACGTTTCTTCCACTCAACTTCCGCTTCGGTCAGCCGTAAATATCGTGGCACAAAATTAAATGGATGAGCCACTGGTTCGGCATGCAATCCGAGGTTTCCGAGAGCAAAAGCGTTAGGAAGATTTAATGCATCCGATACTTGATGAAAATTAGAACCCAATTGATCTTGCACAAACGCGGCATAGGTGGCCACATCCTGACCCACAAACCAGACAGGCTTTTGCATGCCTAATAATTGGGCGGCCAATTCTTTAATAGACAAATGTTGATCATCCATAACAGATACTAGCCCATCACTAGTTCGTTCATAGATCCCGGCAAAGACATTTTCTCTTCGTGCATCAAATAAGGGCACAATGAGGCGATTTTCATCGATCACGTTTGCGGCTAAAGCCCGTAAGCTAGAAATTGCCACGAGGTCAATATTCAAAGTATAGGCTAGTGTTTTGGCAGTCGTCGTTGCAATCCGAAGCCCAGTATATGATCCCGGTCCATCCGCTACCACAATCCGATCCAAATCTTGCACCGTTATGCCAGCCTGTTTCACCAAAGCTTCAATAATTGGTAGCAACTGAATACTATGATTCTTACGAATATTTGTGGTTGTCATTGCCAGTAATTGTCCATCATCCAAAACCGCTACACTTAACGGCCGATTTGAAGTATCTAACGCCAATAATTTCATAACAAATTTCCTTTTCTCGTTCTATTCTTTAAATATCTTATCACAATTTTTCCGAAGAATGAGCATTGATAAAAAAGAACTCGCAAATCATCACCGATTGTCGAGTTCTCTGCATTTATTTTTGATCCTCAAAACCATTTGGATGCTTTTGCGTCCAATTCCAAGCGGTTTTAATGATTTCGTGAATATCATCATACTGTGGTTGCCAGTGTAAGACCTTTCGTGCTTTGTCACTTTTAGCAACTAACGTATCAGGATCTCCACCACGACGAGCTGCAATTTTGGCTGGAATTTCTTTGCCAGTTGCAACTCGTGCAGCTTCTAGAATTTGTTTTACAGAGAATCCTGTGGAAGAGCCTAAATTAAATGCATCACTATCATTACCAGTCTGAAGATACTTCATCGCTAAAATATGAGCATCGGCCAGATCAGTTACATGCACATAATCACGGATATTTGTACCATCTGGTGTTTTGTAGTCGTCTCCAAATATTTGCAACTCATCGCGTTTTCCAGAAGCCACCTGCAAAACAATCGGAATGAGATGGGTTTCAGGGTTATGATCCTCACCAATTGTGCCATCCGCAGCAGCTCCTGCAACATTAAAGTAGCGAAGAGCTACAAATTTAATGCCATAGGCAACATCTGCCCAATGCATAATTTTTTCCATCATAAGTTTGCTTTCACCATAAGGATTAATTGGATTCTGTGGATCTGTTTCTTTAATCGTATCATTTTTAGGATTACCATATGTGGCCGCAGTGGAAGAAAATACGATTCGGTTGACATGATGCGCATGCATAGCTTCCAGTAAATTAATCATGCCACCTGTATTGTTATCAAAATACTTTAGCGGGTCTTTCATTGATTCAGGAACCACTGAAAAAGCCGCAAAATGAATAACCGTATCGATATTTTCTTTGGTAAAGACCTGATCTAAGAATTCTCGGTCTCTAACGTCCCCTTGATAAAAACGCGCTTGCTTTGAAATTGCTTGTTGATGTCCCGTTACCAAGTTATCAATAACAACCACATCTTCATTTTGCTCAATCAATCGTTTGACCATATGTGAACCAATATAGCCTGCACCACCAAGTACTAAAATTGCCATTTATGTCACTCCGTTTCCATAGACTTTGCCACAATTATAACATATAAGTAGGCTTTTTGGTCGTTAGTTGGCTATCGATGTCCAACTACAATCCGCTTCACAATAGATTTCACCGTTCACCGACATTCTATGTAAAGTTACCATTTCATCATTTTCACCAGTTGTTTTTGCTACTTCACTCACGACAGTATGTCCATATTGAATTTCTTTATGATATTGAATATTTAAATGCGTCGGCATATGCGTTTGTAAAAAGTCAGCCGGCAAAACATCCAGCAACCATTCAAAGTAATGCGAATTATTCACATGGCCATTGGTATCCAAGTCGAAATAGCGAACCGCATACTGTTTTTTTAAAACTTTTTGACCATCAGGAATTTTTTGGACGCGCGGTAACCGCGTTAATCGTTTCACTTCATCGCTACCATATGGATCAATCAACTCAGGAATGAGTTTCCCCATCCGTCGTGTTTTATGATTCATCTGAACAAAATTGCTGTTGGCCTCCAATAGTGGCTTTCCAGATTCGTCCTCAATTCCAAAGTGACGTTCGCAAAAGAATTTGTTATGAGCAGTAGCTTCGGTAGACAAATGAATCGTTGTCCCGATTTTAGGCAAAGTATTGATTTCGATGGAATACTGGGTAACCACCCAACCTACACCATATTTTAAAACTTCTGGCGTGACCACTCCTAATTCTTCACTTTGATCCTCTGAAGCTAACACCATTAAATTTATCAGCATTGGAATTGAAGCTCGCGAGGTTCGATCGCCATCATAATAAACCAATCTATGTGTTTCACTAAATTTTTTCCCTGCCATGTCAATCTCCTCTTGAATTAGTGGTTTAAAACAATCTAGTTTACGCTAGATTCAAAACGCGGAATAGCCACGATTTATACCACAAAAATATAACTCTAAACAACTGTCTATCTGTTGTTTAAACACATTTAAAAAAATTAAAAATTCAAAACTCTTAATCAGGCTGATCTTTATCATTTAAATGATGATACAGTGCATAAACATCCTGCTTTTTTAACCCCCGCAATTTAGCAACTTTTTTAATTGCAGCAGTTGGCTTCTCGCCGGCACTAATCAAATTATTAATCTGATCCTCGATGGGAATTTCCGGTAATTGTTCACCGGGTTGAACAGCATGACTATTGCCCTCCACAATTACTACAAATTCACCGCGAATCTCATTGTCATTAGCCCATTCTAACAGCTCCGCCAAGGTTCCGCGTAAAAACTCTTCGAATTTCTTTGTGAGCTCACGACACAACACCGCTGATCGATCTTTGCCCAATATGCTGCTCATATTGGTTAAAGTCTTTTTCAACCGATGGGGTGCCTCATAAAAAATGAGGGTTTCTTCTTTATTAACTAACTTTTCTAATTGACGCTTTTGCTCCACAGGTTTTCGATTAAGAAACCCGAAAAAATAAAACGGCTGGGGTTCCAAACCAGAAGCAATCAAGGCAGTTAGTCCTGCATTTGCTCCTGGCAACGGAACAACCGTAATACCCTGTTTAATACATGCCACAACCAAATCATGTCCGGGGTCACTAATTGAGGGCATTCCGGCATCACTGACCTGGGCAATGGTCTCACCATTTTTCAAACGTTCAACCAACTCCGGAACCCGCTCATGAGTATTGTATTCATGAAAACTGATTTGTTTGGTTTCAATTTCGAAATGATTGAGTAGTTTTTGCGTGTTTCGGGTATCTTCTGAGGCAATAATATCAACCTCTTTTAATATCTCAACGGCTCTAAATGTCATGTCACCAAGATTACCAATTGGCGTTGGCACTAAATACAATGTCCCACTAGCTTGATCTTTTGCAAAACTTTTTTGTGATTGCACTTTTTCAGTCTCCTTACCGATCACCATAAATGACATCAAGACAAAAGGCACATGGTTCGTCATTTTCACGATGCTTGCCAAACCATTCATTGCAAACATGATAGCCACGACCATATAACTTTTCTAAGTTTTTACGAGATTTAGAAAGACCATGTTTAGTACTTTTGGAAGTCTCTCTTTTTGATGGTTGCTCATATTTACCTAATTGCTCACGTAAATGCTCGTTTTCGATAACCAGCTCCGCATTTTCTTCAAGAATTTCAGTCAGTCCATTTTGCAATTCTTCAATTTGATCTGACATTTTTTTTGATTCTTCTTGAAGACCATCAAAGCTTTCGTACATCTCTCGTTTATTCACAGTTTCACCTCATTCACAGTCTTTAATCTTAGAATGACTCAATAAACACGACATAGTTTGATGGTTAACGCCTCTAAAACGTTTTGAAAACTCACATTACGATTTAACAAATTTTTAGCTTGCAATGCTTGTTCTGTGGCCGCCATCAAACTGTTTTCTGATTTTTGTGTAAGTCCTTTTTCAATTTGTGCATCCTGATTTGGAAAACTTAATCGCGAATTTTTTGGATTCACTTTTAAAATCAAGGCTTCACGGCAATACAACATGACAATATCCAAAATTAATTGTTGATTTTCTTTAGTTTTTGCCAAACCTGTAATTTTAGCCTGAACTTCAACGAATGCTCGCATATCTTTTTGGAAAACTAATAAAAACCAACGACTAACCGCAGATTGGACTAGTGTTAACCAGTCATCCGCCAACCAATTTTCGACTTCTACGGCACTATTAGTTAGGTTCATAGTCATCGCAATTAAACTAGGCGTAATTCCTTTTCCTTGTAATTGAGCCTTAAACTGGGCCGGTACCAATGGCTTCAATTCTACTACTTCAGTTCTAGAGATGATGGTTGGTAACATCAAATTCTTATTAGTTGTTAGCAGAAACGCAGTCACATTAGGACTTGGTTCTTCAATAAATTTTAAAAGACTGTTTGCAGCTCCAGACGTCATTTTATCCGCATCAGAAATAATAAATATCTTTTGATTTCCCTCAACCGCACTCTTAGTAAACTCAGATTTTAGAAATCTAACCTGGTCAACCTTAATACTTTGTCCATCAGGTTTAACAACAATCACATCTGGATGCTGATTTGTACTGATTCTTCGACATTCTTGGCATTTTCCACAAGGCATATCATTTTGAACATTTAAACAAAAAAGACGCATCGCAATCCAGGTTGCCAATTCGTCTTTTCCAATCCCTGATTCACCAGCAAACAAATAGGCATGGGCCAATTTATGCGCCGCGATGACCTTTGCAAAATGTTCAACTAATTCTGGTTGCTTTTCTTTAACTGTACTTTGGATTCCAACTTCTTCAGTCATCTGCTACTCCTCTACTGACTGCTTCAGAATTGTTTGAATTTCTCAATTGGGAGGACAAACACTGTTGCACCACCAACCTGGACTTTAACTGGATAAGCTGTTGTATCTTCCATGCTAGCATCCAAGTTTACAGGTGGGGTCATAAACTCTTCACGACTATGTGAAGATTCCTTAACCATTGTTAAAACTTCATCAACTCGTTTTTCGTCAATACCGATCATGTAAGTCGTATTTCCAGCTTTTAAAAAGCCACCAGTCGTAGACAATTTTGTTGCCCGAATATTGGCATCAATAAACTGCTCACTTAATTGACTTGCATCCTTATCTTGAACAATCGCAATAATTAATTTCATATTTGTCACTCTCCTGATTCATTAAAGAATTCTGAATTGGTTTTCCGAATAATCGTCTCAACATCTGAAACAACTTTACCTTTGCTTTGAGTTGCATCGACCAATTTGATCCGTTTCGGATTTTCCTTAGCGAGCTTTAAATAAGAAGCTCGAACACGCTTGTGAAACGATAATTGCTCAACATCTAAACGGTTAATCTCATCAGTTCGATGCGTCATGATTCGTTGTAACCCAATTTCAGAGGGGACATCAAAGTAAATGGTTAAGTCCGGCAATAAACCGGCCGTGGCAAAAAGATTCATTTGATAAACCTCTTGCTCGCCAATTTCACGTCCGGCTCCCTGATAAGCAACTGAGCTGTCAATATAACGATCACATAACACTAGTTTATTAGCTTTTAATGCCGGTTCAATCGTCTCCACAATGTGTTGTCGACGGGCAGCTGCATAAAGCAGGGCCTCGGTCCGATCATCCATCTCTGTATTTTGACGATCTAAGATAATATCTCGAATTGCTTCAGAAATCCGATTACCACCTGGTTCACGCGTTACAATTAACTGTTTTTTCAATTGGGGCTTTAGATCAGCCACGATGGTATTTAAGGCCGTTGTCTTCCCTGCACCATCCGGTCCCTCAAACGAAATAAATTTTCCTGTCAAAATGCCATCTCACTTTTTGATTAATTACATACTTGAAAGTATGTCATGCATGTTTCGGCACACTTTACATCTCTGTACGACCTTCAACTGCTTTAAATAAAGTCATTTGATCCGCATACTCGATATCACTACCAACTGATAATCCATGTGCTAATCGGGTTACTTTAATTCCCGCTGGCTTAATGAGTCGTGACAAATACATTGCCGTGGCTTCACCTTCTGGAGTTGCATTTGTGGCTACAATAACTTCTTTAACAGATTGATTTTTTTGCAATCGTTTAAGCAAACTAGAAATATTTAAATCTTCAGGGCCCTTTCCTTCCATTGGCGAAAGGACACCTTGTAGCACATGATAAAGACCATGATATTCTTTCATTTCTTCCATTGACATCACGTCTTTAGGATCCTCAACAACCAGAATAGTTCCCTGATCACGCGATTTGTCTCGACAAATCTCACAAGGATCATCTTCGGTAATGTTTCCACAAATACTACAAAAATGAAGATCACGCTTTGCAGATACCAATGCCTTAGCAAACTCCGTCACATCATCCTGATCCATATTAATCGTGAAAAATGCTAACCGGGTTGCACTCTTTTCTCCAATTCCTGGTAATTTCATATAACTATCAATTAATTTCGCAATTGGCTCTGGATATTGCATTATAGCCCCTCACTCTTACATTTTTGGCAAACCTTTTGTGTATTTGCCCATTGTTTTGTTTGTCTCATCAGTAATTTTTTTCATAGCATCATTGACTGCTGCCACAATCAAATCCTGTAACATATCGACATCATCTGGATCAACTGCTTCAGGCTTAATAGCAATATCCTTCATAGTTTTGTCACCTGTAAAAGTTACCTTTACCATGTCATCCGGTGCCGTTCCTGTAAATTCTGTTGTATCAAGACCTTCTTGTTCTTCAGTGACCTTTTTTTGCATCTTTTGCATTTGACGCATCATACCTTGCATATTTCCCATTCCACCGCGCATATTAACTCCGCCTTTCTAACTAATCATCTTTAACTTCTACCGTTTCTGAACCAAATAGCGTCTCTGCTTGCGTAACTACTGGATCTTGTTCAGTTTGAGAAGCAGTCTCACTTTTTGATGTTTCTTCATCATTTGTTTCATCTGACTCAGACTCGTTACTTTGCAAATCATCTTTGTGCTGCTGAATATAACTTTTACGAATTTCTGGCCATTGCTCTGCATCTACATAAGCAATTTTTAAATCATGACCCACTAATTTGTCAATGTCTTCGCTCAACAACTGACGCAAATCACCATCATCAGCTGCCTTTTCATATAAGAACGCATAATCAAAAGCAATTACAGCACCTGACTCGCTAGCTGCTACTGGCTGAGCTACGTGCATCAATGCCCGCTGTGTCACGTCCAACATTGCAATTAGATCTGGCCAAATCTCCTTTAATTGTACCAAATTTTGTTTCGTTGCGTTGGCCAAAACTGGATAAATCTTTGTTAAATTTGGTTTCACGCCTTGTTTACGTTTGCTTGTATTACTACGTACTGTCTTGTTCTGACCAGCCGGTTTTGAAGTTGTCTGGCTTTGCCCTTCTAACTTCTTAACCTGATTCGTTAATTCTTTTACCTGATCTTTTAGTTGTCCAAGTTCACCCTCAGTTGCTGCTACTGGTGCTTGATCCGCACCTGCCGTAACTGTCTGCAAATTAGTTTCAGACTTAGCTACCTTAGTTGGTTCAGCCAATTTAATCGTTAAAACTTCCATATATACATCTGGATGAGTGGTAAACCGCATTTGCTGTTGGGTGTCATTTAAATGATCAATCATCTGGTAAATTCGTTCTGCATTCAACGTAGCTGCAAATGATTTGAACTGCTCATCCACATCGCCCAACTCTTGATCCACAATAAGTGAGGGATCTTGTTGATACAACAACAGATTTCGACAGAAATTAATCAAATCTTCAATAAAACGGTTGGCATCTTTTCCTTCCGCTAACACTTTTTCCAGTGTGTTCAACGCAGATGTGACTTTTTGATCAGAGACATCTTTAACGTAAGTGTTCAACAGATCATGGCCAACGCTCCCGGTAACTTGAAGTGCGTTTTTTAATGTAATCTCATTATCACCAAACGAAAGGGTTTGATCCAAGATACTAAGTGCATCTCGCATCCCCCCTTCAGCTGCCTTGGCAATCGTCAATAAGGCTTTTTTATCAAATGTAATTTGTTTTTGTTGCAAAATGTAAGCCATTCGGTCATAGCTATCTTTGATTGAAATTCTTCGAAAATCGAATCGCTGCGTTCTGGAAATGATCGTCAAAGGAATCTTTTGGGGTTCAGTGGTTGCTAAGATAAAAACCACATTAGCTGGTGGTTCTTCCAATGTTTTTAATAAAGCATTAAATGCCCCTGTAGATAACATATGAACTTCATCAATAATATAAACTTTGTAATCTGCTTCCGTCGGCGCATACTTTGCCTTATCCCGAATATCACGAATTTCCTCAACACCATTATTCGAAGCGGCATCGATCTCAATCACATCATTTAATCGACCTTGGGTAATTGCTTTACAAGTTGCACATTCATTACAAGGTTCTCCGTCCTTTAAATGACGACAATTAATTGCCTTGGCAAATATCTTAGCGGCTGATGTTTTTCCGGTTCCCCGTGGCCCTGTGAACAAATAAGCATGACTAGTTTGATCGGTTATTAAGGCATTTTTTAATGTTTGGGTAATCACTTGCTGGCCCACGATTTCATCAAATCGTTGTGGTCGCCAAACGCGATATAAAGCCTGATAGCTCATTTTTAAATTCCTCTCAGTTGGTAACCTATATAAAAAACTCTTAGCCATGTTGACTAAGAGTTTTACCAATTTCCTAATAACTTAAGGCACAAGACAGAGCAGACTTAGTGCTGCTTCCTTCCGGATCTGACACAATTCGTGAGTCCATCCTTGCCTTAAGGCCTCTCGGCACTATTAATAATACTCGAAATCACTCAAAATTTCTACTAATTTGTTTACTTTTTTTGAACTTCTTTCTCCGATCCCGAATTTCACGAAAAAAGTCCTGCATAATTTGACTAGATTCTTTTTGGAAAAGTCCCTCAGAAACGCGTACCTGGTGGTTTAGACGCTGATCATTCAAAAGTTGATACAAGCTTTGAACCATCCCTGCTTTAGGATCGCGTGTACCAAAATAAATTTCTGGGAGTTGTGAATTAATAATGGCACCACTACACATCATGCATGGCTCCACTGTGACAAATAATTGACAGTCCCATAGGCGCCAACTATTTAAAGTTCGACAAGCTGCCTGAATCGCTAACACTTCTGCATGGGCAGTCGCGTCTTGATTTTTTTCTCGCAAATTATGACCGCGACCAATAATCTGATTGTTATGAACAACAACTGCTCCAATTGGCACTTCACCCATAAGTTTGGCTTTTTTTGCCTCTTCGAATGCTAAACTCATAAAATAAAGCTCTCGATTTGGTGACAATTCATTTTGCATCGACTACCTTCTCTTTCACACTTTTAATAATGTAATAGCCTTTTTGTTTTAAAATAATTTCTGCATTGCCAAAAGTTTGCGTCATTGTTTTTTTTGCGGAGGGTGCACCTTGCTTTTTTTGTAAAACAATTAGTAATGACCCACCAACCTGTAAATGATCAAATGCACCCGTTAAAATTTTTGTGACAACTGGTTTGCCAGCCCGAACCGGTGGATTAGATAAAATTGTATGATAATTCTTTTTTGAAACTGCTTCATAAGTGTCTGATTCCCAAATTTCAATATTTTGAATGCCATTTTGCGCTGCATTTTGTTTACATAAATCTAACGCCCTTAAATTTACATCCACAAGGTCAACGTGGACATCGTCAATGGCCTTCGCAATTGCCAGTCCAATCGGTCCATAACCACAACCAACATCTAATACATCACCTTGCTTCAAATCCTCCAAATCAACCGCATCTAACAAAGTGCGCGTACCAAAGTCAATTGTTCGTTTTGAAAAAACACCATTGTCAGAATTAAAAGTCAAATTATGCGAAAGTAATTTAAATTGCCATTGTGTTTTCTCATGTAAAACATCTGGATTTTGTGTATAATAATATTCAGTCATTTAATTTCTTCCTTTATTTGTTTTTCATCGGAATCATATTCTGATTTCTATTATAAAGGATTATCTAAATGAATTCACACCTAACTTAGCGTTAGGCCGAGTCCAAATGATCTTCCGAGTTATTTTTAATAAACCAAGCAAAAAAATTTCTTTGAAACCTTATTAGACCACCATATTTAGTGTACGTAACATAAATGACACTAAATATGGTGGTCTTTTCATTGAATTTTACATAGGATGCTGTATACTGAAGGTATTCCAAAAAACACAAAAGTACCGAGAAATTGAGGGTGAGCAACATGAGTGAAGTAACAATTTATACAAAAAACAACTGTATGCAATGTAAGATGACAAAACGTTTCTTAAGTGAACACAATATTCCTTTTAAAGAACGAAATATTAACACTAATCCTGACTACATTGATTATTTAAAATCTCGCGGATTCCAGGCTGTTCCTGTGGTTGAATCTAATGGTAACGAACCAATTGCTGGATTCCGGCCAGACGTTTTAAAACAACTTGCCATCTAACAGATCGACATATTTGTTAGACCATTAAAAAGCACCGTGCTGCTTGTCACAGCTAGGCGTTTTTTTATTTATTCCATTTTTAGACAGGATCCCAGAAAGGCGTGAAATTATGAGTCTTAAGAACCTTAAAGATGTCACATACTACGATTTAAATAATGAAATTAACATTCCAGTTAACAATCAGATTCCTCTAAACAAGGATCATGAGGCCCTAGCCGCCTTCTTAAAAGAAAACGTAAATCCTAACACAATGAAATTCGATTCCTTACAAGATCGACTTGATTATCTCATTAAAAATGATTACATCGAGGAAGAATCCATTAAGAAGTATTCTCCTGAATTTTTACAAAAACTGTATGATTTTTTAAACAAGCAAGATTTCCATTTTAAATCATTTATGGCTGCCTATAAATTTTATGCGCAATATGCTTTAAAAACTAACGACAACAGCTACTACTTGGAACATTTTGTTGATCGCGTTTTTATGAATGCGACCTATTTTGCTGATGGTGACGAAGATCTTGCCATGTCCATTGCCGATGAAATTATTCATCAACGCTACCAACCGGCAACGCCTAGCTTCTTAAATGCGGGCAGAAAACAACGCGGTGAGCTTGTCTCTTGTTTCTTAATTCAAGCAACTGATGATATGAATGCAATTGGACGAACCATTAATTCTGCCCTCCAGCTTTCAAAATTAGGCGGTGGCGTTGGGATTAACTTGAGCAACTTGCGGGAGGCTGGTGCGCCTATTAAAGGAATCCAAGGTGCCGCTAGTGGCGTTGTCCCTGTCATGAAATTGTTAGAGGATAGTTTTTCCTATGCTAACCAACTAGGTCAACGTCAAGGTGCTGGTGTGGTCTATCTCAATATTTTCCATCCGGACATTATTTCGTTCTTATCCGCAAAAAAGGAAAATGCCGATGAAAAAATCCGAGTTAAAACACTTTCTCTAGGCGTGGTTATTCCAGATAAATTTTACGACTTAGCCCGGCATGATGAAGATATGTATTTGTTTAGTCCTTACTCAGTTGAAAAAGTTTACGGCAAACCCTTCTCTTATGTCGACATTACTGCTGAGTATGACAATATGGTCGCTAATCCTAATATCACAAAAACGAAACTCAAAGCTCGTGATCTCGAAAATGAGCTTTCTAAATTACAACAAGAATCCGGCTATCCTTATGTTGTCAACGTTGATACAGCAAACCGGGATAATCCAATCTACGGTAAAATTGTGATGAGCAATTTGTGTTCTGAAATCATGCAAGTTCAGACTCCTTCTGAAATTAATGACAAACAAGAATACACAACAATGGGAACTGACATTAGCTGTAATCTTGGCTCAACCAACATTGTCAATATGATGAATACACCTAATTTTGGCCACTCTGTTGAAACAATGGTTCGTGCTTTAACCTTTGTAACTGATCATTCTAATATCAGTGTGGTACCTTCCATTCAAAACGGAAATGCGCTGGCACACACAATTGGTTTAGGTGCAATGGGATTACATGGTTATCTAGCCAAGAACCACATGTTTTATGGAAATGCCGATTCACTTGATTTCACAAGTGTTTATTTCATGTTGCTAAACTATTGGACTTTAAAAGCTTCTAATAAAATTGCACGTGAACGTCACACAACATTCCACAATTTCGAAAAAAGTAAGTATGCGGATGGAAGCTACTTCGATAAATACGTTTCGAAAGATTGGGGTCCAAAAACTGAAAAAGTGCAGTCACTCTTCAAAACGATTGATATTCCAACTCAAGCTGATTGGCAAGCATTAAAAGAAGCCGTTATGAAAGATGGCCTTTATCATCAAAATCGAATGGCTGTTGCCCCAACGGGTTCCATTTCTTACATTAATGATGCAACCGCTAGTTTACAACCAATCGTTAATCGCGTCGAAGAACGTCAGGAAAAGAAAATTGGCAAAATTTACTTCCCAGCTCCATATCTTGACAACAGTACTTTGAAATATTATCAGTCTGCCTATGATATTGATATGCGTAAAGTTGTTGATATCTATGCAGCCGCTCAGCAACATGTCGATCAAGGGATGAGTATGACTTTCTTCATGCGATCAACAATCCCAGAAGGCATGTACGAATGGAAAGATGGCCGAACAAATAAGATGACCACAAGGGATTTGAACATTCTGCGTAACTATGCTTATAATAAGGGAATTAAATCTATTTATTATATTCGAACATTCACCGATAATGACGGTGAAGTTGGCGTCAATCAATGTGAAAGTTGTTCAATTTAATTTAGTTCAGAAAGGAACAAAAATAATGGCAGATTCTTTTGCAGATTTAAATCCAATCAAATGGAACAAAGATGGTAATTATAAAGCAATAAATTGGAATCAAGTTTCCGATGAAATTGATAAGGCAACATGGGAAAAGTTAACAGAACAATTTTGGCTTGATACTAGAATTCCCATTTCTAACGATCTTGATGACTGGCGTACATTAGACGAGGATCATAAATGGGTAGTTGGCCATGTTTTTGGTGGTCTCACCTTACTTGATACGCTTCAATCTCAAGACGGGATGGCGGCTTTAAGAAAAGACGTTCGAACGCCTCACGAAACTGCTGTATTAAACAACATTCAATTTATGGAATCTGTTCATTCAAAGAGTTACTCATCAATTTTTGAGACTCTTAATACGCCAGACGAAATTGATGAAATCTTCTCATGGAGTGACAGTGAAGAATTTCTTCAGAATAAAACAAAGAAAATTTACACCCTTTACCATGATGATGGTGATCCACTAAAGAAAAAGATTTCGAGTGTCTTTTTGGAAACTTTCTTATTTTATTCTGGTTTCTTTACACCCCTTTATTACCTTGGCCACAATAAGTTAACTAACGTTGCAGAAATCATTAAGTTAATCCTTCGTGATGAATCTGTCCATGGAACTTACATTGGTTATAAATTTCAGTTAGCTATGAAAGAATTATCAGAAAGTAAACAACAAGAGCTTAAAGACTGGATGTTTAACTTCTTGTATGAACTTTATGATAATGAAGAAAAATATGTCCATGTTTTATATGACCAAGTTGGCTGGACAGATCAAGTATTGACCTTTACCCGTTACAACGCAAACAAGGCCTTGATGAACTTAGGACAAAATCCTCTCTTCCCTGATACCGAAGCTGATGTAAATCCAATTGTAATGAACGGAATCTCTACAGGAACTGCTAATCATGATTTCTTCTCACAGGTTGGTAATGGCTATCGATTAGGAAAACTTGAAACCATGTCTGATAAAGACTATGACATTGGCGAACCAAAAGATAAGAAATAAACCTAAAAAAACGGGGTCTCTGTCAAATCGTATTGGTGGAGAT
>NZ_JQBD01000040.1 GCF_001437255.1 Pediococcus damnosus | reverse complement strand
GGCACCTAGGAAAACTTGACACATACAAAATGGTCATTTCATTTTCATATTAATTACAATAAGGTATAATTTATGTCAGTAGGTTATTGTGAATTTATACTAGGGGCGTTAGAGTAGTTTTAGATGGATGAGTAACCTTGATTAGTAAATATTTAGAGAGTGTGAGTGGAGTAAAATTATGGAAAAAACAATTTCAATTAATGCTGGAAGTTCGTCGTTGAAATTTAAACTGTTCGAAATGCCAAGTGAAAAGGTTTTGGCAAGTGGACAGGTGGATCGAATCGGAATTGATGGTTCCACATTTACAATTATTTATGGGGACCAACAAAATATTCGGATTGAAAAACCAGTTAAAAATCACGAAGTAGCAATTAACATTGTGTTGGACGCCCTCATTGACTTAAAAATTATCAAAAGTTATGACGAGATTACTGGGGTTGGCCATCGGGTTGTAGCTGGAGGTGAGCTTTTTAAAGGGTCTGTTCTCATTACAGACAAGGTGATTCAACAAATTGAGAGTTTGTCAGAATTAGCCCCCTTACATAATCCGGCGAACGTTATTGGAATTCGGGCCATGCAAAAGGTGCTCCCTAATGTTACTAGTGTTGCCGTGTTTGATACTTCTTTCCATGAAACATTACCTCCTAAGAATTATTTATATAGTATTCCTTACGAATATTATGAAAAATATGGTGCTCGTAAATATGGCGCTCATGGGACGAGCCATCAATCAGTTGCCTTAGAGGCGGCCAAGTTACTTGGAAAACCACTAAGCTCTTTAAAAATGATTACACTGCATTTAGGTGCTGGGTCTTCAGTTGATGCTATTTTAAATGGCCAGTCATATGATACTTCAATGGGATTTACGCCACTTTCTGGGATCACAATGGCAACTCGTTCTGGAGATATTGATGTTTCTTTAGTGAATTATCTGATGGAAAAACTAAACATTACAGATTTTTCCGAAATGATTAAGATTTTAAACACTAAATCAGGCTTGCTAGGAATTTCAGGAATCTCTTCTGATATGCGAGATGTCCTTGAGGCAAGACATAAGAGTCGGCGGGCTGAATTAGCCATAGAAATTTTTGTGAATAATATTGTGAAGTACATTGGCGCGTATATTGCCGAAATGCACGGAATTGACGTTTTAGTGTTCACTGCTGGCATTGGTGAAAATGGGATGTTGGTTCGAAAAATGATTGTAGACGAATTAGATTACTTTGGTCTTAAAATTGATAATGAGAAAAATCAAGTGCAAGGTGAATTGCGTGATATCAGTACAGCTGATTCTAAAGCCAAAGTATTGGTTGTGCCAACTAACGAAGAATTGGCGATTGCGCGTGAAGTTGAAAAATTTAAAAAAAGAACAAATTAAGCAAACTGTTAAAACACTAAACTTTTGTGAGGAGGATTTCACGATGGATTTATTTGATAGTTTAAAGGCAAAAATTAAGGGACAAAATAAAACGGTGGTTTTTCCAGAAGGTGAAGAGCCGCGGATTTTTACGGCCGCATCAAGGTTAGTACAAGATGGTTTGGCTAAGCCTATACTATTAGGCAAGCAGACTGAGATTGAAAAGCGCGCCGAAAAAGACGATATCAGTTTAGATGGAATTGAAATTATTAATCCTGATACATATCCAGAAGCTGACAAACAAGCAATGACAGATGCTTTAGTTGATCGGCGCAAGGGTAAAAATACCGTTGAAGAAGTCAAAAAGATGTTAGAAGACGTCAATTACTTTGGAACGATGTTAGTTTATTTGAAAAAAGCTGACGCCATGGTATCCGGAGCCGTGCATCCAACGGGAGACACGGTTCGTCCGGCCCTCCAAATTATTAAAACTAAACCCGGTGTCAAGCGGATTAGTGGGGCATTTGTGATGCAACGTAACAATGAGCGTTATATCTTTGCGGATACGGCGATCAATATTGATCCAGATGCGGCAACGTTGGCAGAGATTGCGGTTGAAAGTGCAGAAACAGCCAAGGTCTTTGATATTGAACCCAAAGTTGCAATGTTGAGCTTTTCGACAAAGGGATCTGCAAAGGGCGATGTGGTTACCAAGGTCCAAGAGGCAACTAAGTTAGCTCAAGAGAAAGCTCCTGGAGTAGAAATTGATGGCGAACTGCAATTTGATGCGGCGTTTGTACCAGATGTGGGGGCAAGCAAGGCACCAGATTCTAAGGTGGCAGGTCACGCAACGGTATTTGTCTTCCCAGAATTGCAATCGGGAAATATTGGCTATAAGATTGCCCAACGTTTAGGCCATTTCGAAGCGATTGGACCAATTTTGCAGGGATTGAATGCACCGGTGTCAGATTTGTCACGTGGTGCTAGTGATGAAGATGTTTATAAGGTAGCAATAATGACGGCGGCCCAGTCAATAAAATAGTGGGTGGAATAAACCGTTAAAAACCAGCATATAACTGTCCTGAAAGCGGGGAGAATTCCCCGCGGTAAGGATAGTTATATGCTGGTTTTGGTTTATGGAACCGTCTTAGAGCTCCGCCAAAAAATAATTCACAGACGTGACGGATGCGAGTTCTTGCGGATGGATTTGCCACAAGAATCGACAATGAGTGAATTATGGAAGATTTTCGGGACGAAAATCATCATTTATAAATGGAATAATGCGGGATTGCAATCCCGCGGGAGTCATGCTTATCTATCCCTTTTTGACTTGTCGAACCGTCCTGAAAAAATAAAAATCAAGGCGGTAAGGATAGTTATATGCTGGTTTTGTTTTATGGAATCGTCCTGAAGCTCAGTGGAAAACTGTGTTTAATTTCAAATTTTAATTTATTGAACCTTGACAGCACCTAAGAACATCTTTACACTAAGTATTAATTCATAGGCAGTACCAAGTCTGTGAATTGTGAATAATTTAAGAGAACACCGTTTAATTGTTTCAGAGAAAACAAAATGGTTGTGTCATCGATTAATAGAAGGGCCTTTTTAGGCTACCTAAATAAAACCATTTTGGAATCTGAAGCAAACGTTATGTTTGTTTTTGGATTCCTTTTTCTTTGGATCGATTCTACGCAAAATAGCTAAAAGGAAGAGGTATATGCATATGAATCGATTAGCAGTACAGTTACCAGGGTTAGATTTAAAGAATCCCATCATTCCAGCCAGTGGTACATTTGGTTATGGGGATGGTTTTGCCAAACGGTACGACTTGAATCTACTAGGGTCAATGGTTATCAAAACAACAACCCCGAAACCACGAGCAGGAAATGCTGCACCTCAATTCACCACAACAGTTGGCAGTCATTTGAATTCAGTTGGACTAAAAAATCCGGGGATTGATGTTGTGATGGCCGAAAGATTACCGTGGTTGGCTGAACATTTTCCAGAACTACCGATTATTGGCAGTGTGGCTGGAGATTCAATTGAAGAATATCGCGATTTGGTTGGTCAAATGAGCCAAGCACCAAACGTTCATGCGATTGAGTTAAATGTTTCCTGTCCCAATGTGGCTAACGGGGGCATGGCGTTCGGAGTTGATCCAGACGTGGTTAAAAAAATCACTGAACAATGCAAATCAGTTTCGAAAGTTCCCTTGTATGTGAAACTTTCGCCGAATGTGACTGACATTGGTGAAATTGCGGAAGCTGCTCAGGCGGGCGGTGCAGACGGAATTACCATGATCAATGCGATTTTGGGGATGCGGATTGATTTAAAAACGGGTAAACCTGTTTTAGCCAATCGGACAGGTGGGTTATCCGGACATGCACTTAAAACGGTGGCCATCCGAATGGTTGCAGAGGTGAGAAAGCATGTGACGTTGCCAATTATTGGAGTTGGTGGTGTTTATACTGCAGAGGATGCAGTTGAATTACTGATGGCGGGCGCCAATGCGATTGAAGTCGGAGCGGCTAACTATGACGATCCACTGACTTGTCCAAAAATCATTTCGACATTACCAATCGTGTTAGATAATTTGGGAATTTCGACAATTAATGATTTAACTAAGCAATAAGATTGATTGAATCAAAAAGAGTCATCCAAGTCGCGAGAATCAAAATCTCGTTGAATTTGGATGGCTCTTTTTAGTTATTTTGTTTTTAATTTAGCTTGGCACTCAGGACACAATCCGTAAATTTCAAAAAGATTACCGGAAACTTGATAACCAGTTTGCTTGGCTGCTTCTGTTTCCATTCGGTGAGCGTCTTTGGCAAAGCCATCATAGAATACGTCAGTGATCTTTCCGCAATTTGTACAAATTATATGATAGTGCGGTTTATTGAAATAATCATAATGGACACCGTCTTCACCATTAGCCAGTTCAATAACAAGGCCGAGGTCCACGAGTAACTTTAACGTATTGTAGGTGGTTGCCAAGCTCAGATTAGGCGATTCCTGATTTAAATCTTCATAGATGGTTTCAACAGTTGGATGGTTATGATGAGTAACCAAATAAGTCAAAATGGTCTGTCGTTGGGGCGTAATGCGGATATGCTTTTTTTGTAGTTCTTGGAGTGCTTCAGCGACTTCATCATTATCCATAAGTTGGCCTTCTTTCTTTTTAGTGAACATCAAATTCATTTAATCACTTTTTTTAAATGACATCAACTTGAAACAACAAAATGAAAATGGATTTTTCTTATTTTCAGAAATTAGTTTACACCAAACCAAATATGAAATACAATTAAATCGATTTAAAATGATTCTAATTTAGGCAGGAGAGAGCATTATGAATAGTAAAACAGATATATTTAGTGGAAATCGAAGTCTGCATAATTGGTTTGTGGGAATTTTGTTGGCAGGGACATTTACAATGTCAATTAGTCAATCGTCATTGTCTACAGCTTACCCAACCCTGATGCGTTACTTTGGAGTTTCCGCAACCACGATTCAGTGGCTCACCACGGGATTTATGTTGGTAATGTGTATTATGATGCCAATTAGTCCGTGGCTGCTCAGTAATGTGTCATTTAAGCATCTTTTTCAAGCAGTGTTGCTCTTGTTTGATGTGGGAACATTAATTATCTTGCTTGCTCCCAATTTTCCGGTGATGCTGTTAGGTCGGATTCTGGAAGCAATGGCGGTAGGAATCTTATTTCCATCCTACCAAAGTGTTATGTTGACCATTACGCCAGAAGAATCGCGTGGGGTCACAATGGGCGTTGTTGGCCTCGTGATGGGATCAGCGCTGGCAGTTGGGCCAATCATTTCCGGAATTGTTTTAAGATTTACTTCTTGGCAGGGGTTATTTGTTGTTTTTGCCATCATTATTACGATCGTTTGGTTACTTTCCTTCAAATACATTTCTGATGTGATGGAATTGAAGCGAACTAAGTTAGATTACATTTCGGTACTCAGTTCGTTAGGATTTATTGGAATTTTATATGTTATTAATCAGATTGGTAAACCTCAGGTAAACTGGTCACAACAGCTGATCTTATTAATTGTCAGTGTTGTTGCTGTGGGTTATTTTGTTTTTCGTCAATTTCACCAAAAAACGCCAATGTTGGAATTACGCGTCCTTAAAAGTTTTAACTTTGATTTGGCAGTCCTTTTAACTGGGGTTTCTTATATTGCCTTAATTGTCACAACTATCATTTTTCCACTCTATTATCAAGAGGTCCTTCATCTGTCGCCATTTGTATCTGGAATGGCGCTGGTTCCAGGGGCAATCTTTTTAAGTATTTTAAATCCGATTGCCGGAAGACTTGCGGATCGGATCGGGTTTAAAAGCGTTTTGCTGATCGGTATGAGTATGATCACATTGGGATGGGGAATTTTATTTGTGTTCTCGAGCTCGATTAGTTTAGGTGGAATGATTGTTTTAGGAATGTTAATCGAAGGCGGTAACGCATTTGTGATGATGCCAGCCGTGACCATGGGTGCGAATTCATTGCCAGACAACCTGATTGCCCACGGAACCGCAGTTATTACAACGGTTCGCCAAATTTTAGGCTCACTAGGAGTTGCCTGCGCCACAATCATTTTAACTGTGGTTACTAACAACCATATTGCCAAAGGAGAACATGTAGAAGTAGCTTCTCAAATGGGTTACAGAGCTGTATTTTTCACATTCTTTTTAGTTGCAATTGTTGGAATATTATTAGCAACTTTGCTTAAAAATTCAGAAAAAAAGGGTTAAATTGATAAACTGTTGTATACTAATAAAGTTGAATAAAAACGAGGTATATAACATGACTTGGAAGACGTTTGGTCATAAGTGTCGAACTTATTGGCAAGGATTCATGATTCGATTTAATCGTGCTGACGCGGCAAATAATGCCGTTGTTCTTGCCTTTTACACATTATTAGCAATGTTCCCCGCAATTATTTTTGTTGGGAACCTGTTGCCGTTATTCCACATCAATGTGGGAACGGTTCTTGAATATATTGAAACAGTTGTCCCGAGTACAATTTATCAAATTAGCCAACCCATTGTGAAAGATTTTTTGGAAAAAGGAAACGGCGAGGTATTGTCAGTTGGTGCCATTTTAATGTTATGGTCATCAAGCCAGGCTGTATCCGCTTTTCAGCGATCAATTAATCGCGCTTATGGGGTTGCAAAGTTTCAAAATCCCATTATTAATCGAATTGTTGGCTTCCTTTTCACCATTTTCTTTGTGGGGTTGATTGGGTTGATGATGTTTTTTTACAGTTTTGGTCAAACAATTGTGGCCTATCTAACGCCAATTCTCAAACTACCCCACAGTTTGTTTCAAATTGTTGGGAGTGTTAAATTGCCCTCAGCTTTAATTATTATATTTTTTAGTTTAACTATTTTATATTATGTAGTTCCTAATGCCAGAATCCGCTACGGCAGTGTTATCGTAGGATCGGCGGCAGCCACCATTGGTTTGATGGGGGTTTCTCAGCTTTTTACTGCGTATCTTCGTTTCTTTGCCCGTTCTGTAAACAGTTATAAAACTCTTGGAACTTTTATTGCGTTAATGTTCTGGTTAGAGTTTTCGGCACTGGTCATCATGATTGGTGGCGTAATTAATGCAACTAGTCAGGAATTAAAGTACGGCAATCTAGAGGACACAACCAAAGATTGGCAGCAAAGATTAAAAAGGCTTTGGAAATGATTGCAATAGGAATTATAGGGTTGTTGGTATCATTTTTTTGTTTAAAACGTGATTACTTTAAATTATGGTTGAAAGAATTCACATCTTGGAGGAGTTGCTAGTAATGAAAAAAAATAACGAAGAACTATTTGAAGGTTCAGTTGAAATTTATATGTCAACGCTGAAGTTTTTAGAACAAGTCCTTTCTGAGCCAACTAAGCAATATCATATTTCTTTTGAACAATTTTTAATTCTTCGCAACGTTCGTTATCACGATGATGTTACCCAAATGGGGATTGCTGAGCAACGAAAGGTGACAAGAAGTGCAATTGCTCGTCAAATCAAATCCTTGCTGCAGCTCGAATATATTTCCCAGACACCAGAACCTAAAGATCAACGAAAATTATATTTACGCTTAACGGATCGTGGTGCTGAAGTGGAAGATCAAATTGATCAAGAAGTTCACAAGGTTTTCGAAGGTTGGGTTGCTAAAATGGGCGAAGATAAAGTTACCGAATTATTGAAACTCTTGCAGGAATTTGGCAGCAAAATTATGGTAACAAAATAAATTTGATTGTAGAAAAAGACAGGAACATCATTAACATCTAAAATTAAGCAACTGGTTATTCTCTGGAGTAGGAGTAACAAGTCATTTAATTTTATGAGGTGCTGAGTGATGTTTCTGTCTTTTTTAACTCTTTTAATTAAAATCTAAAGGTTGAAAGTACAAAAATGACTTCAGTTACTGCTATTAAACGGCTTAGCCCACAAAAATTAGGTTAATTGTCGTTCTGTGGCTCACTTGGCCTGGAACGGGGTGCGAGTTCTTGTGGCAAAATTAGCCGCAAGAACTCGCACTACGTTCCGGACCAGATTTGCTGAAAGACGGTATTTTAATCTAATTTTGTTACCACGAACGTTTTTGTATCAAGCAATTGAATGTGATTTTGTACTTTCAACCTTTAATTAAAATCATTTACGCCATTCAGAATCACGTAATCAACTTTGCGGATTGATGCCAGTGAACGGCCACCCGCATAAGAAATAGCGGATTGTAAATCCTGGTGAATTTCTTCTAACGTATCTTGGATGTGACCACGATAGGGAACTAACATTTGGCGACCTTCAACGTTTTTATGCTGTCCCTTTTGAGTTTCTGAAGCTGAGCCGTAATATTGTTTATAATTTTTTCCATCAATTGTAATCATGTTGCCAGGTGATTCTTTATGTCCCGCCATTAGAGAGCCAATCATGACCATTGTGGCGCCAAAACGGACTGACTTGGCGATGTCACCGTTAGTTCGGATTCCACCATCAGCAATGATTGGCTTGCTTGCAGCCTTGGCACACCAACGAATGGCAGCTAACTGCCAACCACCAGTTCCAAAGCCAGTTTTTAACTTAGTAATGCAAGCTTTTCCAGGGCCAATTCCGACTTTTGTGGCATCAGCACCAGCATTTTCAAGCTCACGAACTGCTTCAGGGGTACCAACGTTTCCCGCAATCAAAAAGGTTTCGGGAAGCAAGGATTTGATGTGCTTAATCATACGAATCACGCTGTTGGCATGGCCATGGGCGATGTCAATGGTGATGAACTCAGGATTAGCTTTTTGTTCAGCCAGTTGAGCAATAAAATCAAATTCTTCTTTTTTTACCCCAACGCTAATTGAAGCAATTAATTTTTGTTCATGCATTTTTTTAATGAATGCCAGGCGGGTTTCAGGTTCGAAACGGTGCATGACGTAGAAATAACCGTTTTTAGCTAACCACACTGACAAATCTTCATTGATAACCGTTGCCATGTTGGCAGGGACAACCGGAACTTTAAACGTGTACTTTCCTAGTTTGACGGTAGTATCTGCTTCTGAGCGACTCTCAATAATACATTTGTTAGGAATTAGTTGAACATCTTGATAATCAAAAACTCTCATAATTTTGTGTCCCTTCTTTTAATGATTAAGCATTCCAACTGTCAGTTAAAACGTTGGTTTGTTCACGATCTGGGCCTACTGAAAATGTGGAAAGAGGAATTCCAACTAATTCGGAAACTCGTTTCAGGTAGTTCCGCGCATTTTCAGGTAGGGCATCTAAAGTTTTACATGAGGTAATATCTTCGTTCCATCCAGGTAATTCTTCATAAATTGGTTCACAGTTTTCAATTGCTTTTTCAGCCGCTGGATAGTGATAAATGGTTTTGCCGTCTAACTTATAGGCGGTACAAATTTTGATGGTTGATAAACCGGTTAAAACATCTAAACAGTTTAAACAAAGACTTGATAGGCCACTAACGCGCTTGGCATGACGTAACACAACGGTATCTAACCAACCGATTCGACGAGGACGGCCGGTTACCGTTCCATATTCATGGCCGGCTTCACGGATGAAATCACCAATCTGGTTAAGTTGTTCAGTAGGAAATGGGCCATCACCAACTCTGGATGTGTAAGCTTTACAAGCGCCGACCACTTGGTTGATTCGTTGAGGGCCAACACCAGCACCAACTGCGGCGCCACCGGCAATCGGGTTAGAAGAGGTCACATAAGGGTAAGTCCCATGATCAAAATCTAACATGACACCCTGAGAGCCTTCAAACAAAACTCTTTTGTTATCATCGAGTGCATCATTTATAAGGACTGATGTGTCTGTAACTTGATCTTTGATTTCTTGACCATATTGATAGTAGCTTTCAAAAATATCTTCGAACTTCAATGGTTCTGTTTCATATAATTTAGTAAATAATAAGTTCTTCGCTTTTAAATTTGTTCTTAATTTTTCTTCAAAGGTTTCGCGGTCTAACAAATCACAGATTCGAATTCCGATTCGTTCAGCCTTATCCATATAAGCAGGGCCGATTCCTTTGTGCGTGGTGCCAATTTTACCAGCTGCTTTGGATTGTTCCTGTAACTCATCCAAACGAATGTGATAAGGAAGAATTACTTGAGCCCGGTCGGAAATCCTCAGATTATTTGTGGGAATCCCATTGCTTTCTAAGTAGTGCAATTCGTTGTGTAACGATTTTGGATTAACCACAACCCCGTTTCCGATGACACTCAAACCATCCTGATTAAAAATTCCAGATGGAATAAGTTGTAATGCGAATTTTTTGCCTTGAAAGACGATTGAATGTCCGGCATTATCTCCGCCAGAGAAACGAACGGTTAAAGCAGCCTTACGACCTAGAAAGTCGGTGATTTTACCTTTTCCTTCATCGCCCCATTGACTACCTACAACTACTATTGATGACATTTAAAGACCCCCGAATAATTTGATTTACGCAACTAGACAAGTGTAACAAGGCTTTTCAAAAAATGCAAGTAAAAAACGAACAATAAAATAATATATTTAAAGTAAAATTTGTGTTTAATAACATTATCTTTTGTAAAAAGATGATTATTAACTAATAATAATGGAATATGCGATATTTATATGATATAGTATTATACGGATATTAGCTGGAATTGTTCTGATTAAAGAAATGTGAGGAATACGAATGTTAGAAAGATATACGCGTGAAGAAATGGGTAATGTTTGGAGTTTACATAATCAATATGCATCATGGCTAAAAGTTGAAATTTCGGCAGTTAAGGCGTGGGGAAAACTAGGAAAAATTTCTGCTGATGATGTGGCCAAAATTCAGAAAAATGCGAAATTTGATGAAACCCGTATCGCAGAAATTGAAGTTGTGACGCATCACGATGTCATTGCTTTTACCCGCGACGTTTCAGAATCTTTAGGTGCTGAAAAAAAGTGGGTCCATTATGGGTTAACAAGTACTGATGTTGTGGATACTGCGCAAGGTTATCGTTTAAAGCAGGCCAATGAGATTATTCGTCGTGATCTGAAAACTTTCAAACAAACGTTAGCCAGCCAAGCAAAAAAGTATAAATATACGGTGATGATGGGTAGAACGCATGGTGTGCATGCGGAACCAATGACGTTTGGTTTGAAATTGGCGCGTTGGTATTCAGAAATCAATCGAGATATTGAACGGTTTGAACATGCAGCTAAGGGCGTTGAAGCCGGAAAAATTAGTGGCGCCGTGGGAACATTTGCGAATGTTCCCCCTGAAGTGGAAGAATTTGTATGTGAAGATTTAGGATTGAATGCACAAGAGATTTCGACGCAAATTTTGCCACGTGATTTACATGCGGAATATATTGCCACGCTTGCTTTAATTGCGACCAGCGTTGAGGAGTTTGCCACCGAGATTCGTGGTTTGCAAAAATCAGAGGTGCGTGAAGTTGAAGAACATTTTGCACCTGGTCAAAAGGGATCTTCAGCAATGCCCCATAAACGTAATCCCATCGGTTCAGAAAACGTTTCGGGATTAGCGCGGGTAATTCGTGGGCATGTGCAAACGGCTTATGAAGACGTGAATTTATGGCATGAACGTGATATTTCGCATTCATCTGCTGAACGAATTATTTTACCGGATACGACAATTTTAGTAGATTATATTTTAACGCGGATGAATAAAATTATTGGTGAATTAACGGTATTTCCAGAACATATGAAGGCTAATATGGGACGTAGTTTTGGTTTGATTTACAGCCAACGCGTGTTACTGAAGCTAATTGATGCGGGGATGTCACGTGAAGATGCGTATGATCGGATTCAGCCGTTAACGGCCAAAGCATGGGATGAAGAAATTCAATTTAAGCCATTGGTTGAAAATGATCCAGTGATTCAAAAACACCTCACTAAAAAAGAAATAGATGATGCCTTTGATTACCGGTATCATCTAAAGAATGTGGATTATATTTTTAATCGGGTGGGAATAAAATAGAGTGCTTAAAAAGGACGGTTAGCTCTTGAGCATTAGCTTAGATAGTTAAATGATTCGGGTTAGGAATCGTTTGACTACCGTAGCTACTACTCCGCAAAAGTAGATGATTTTCGTTCCGAAAATCTTTTATGCTTCGGACGTTGGCCATTCTTGTGGCCGAAAACCGGACCGCAAGAAACATGGCAAGCGGAGAGAGCTGCCCTTTTTTGCACGTTTCGGATCTAAAAAAGATGATCTAGTTAACCGAATGATTCGATCTTGGAATCGTTTGGTTAACGTAGCTACTACTCCGCAAAAGTAGATGATTTTCGTTCCGAAAATCTTTTATGCTTCGGACGTTGGCCATTCTTGTGGCCGAAAACCGGACCGCAAGAAACATGGCAAGCGGAGAGAGCTGCCCTTTTTTGCACGTTTCGGATCTAAAAAAGATGATCTAGTTAACCGAATGATTCGATCTTGGAATCGTTTGGTTAACGTAGCTACTACTCCGCAAAAGTAGATGATTTTCGTTCCGAAAATCTTTTATGCTTCGGACGTTGGCCATTCTTGTGGCCGAAAACCGGACCGCAAGAAACATGGCAAGCGGAGAGAGCTGTCCTTTTTTTGCACGTTTCGGATCTAAAAAAAGATGATCTGGTTAACCGAATGATTCGATCTTGGAATCGTTTGACTATCGTAGCTACTACTCCACAAAAGTAGATGATTTTCGTTCCGAAAATCTTTCATGCTTCGGACGTTGACCATTCTTGTGGCCGAGACCCAGACCGCAAGAACATGGCAAGCGGAGGAAGCTGCGACTTGTACTTGCTGATTTTCGGCTTAGTACAATCGACATCGACACGAAAGTTAGTGTCTTTTTAAACACGTTTCGGACCCTAAGGAAAAGTGATAGCTTAATTACTGGATTCATCTGTTTTAGCAAGCTCAGTTCAGATCCTTTAAATACCCAGAGAGTCGCGTTAATCTTTGCTGAAATATGCAGCCAACCAAAATTAGCAAGACACCAGTTACAATTAAAATGTAACGAATGGAAACTTGATCAGCCAGCGGTCCATAAACGAGCATGGCAATTGGATAAATTCCAGTTGATACAATTTGCAAAATGGAAAAAACACGGCCCATCTTTTCCTTAGCGACATTTTCTTGAATTAAGATGTTTGATGTCGCTTGAATAATTGGCATGCAAATTCCTGAGAAAAACATGAAGAGTAGGTAGACCCAAAAGGGTTCAGGCAATCCCATGACGGCAAAACTAATTCCCGATCCGACAAAACCAACAGCAATTAATTTGATTTTGTGAGGGAGGCGTTTTTGCATTGTAATGTAGAAACTTCCTAACAGGGCTCCCATTGTCCAAAGCAACTCGTTTAGCGTCAATCGCCAAACTGCGGATCCAAATGTTCGTTTAACGAATAATGTGGATAATTGTGAAGATGGGGCAACCAAAATAAAGGCAATTAACGTGAATAGCATAAAATTACGAAGGTAACGATGTGAGAAGGTGTACTGTAAACCATCTCTAATTCCCGAAAGTCCCGTAACTTGTTCGTGAGGTTGCTGATCTTGTTGCGAAGCCTGGACACGCGACATTAAAATGATTCCCGTTGTAGCAGTGATTAAATCAACCACAAAGACAAACATAATGCCGAGCCTTCCTAAGATAAAACCACTTAGAATCGGGGAAATTAATAAGAGAATGGAACTAATAAACTGATTTAAGCCGTTTATACGGGAAAGCTCTTTTTTGGGCGTTATTTCTGGTAGCAAGGCATTACCAGCTGGGGTTTGAATGCCCGAACCTAGTGAACGAATGGCGGCAATTAAAAGAAGCAGCCAAAGATCACGTGAAAAGAAAAAATAGATTATGGCTGTTCCAACGGTTAACAAAGTGACTAACGAACTGGAAGCAATAATCAGTTTTTTGCGACTGTATTGATCAGACCAAATACCAGCCCATAGTGAAATTAAAATTTGTGGTAATGTTGTCGCCATGGTAGCCAGCATAATCCAGGTTCCAGAAGATGTTTTTAAGGCAATGTACCAAAGAATGGCGAAGTAAACGGAAGAAGAACCGAACAAGAAAAAGTTTTGAGAAGCTAAAAAATAACCGACATTTCTTTTCCAGTTGTGTGATTCAATAGAGGGCATGTTAACCATCTCCTTTTGTCATTATTTTACCACGAAGGAAATGGTGAGTACTAAGGAAAATGAGCGCAAAATAAAATCCCAAGTTTTATCGGCTAAAGTGCGGATAAAGTTTGGGATTCTTCTAATTTATTCAGTCGTTTTGAATTTTTGGTCAAGCGCTTCGGTTAAAATCTGAGAAACATTAATGCCAGTTTGTTTTGCCCAATCGTTCAAGTATTGAGGAATGGTCACATTGCGACGAATTCGTTTTGTGTTTTTTGTTTCATGTTCTTCAATTGGAATCATGATGACATTTTCACCCTCAACTAAATGAGTGTGTTTCATATCAGATGGTTCGGGCATTTCGTCTTGAGCCATAATTGCTTTTTCTGCCTTTTCAGTTGCTTGAACTAATGTGTCACCCTCAATTAGCATTCCTGGGAAATCTGGGATTAGTAATTCTACAGAGCCATTTCGACCCGAAAAAATAGCTGGATAAATTTTCATACACATTCTCCTTTTCGTCGGAACTAAATTTTCTATAATGTGTATTATACATACATGAATATTATAAGTAAAACCATATGATAATCATAAATCTAAACTCGATAAACAAGCTTAATAACTTCACAGACGACGGGATCATTTGTGGAAAACTGACGATCATATTTGTTCATTTGAGCTGCAAATTTATTTTTGCTACGCTCTTGCCAATCTTCAAGTGTGCGTTTACCTTCAGCTTCATTGTAAGCATGTTCTGCTGAAACACGGAAAAATGGAACCAATTCAGAAACAACTGTTTCAATAATTCCCACAGCATGCATGTCGGCATTTAAAAGAACGGCATAATCGCCTACTTGGGGGATTGGTTCGTCTTTAGAAGAATAGTAAGCAAGTGGTTTGGATGTGGCAATTTTGTCACCAGCCAGAATTTTATCGGTGAGTTCACTAACCTCTTTTGAATTGGATTGTTCACCAAACCAACGCGTTTGAAAAGTCTTATTGGTAAGCTGATGAGATTCTGCAAAATCTGTCCAAATTTTTTCTGCACTAATAGCCATGATAGTTAGTCCCCATTTCATTATTTAATGACTGTAGTGTAGCACTTTGAAGATGGGAAGTGAACGAATTTTGTTTGTGAAACGCCATAAATGTAAGCCTTTTATATTTTGTAAAAAATTAAGTTATCCGATAAATCATGAATTGGATTTCTAAACGAAGTAATTCATTTTTGGTATAATGAGCTTAGAAGTAGTTTGGGAGGGATGGTAGTGAAGAAAGAACGAATTTTAAACGTTGAGGGCAGTGTGAATTTTCGTGAACTTGGCGGATATTCAACCAAAGATGGAAAATCCATCAAATGGCAAAAGCTTTTACGTTCTGGTGATCTAAGTAGGTTGACGGATGAAGCTGTGCAGAATTTGAACGATTACGGTCTTCACTATGATATCGATTTACGTTCTCCTTCAGAAGCTGGATGGCTACAGGATCGTTTACCTAATGACGTAATTTATCGTTCATATCCGGTTTATCCAATTGCCAAAAGTGAAACTTCTGACCTACCTGAATTGCCAAATGACTCAACGACAAGCGACTATTCTCATCCCTATGCTTTGATGATTATGAATCCGCAAAGTCAGTTAGCATTTCGAATGATGTTTCAAGATATGCTAGCTAATTCAGATTCAAAAAAGTCGTTGCTTTTTCATTGTGCAGCCGGAAAAGATCGTACTGGAGTTGCGGGATTCTTAATTTTAACTGCGTTGGGAGTCGATTACCCGCTGATTAAACAGGATTACATTTTAACGAACGTTGTTTACAGTACAATGGATCAAGACAGTTTACGAAAACAACTGAAAAATGACAAAGCTGAAAACTTTGTTAATAAAATGAATTCGGTTTTTCAGGTGCAAGGAGATACTTTAGACATCGCCAGACAGGCTATTTTGGATAATTATGGCGATTATGAAACTTACTTTAAACAGGCAATGAAACTTTCCAAGGCTGATTTAGATGATTTAAAAGCGATTTACTTAGAATAAAGAGGCTAATCATGGAAAAACAGCGAGTTTTACCGATCAAATCGGGATTGAATTTTCGCGAGTTGGGTGGTTATTCAACGAAAGATGGAAAGACGATTAAGTGGCAAAAGCTTTTGCGGTCAGGGTATTTGTCAGTGCTCACAAAAGAGGACAAACATTATCTTAGTGATTATGGGTTACGTTATGACGTTGATTTGCGTTCGGATTATGAGATTTCACGAAATCCCGATCCTCATATTCCAGAAATGGTGCAGGTAACGGCTTCAGTTTATCCATTTACAACTCAGCAACCATCAAGTATTAAACGATGGCTGAAACACCTGTTCCATAAAGAAACGCACGAACCAAGCATGCTTTCGGATCCATATCAACTGATGGTTCTTGATAACCATGCTCAGACGGCGTTTAAAAAATTATTCCAGGTTTTGCTAAAAAATGATCAACCAGATGAATCAGTTGTCTTCCACTGTTCAGCGGGTAAGGATCGAACGGGAATTGCGGCGTTTTTAGTTTTAAGTGCCCTTGGGGTTCCTCAAGAAACAATTGAAAATGATTATTTACTTTCAAATCAAGTTCTCTTTGGAAAAATGCCGTCATTAAAATCAGCTACAGCTACAAAAAATACGGCACTTGACCGCATGAACCAGGCTAGAAATGTGAATCTGCAAAGCCTTCATTTGGCTGAACAGGCAATTGAAACTTCATACCAGGGGATAACTAATTATCTTCATGAAGCGATGAATTTGTCTGACGAAGATTTAAATCAATTAAAAGAGCTTTATACAGAACAGAAAAAAGTTTGACAACAGATATCCTGTGTCAAACTTTTTTATTGTTTATAGAAATGCTAATAAAACTACGGCAAGTAGAAATGCCACGCCGAGGAATGCAGCTGAAACAGCTTCCCAGCGGTTAGCACCTTTCATGTCCATTCGTAATCTGAATAAAACACTAAATGCCAAGATAAGAATTAATGTTTTTTCAATGGATGAATAGTTACTCCCATTTTGGAAGTAACCTGTAAACCAGCCTACCACGCAAGCGATGATGACGATAATGGCAAGGATGAAATCTGACCAATATTTTGTCCGCACACTTAACACTTCCCCATGTTTTTTATTATTTCCATACTACCTTATTTAGTGATTAAATAGCAATGAAAGCAAAAAAAGAAACCCAACCACGAATGGCTGGGTTCTTTTATATAGGGGAGTAGGTTGTTATCATGAAAAACAATGAAATATAGTAACTTTGGAGGAGTATGCTAATTTCATATAGATAAAGTTGATTGGCTTTTATCTATATTTATATAGTACCTTGGATATATGAATTTTTTGTGACGAAAGATTTAAAGGTTTATTAACTCCAATTATTTATCAATTCGCCAAGCTTTAAACTTTAGGTTCGAATGGCGTAAACAGCCTACGTGCTAAGGGGTGAGCATTCCATAAAATGAAAGGGCTAACAAAAAATGAACTTTTTTATAAAAAAGCATAGACAAAACTAATTGTTTAGTTTATAGTTGTCCTTATAGAGATGATAAGAAAAAACAAAGGAGAACTTTGCTTATGGATAAGATAACAGTTTTATGGGTCTACACTTTCTGGTATTGGTGAATA
>NZ_JQBD01000004.1 GCF_001437255.1 Pediococcus damnosus | reverse complement strand
TGACCATCTAGGAAAACCTTACACTAACACTTGAGTAACTCATCATTCTTTGAAGAATCTCCCGTTCGACTATAATTCTGAATTTCTGCAATTAAACTATCAATAAACATATTGTTATTTTCGCTTTCAGATTCTTTTTGACCATACTTACGAACGCTAACAGAACCATTTGCTAACTCTTGGTCACCCACAACTAATACATAAGGTATCTTTTGTGTCTGTGCTTCACGAATCTTGTAGCCCATTTTCTCATTACGCTTATCTACATTAACCCGAATCTTCTTGTCAGCCATCTTCTGACGGAGTTTTTCTGCATAATCGCCATGAAGTTTCTGATTAACCGGAATAATTGTAACTTGTTTTGGAGCCAACCAAGTTGGGAAAGCACCTTTGTAGATTTCTGTTAGATAAGCTGTGAAACGTTCCATTGTTGATACTAAGCCACGGTGGATCATCACTGGACGATGCTCTTCACCATCGGCCCCAACATAGTGCAAATCAAATCTTTCTGGTAACATGAAATCTAATTGGATAGTAGAAAGTGTTTCTTCATTACCAAGGGCTGTCTTTGTCTGAACATCCAGCTTTGGACCATAGAAAGCAGCTTCTCCTTCAGCCTCTACATACTTAAGACCAAGGTCATCCATAGCAGCTTTCAACATTGCTTGTGATTTATTCCACATTGCATCATCATCAAAATACTTCTTTGTATTCTTAGGATCACGATAACTCAAACGGAACGTGTAATCTGTAATATCAAAATCATCATAAACATCCACCATCAATTTAAGAATCTTCTTAAATTCATCTTGAATTTGATCTGGAGCTACGAAAGTATGCCCATCATTTAAAGTCATTTCACGAACTCGTTGTAATCCAGAAAGTGCACCTGACTTCTCATAACGATGCATCATTCCTAATTCAGCAATTCGAATTGGTAATTCACGATATGAACGAATATGATGTTTGTAAATTTGAATATGTGAAGGACAATTCATCGGACGCAATTCCAACATCTCACCATCGCCCATGTCCATTGGTGGAAACATATCTTCACGATAATGCTCCCAGTGACCAGAAGTTTTATAAGCATCTAAGTTCATTAAAACTGGTGTATACACATGTTGATATCCATTGGCAACTTCTTTATCAATAATATAACGTTCAATTGTGCGTCGAATTGTGGCACCCTTTGGCATCCAGTAAGGAAGTCCGGCTCCCACTTTAGGATCCACGAAGAAGAGATCTAGATTATTTCCAATTACACGGTGATCACGATCATGTGCTTCTCGTTGACGGGATAACTCAGCATCCAGTTCCTTTTGTTTGAAAAAGGCAGTTCCATAAATCCGTTGTAACATGGGGTTACTTGATTTGCCTTCCCAATAAGCACCAGCAACTGATAATAATTTAAAGACCTTAACATCTTTTGTATTCTCTAACACCGCAGCATTGCTTAAAATTGTCATGTCCGCAATATTATAAGCACTAATTTTGCCATCTTTGGCATTTGCATGAACTAATTTTGCCTGATAAGGATCGCCATCAACAATTTTAAGGGCATCATTTTCAGAAATCAATTCCTGTTTAAGCGGTATTTGTGCCTTAATCAATTCAGACATTTTGTCTTCAATAGCTGGCAAACTGTCTACACTTATTTGTTCAGCACCATTGTCGGTGTCACAATAAAATCCATGTTCCACATTGCCCTTTGTTCCAAAATGAATGTCAGGATAAATTGATTGAACGGCTGCTTCTAAAACAATTGCACCAGTATTCCAAACAACTTGCAGTCCTTCTTCAGAATCCTTTGTGACGATTTCTAATTTGACATCTTCATCCAAAATTTGGTTCAAAGAAACAATCTTATCGTTTACTTTTCCAGCAACGGCCTTTTTTGCCAAACTCGTACTAATTGCCTTTGCAACTTCTAAAACACTTGATCCATTTTCCACAGATCGTTTTGCGCCATCAGCTAATGTAACTTCAATATCTGCCATGTTTCTTCGCTTCTTTCTAATTTTTTTGGATAAAAAAATCCCGAATACAATTAATGTATTCGGGACGTTATTCACGCGGTTCCACCCAAAATTACAGATTACTCTGCATCTCATGGGTTCGATAACGGGAACAATCCGTCCTGATATTTCCATCAGGCTCAGAAAAGTGGTAATCACTAACGTCCATTAGGTAGCTTCCAGCTATAGCTACCATTCCCTGAAATGAAACAATTAACAATCTTGTCTTTTCTTTGATTTCAAGATTAATTAAACCACATTCTCAAAAAAAGTCAATAACCTCTCATCAAATTTTTACTTTTCAAGCTATAGATTTAATTTTGACGCCGGTTGACTCCCACCATTGTCACCTCAGTTGCTAGAAACTTAATGCGTTCCATTAAGCGTTTTGCCTTCAATGGCTCTGATTCTCCCCGCTGATTAATTTGTAAATGTTCTGTTTCTAATTGTGCCATGGAAAAATTAGAACTGAAAAATGTTGGTAATTCGTTTTGCATCCGATACTCTAGAATAACCCCAAGCACTTCATCCCTGACCCAACTAGACATTGAATCTGCACCTACGTCATCTAACATCAGAATTGGTGCCTTTTTAACTAGCGTTAATTTTTCTGCCAAATTATTTTCGCCGATCGCATTTTTCATTTCAACCGCAAAACTTGGAAAATGTACTAACGTAGACTCAAACCCCTGAGCAGCTAATTCATTGGCAATAGCGCCTAAAAGATAAGTTTTCCCTACCCCAAAGCTACCCGTTAAATAAAGACCCTTATGAAATTGATGCGGCTCTGATTCATAAGCTTGGGTAAAATTCAATGCTGCAGTCAGCGCTGACTGTCGGTCTTGGTCCGGAAAGAAGTCATCAAAACGCGCCTTTTTAATCATTTTAGGCATATTTACAGCTTTTACCCGCATATTAAAGGCTTGTTGTTTTTCGCTTGCCAAAAGCTTTTTACTGGGACGGTAAGACACTTCAATCATATGATTGTTCACGATTAAAATTGGTTGATAACCTGGCATTAAAGTTGGTTCGTTTCGCTTATATTTATCACGCTCTTGGACATACTCATAGAGCTTTGATGCAGATCGCGCCACACCATCAGCTGACAATTCATTTTTGTGTGCTTCACAGAAGCTAAGAACATCCGCATCTTCGTAAACTGGAGTCATTAAGTCTTGAAATTTAGTGTCTAATTGATGTTTACTCATGAGCCCTTTTAAAACCTCACGTATATTTTCCATGGCTAGTCTTCCTCCTTATTTTGTTTACGTAACTCTTTTAAGCGGCGGTTCAAAAGTTCTTGATCACTTTTTTTGACCGTTGTTGGTTTGACTGCTGGTGCATCACTTTTGGCCCAATCTGGTAAAGTTTCTTTTTCAACCACTTTTCGTGAAGTTGTTTTAGCTTTCCGTGCGGTTGTTTTTTCATTAGCAAATTTCTTGATTTGTAAAATAGCATCTTCCGGTGTGGCTACGTGTGCCCTGCTCCAGCTATTGACCATGGTATCTACTAATTTACTAGGCAACGTGGTAGCTCCTTGATCAATTACAATATACGAAATCAAAATATTTATCACACTTACAGGAAAAAGATTTCGATCGATTAAATCTTTAAGAATCTGTCTTTCTCCATAAGTAACGTATCCGCCATGAATAGCCATTTTTAAATTTTCTAAATAGGTTGCAGGTGCATAGGCTTTGGCAGCCTTAATTAATTGTTTGTCTTCCTCAGTTAGTTTTTCTTCAGAAGTCTTTTTTTCTGGTACAGATTTAGGCTCTGTGCTGGCAGGACTAGTTGCATAACTTTCCTTATGAGCAGTTTGACTTGTAAAGCTTTTAGAAATTTGTTGTTGCAACTTCTTAGGTTTTAACTGATTCGTAACCAAATCGGTAGCTTGTCCAATCTGGCGACTCATTTCAACTTCATCAATCCCGTACAAAAGGTGTTCGCTTAAGATCAGTCTTTGCGCCTGATCAACCGAATTCCAATCAGTAAAACTATGACTAAGCAAATCTTTTAATAATTTAAAATCAAAATGATCCGTACTTAAACTAATGGGCTGAGCATCTTCTTGTGAGCTAGCTTGCTTAAATTCAGCTTGCGTCTCTCGAATTAAAGAATCAGGTTCTTTAATTGTGCTATCCGAAATATGAAAAGCCGTTAAAAAATCTGTGGAAACATCCTTTAAATTTTTTGTATCAATTTGGGGTAACTTAAACTGCTTTGCAAGTTCTTTAAAGCGATTTTCACCAATTGCTTCAAGGAGTAAACTACTTAATAAGTCATCTTTAAAGAAGACATTTGGTGAAACTGGTCTAATTAATTGGTACACAAAATAACGGCCAAGATTGTCTTGCCCTTCATAGGATTTAAGTAAACCAATGCCCTCTAACTTTTGTCGACTCAGATAAAAATTAGGTAAATCACAATTAAGAAGATCAAGTAATTCTAAATGTGATTTTCTTTCTGAACGAATTTGTGTTGGACTTAGCTCCGTCCATAAGGTCAAAAATAAACTAAAAGCCCTTGCACAAATAATTGGTTGATACAAAAAAGTAAGTACTTTTTGGTCAAAATCGCTCAAATAATTTTTTTGAGTAACTAGAAAACCATCTTTGGGACTTAAATTAGCCCATCCCTCATTCATTATGACTCGCCACCATCATCTTTATCTGGAGTACCTTTAGTATCTTTAATTTTACCTTTAACATCTTTGTTTGTGGTACCTTTAGTACTTTTGTTTTTATCTTTAACGTCCTTATCTGTGGTATCTTTAGCATCCTTTTTGATAGCTTTTTCCTTTGCCATCATGTCTTTCAATTCCGACATAAATACATTCATATCCTTAAACTGACGATAAACACTAGCAAACCGAATATAGGCAACTTCATCAACTTTAGCCAACAAATTCATGACATATTCACCAATAATTTGACTGGAAACTTCATTTTCACCTAAAGATCGTACTTTGTTTTCGACTTTATCCACAATTTTAGTCATTTCATCCATGCCGACAGGTCGTTTTTCAGCAGATCGAATAAGCCCGCGAAGAAGTTTATCTCGGTTAAACTCTTCCCGTGTACCATTTTTCTTAATCACCAGTAAAGGTGACGCTTCAATTCGTTCAAACGTTGTAAATCTAAAACCGCATGCTTCACATTCTCTTCTGCGCCGGATCACACGTCCATCATCTGTTGGACGGCTATCTACCACTCGAGAACCATTGTGATGACAGTGTGGACATCTCATGGGCATTCTACCTCCACTTGCTAACGTAACTTACTATTGTCAAGCCATTTTAACACTTGCTGGCGTGTTTCTTCAATAGACCCGCTATTATCGATCACGATATCAGCGAACCCCAACTTCTTTTCTTGTGACCATTGTGTTGCAATTCGTTTTTGTGCTTCTTGCTTCGAAAAACCATCCCGTCGCATCAATCGATCAAGTTGGCTTGTAGGATCACTTTTCACAACCATAATTTTATCAACAAGTTGTTGATATCCTTGTTCTAAAAGAAGTGGTGCATCTAAAACAACCAGGTTTGCGGTCTGTTCTTTTTTTAATGACTGGATAATTGCCACTCTGATGGCTGGTTGGATGATTGCATTCAGCTTCTCCAATTGTGTAGCATCAGCGAACACAATTTTTCCCAGACGTTTGCGATTAAGTGTTAAATTGTCAAAAATCACGTCTCCAAAAGTCGTTCGTAATTGATTGGCAACCGCAGTTTCAGGCTGCACAACATCGCGCGCAACCTGATCAGCATCAACAATTGGATATCCCAGTTCTTTTAAATAAGCACTAACCGTCGACTTTCCAGTAGCAATACTACCAGTTAGCCCTAAAATCACTGTCATTATTCATCATCCTTGATCAGCTTTTGACAAAATGGGCAAAAATGGGTTCCTCTTTGAGCTACCTTAATTCGCTCAATCGGTGTACCACAACGCTCACAGGGCTTTCCCGTTCGTTGATAAACATGTAGCTGATTTTGGAAACTGCCTGCATGCCCGCTCGCATCTAAGTAAGAGAAAACAGTTGTACCCTTTGCCTTGATGGCCAACGTAAGTTCATCAAATATTTTTTGCCTTAATGTCACAATTTTACCAAGCGGCACTGTATTCGTTGGTTGCAATGGATGAATTTTAGCTAACCAAAGTACTTCATCACAATAAATATTTCCTAGCCCAGCAATCATATTCTGATCTAAAAGAAAAGATTTTATTGATTTATGATGCTTTTTCATTGTTTCTACCAGATAATCAACACTTAGAGTTTCTGGGGTTGGTTCTGGGCCAATCGTTTTAAGTCCTGCAACAGTATATTCTTCGCCCGTTGGTATCAAAACCATGCGCCCAAACTTTCTTGTATCGTTGTAACGTAATTCGGTTCCATCTGTAAACTCGAAAACCACATGATCGTGCTTATTCAAGGGCACTTCATGCGAATGAACAGAATACTTACCTTCCATACGTAAATGGGATACCATGGATTGCTGATCATTAAAATGAAAAAGAAGATATTTTCCGCGGCGGTCAATCCCAAGAATTGTTTTCCCGGTCAATGCTTTGATAAACTCACTTTCGTTTGGCAAAACCATCTTAGGATAATATACATCAATCTTTTTGATTTTTTTCCCCACAACTAATGCTTCTAATCCACGTTTTACTGTTTCAACTTCTGGCAATTCAGGCATAATAATTCCTTCTTATTCATTTGTTATTTGGCATCATACCAACTTTTACCAAACGCACTTTCAACCTTCAAAGGCACATCCAATTTCACTGCAGAATCCATGATACTTGGAACTAATTTCTTAATTAGAGATAATTCATCATCTGGAACTTCAAAAATCAATTCATCATGAACCTGTAATAACATTTTTGTCTTAAGTTGGCGCTTTTCCAACTCATTTTGCATGCGAATCATTGCAATTTTAATGATATCTGCTGCACTGCCCTGAATTGGTGTATTCATGGCCGTTCTTTCAGCAAAAGAACGCTGATTATGATTGCTTGAATTAATATCCGGTAAATAGCGCCGACGACGAGCAATTGTTTCTACATACCCTTGTTTTCTGGCCGTTTCTACAATTTGATCCATAAAAGTTTTAACACCTGGATATTCCTGGAAATAGGTATCAATAAAAGTTTTCGCCTGTTTTCGTGAAATGCCGATATTCTGTGATAAACCGTAATCACTAATTCCATAAACAATCCCGAAGTTAACTGCTTTTGCTTGCCGCCGAATATTCGGTGTAACTTCTGAAGCATCCTTTAGCCCAAAGATTCTTACAGCTGTACTAGCGTGAATATCCTCATCATTTTTAAAGGCTGCTTGGAGATTTTTATCACCTGTAATGTGCGCCAAAACTCGTAATTCAATTTGAGAATAATCAGATGAAAAAATCTGTGCATTATCTGCACTTGGAATAAATGCTTGGCGAATCTTTCGTCCTTCCTCTAACCGAATCGGAATATTTTGAAGATTAGGATCAATCGATGACAAACGACCAGTTTGCGTCAAAGTTTGCAAATAAGTCGTGTGTACCTTTTGATCCGAAGAATGGACAACTTTTAGAAGCCCTTTCACATAAGTCGATTGAATTTTAGAGATTTGCCGATAAATTAAGATGTTATCAATAATTGGAGCCTGACCTCTTAACCCCTCCAAAACACTAACTGCTGTGGAATAGCCAGTCTTGGTCTTTTTAGAACTAGGAAGACCCAATTTTTCAAAAAGAATCGAACCAAGCTGTTTGGTAGATTTAATGTTAAATTCCTCACCGGCTTCGTTATAGATGGTTTGTTCAATTTCAGTAAGTCGTTCTGTGAACTCACTTTCCATTTGTTCCAACCGATCCGTATCCACTCGAACTCCAGCAATTTCCATTTTTGAAAGGACCAGGGCAATTGGTAACTCAATGTCCGTATACAATTGAATCTGCTTATTTTGTTCAAGCTCTGTTTTTAGTTGCGGTACCAATTGTTGAATGGCCCGAAGTTTGGATGCTAAATGAGTTAAAAACACAGTATCATCGTCTGGAATATGTCGTTTTACACCAGTTCCGTAAACCTCTTCATCCGTTTGGATATCCTGATATCCATGGCGATGAGCTAAAGCACCAAGATCATTAGAATTATCATTCGTATCCAATAAATAGGATTCTAAAAGTATATCATTTTCACCATTTGTAAAAGATACTCCTAGTCGGTTCAATCCCACATACGTTCGCTTAAGATCAAACACATTTACCTTATTTTGCGTATCTGTGAAAATCCTTTTAAACGTCTCACTAGTTAGTAAATCTACATTTCTTGAAACATACCATTTATCATCACTACCAATTCCAAAACCAACGAAATCTGATACATGATAATTTTTTTCAGGCATCTCCAAATAAAAGGCCATTTCTCCTTTTAATTGGGTCACTTCACTCAAATTATCAGTAGTTAGCTCTGTATAGGCAATCTCTTTAAGAGTCTGGGTTGTTTCAAAGCCCTCAGTTGATCGAATTTGTTTTAAAAAAGATTGAAAATTCATCCGTTCATAGAAATCTACTAACGTTGCAGAATTTTTTCCTGTATATTCAAGATCCGCCAAAGAAATTTTAATCGGTGCATCCCGATTTATTGTAGCTAGTTTCTTACTTAAAAAAGCATTATCGCGATCTGCAATCAAATGTTCTTTCATTTTTGAGGTTTTCATTTCGTCTACATGTTCATAGACACCCTCGACCGAATCATACTTTTGCAATAATTTGATTGCTGTCTTTTCACCAATTTTTGTAACTCCAGGATAATTATCAGAAGTATCTCCCGCTAACCCTTTCATATCAATAATTTGAGCCGGTTTTAATCCTAACTTTTCTTGCACATGCTCGGGTGTATAGTGTTCAACTTCACTAACTCCTTTAACCGTGACAGAAACCGTCGTCTTTTCACTAGAAAGCTGGGTTAAATCACGATCTCCAGTTACAATTGTGGTTTCAAACCCAGCCTCTTCCGCTTCTCGAGAAAGGGTTCCGATAATATCATCGGCTTCATAATTAGCTAATTCATAAGATTTAATTCCATATGCCTTTAAGAGTTCACGTAAATAGGGCATTTGTTCTGAAAGTTCGGGAGGTGTTTTAGAACGTCCACCCTTATAATTGTCATACATTTCAGTTCTGAAAGTTGTTTTCCCGGCATCAAAAGCAACTAAAGCATCTGTCGGTTCCACAATTTCTAAAATATGATCGAGCATTTTATTGAATCCATAAATTGCATTAGTGTGTAATCCATCTTGATTTGTAAATTTGCTCAGCACATTGTGAAGCGCAAAGAAGGCTCTAAACGCGACACTATTTCCATCGATTAAAAGTAATTTTTTTGAGGCCATATTTTCTCCTTAGTAGTCATACTTCTATTCTAACAAATCGGACCACCTTATTATACTAATGATCTCTCAATTTTTTCTGGAAAGTTATTTAAAATAAAAACGGCTAATCTTCTCTTTCGAGTTAATTAGTCGTTTTTAGGGCAAATTATAGTTAGTCTCGATTTCCATTGAAACCACCAAAGATTTCTAACAAGAACTGGAATAAGTTCAAGAAATCCAAATACAAGGTTAAAGATCCTTGAATTGCCAATCCTGTTAGCGAAACTTGATCTCCGTATTGCAGATATAAACTCTTCATTTTGTTCGTATCTGTCATCGATAATCCTGCAAAAATGATAACTCCAACAAAAGAGAACAAGTAGTTAATCACAGGACTTCTCAAAAAAATATTAATGACCATAACTACCAACAACGCAATTAACGCAGCAAAAAGCTGATTACCTATTTTGCTCATGTCTTTATGCGTCATGGCCCCAATTGCGGACATCGATATAAACGTAATCGATGCTGAAACAAATGCAGCAGTAATTGTAGGCAAGTTAAACGTTAAAAAGATAAACGAAAATTCTAACCCGAAAAACAAGGAGAATAAGCTTAAAACTGTAAAACTCATCCCCGCACTTTGCATTGCCTTACCAGTTGCGGCTGAACTAAAGATCATTAATCCAATTAAAATAAATAAGAATATAAACGGATGACCGCTAAGAACTGGCATAATTTGAGCCCTAAACGTCACACCACCGAGATAGGCAACAATGGCAGACAAAGCCACGGCGTATCCCATAAATCCGTACATTCTTGTCATAAAACTACTGAGGCCTACCTCAGTATTAACTATGTTTCGCGGTTCTTGCATACCCAATTCCCTCTTTCTTTTAATTTGTATACATTTTATCAGATTAAAAAGTTGAATCAAGTGAAAAAGGTCAGAACTAGTCAAAACATTTTGCAGGTTTCTAGTTTCCTCTACTAGGTGCTCAGAAAGCCTTCTTTTAAATCATTTCATTAGTTATTTTTAAAGCTTAAATTGCTGAGTAATTCCTCATAAGATTTCTCATATCGTTGAACATCCCCGGCACCCATAAAGACAACCACGGCATCATGATAATCCAACAGTGGCGACATATTATCTGCTTGAAGAATCTCACCACCCTTATTAATCTTCGCAGCCAAGTCAGCAGACGAAATTTTTCCACTCTTTTCACGTGCAGAACTAAAGATATCAGTTAAATAAACCTTATCTGCTAAATTCAAGCTTTTGGCAAAGTCATCCAAAAGGGCAATGGTTCGACTGAATGTATGTGGCTGAAAAACAGCAATGATTTCCTTTTCTGGATATTTCTGACGAGCAGCATCCAAAGTTGCTTTAATTTCAGAAGGATGATGCGCATAATCATCGATGATCGTCATGTCAGCAACTTTCTTTTCTGAAAAGCGGCGTTTAACCCCTTTAAAGTTTAACAATTCATCTTTAATTTCTTCCAAATTAACTTTTTCAAAATAAGCAACCGCAATTACTGCTAAACTATTTAATACATTATGTTCACCAAATAAGTGAATATGAAAATGGCCCAGATATTCATCTCCATGATAAACATCATATTCTGATCCTTCAGTTGTTCGTTTAATATCACGAGCCTGAAAATCATCATTTTTACCTGTTCCATAATAGTAAATAGGCACATCTGCATGCAAACGCCGCAAATTCTTATCATCACCCCAAGCAAAAATTCCCTTTTTAACTTGTTGAGAAGCATCTTGAAAGGCCTGATAAACATCTTCTATTCCAGTGAAATAATCGGGATGATCAAAGTCAATGTTAGTCATAATCATGTACTCTGGATGATAAGCCATAAAATGACGACGGTATTCATCAGCTTCAAACACGAAGAAACGGGCATTAGGTGTCCCTTTTCCAGTCCCATCACCAATTAAATAACTAGTTGGCGCAACACCACTCAAAACGTGAGAAAGAAGCCCAGTTGTACTCGTTTTGCCATGTGAACCTGCCACTCCGATACTTGTATAACCAGGTAACATTTTGCCTAGAAATTCATGGTAACGTGTGACAGGTAAACCCATTGCCCGCGCTTTTTTTATCTCAGGATGATCATCCGTAAACGCATTCCCAGAAATAACCGTTAACCCTTCTGTAATGTTGGCTTCATCGAAGGGCAAAACTTCAATCCCGGCCTTTTCCAATCCTCGTTGCGTAAACGTATATTTGGTAATATCTGATCCCTTCACGTGATATCCTTCATCATGCAAAATCAATGCTAATGAACTCATTCCGGAACCCTTTATACCTATAAAATAATAAGTCGTCGTGTTATCCATTTTCTCTTCCTCTTTATCAGTTTTGTTAATAGTTTACCACATTAAAAATTCAGGTATACCTCAAATCACATTTAACTATCATGAATCTTTTTCAAATCTGCTTGAGTAAAATACACTTCACGTGGTTTGGATCCTTTTGCTTCTGAAATATCACCTTGAGCTTCCAATTGGTCGATAATCGTAGCTGCATGATTATAGCCAATCGAAAAAACCCGCTGCAACTTAGAAGTAGAAATCGTATCTTCATCCGCCAAATACTCTAAAACATCTGGCATTAATTCATCTTGCTCATCCGTTTCTTGTACTTGTTTTTTTAAAGATTCTGGATCGAATTCATAGTGTGGCTTTGATTCTGCACGAATAAAATCCGTAATTTGATCAATTTCACCATCTACATAGGACCCCTGCAATCGGATTGGGGTACTATCACCATTGCCAAGGAATAGCATATCACCTCGTCCTAGTAACCGTTCTGCTCCGCTATGATCCAATATTGTGCGTGAATCGATTTGACTAGAAACCATAAACGCAACTCGCGTAGGAATATTATTCTTAATCAGACCCGTAACCACGTCCACACTTGGTCGTTGCGTGGCAATAATTAGATGAATACCAGCAGCTCGGGCTTTCTGTGTAATTCGGACAATATAATCCTGAACCTCTGAAGCTGCCACCATCATTAAGTCTGCCAGCTCGTCAATAATCACAACTATGTAAGGCAGATAATCAGCCGCATGACCAGTTGTTTCGGCCTTTGTATTATATTGCTCGATATTACGCACTCCTGCAGCGGCTAATTTTTCATAACGCTCGTCCATTTCATTAGTTACCCATTTTAAAGCCGCAGAGGCCGATTTAGGATCAGAAATAACGGGTGCCAACAAATGGGGAAGATCGTTATATGGTGCTAATTCAACCGTTTTGGGATCAATCAAAAGTAAACGAACTTGACGTGGTGTTGCTTTGTAGAGAATTGAAATTAGCAAGCTGTTAATAAAAACGCTCTTACCAGAACCCGTGGCCCCAGCAATCAACCCATGTGGCATTTTCCTCAAATCATAAACTCGCGGTTTTCCAAATAGATCCACCCCCAAAGCAATTGTTAAAGGTGACTTACTTTGCGCAAAAACTGGTGAGTTTAAAACCTCAGACAACATGACCGGGCGGGATTTAAAATTAGGCACTTCAATTCCAACAGAACTTTTCCCTGGAATTGGGGCTTCAATTCGAATATCCTTAGCTGCCAACTGTAATTTCAAATCATCTGCCAAATTTGTGATTTTATTTACTTTAACGCCTCGCCCTAGCTCAACTTGAAATTGCGTAACTGTTGGGCCAACCGTCCAGTTTGACACTTTGGCATTAACACCAAAAGCACTTAAGGCTTCATCTAAACTTTGCACTTGATTTTGCAACCATTCAGATTGCGAATCCGCATCCAGTTTAACTGGTGGTTTTAACAAACTCATTGGTGGAAATTGATATCCCTCCGACTCGTCATGGGCATTCTCTGTCTCAATTGCATTGCTTACTGTTGTAACTGAACTACTAGCCATAACTGATGGTCTGTGCATAGTTTGACGCGCCTTGAAATGAGCTTCACTAGAAAAACCAGGATCTGCTGTCTTTTCAATTTTAGGCTGCGCATTACTAATTTGTTCAACATTTTCTCCCTGTTCAGTTGATCCTGTTAACAAAGAAGTACTTTTACTTAATTGTACATTTTCTTGTTTCGCACTCACTGAATTTGCAGTGCCTGCTGAAGAATTAACCGTTACTGGCGAACTCTTAGTAGTTTCTGCGCTTTTACTTACTGTTACAGTTGCAAATGAAGAAGAACTAATCGCTTGAGTTTGAACTTGTTCAGATATATCAGACATGGATGTACTGAACACTGGAGGTTCAACTGCTTCCTTTTTAACTTTGGGTTGCAGAAACGGTACATTTTCTGAACGTTGCTTTGTAATTAACGGCTTTTGACGTAATCTGTGAACCTGCTTTTTAGTTTGTTTCAGAGACTTTTCATCTTTACGGTAAAAAGCCGGGCCATCATAATGTTTCATAATTTAAATCACCTAACTTTATTTGGCTGATGGCTGAAATAGTTTTGCTCCCTGTGTAAAGTCAAAAGCTTCGCCTACTTTAAAAACATCATCCGATTCGGGTAAAATTAACGCGCCTTTCTTTTGTGGCGCGTTAGGTAATCCTAATTCACGTCCTGAACAAATCATGCCATCGCTTTTAACGCCACGCAAACTACCTGGCCAAATGATTAGTCCATTTGGCATCATAGCACCAACTTTAGCAACCACAACTTTAATCTTAGCCTTCATGTTAGGTGATCCGCTCACAAGCTGGACCTCTTGATCATGGTCCACTATCGTTTGCGTAACTAACAGGTGATCTGAATCTGGATGTGGCTCTGCGGTTTTGACATAGCCCACAATAAATTTGCTTTCTAGATCAGGCTTTAACTCAGCCTCAAATCCCACACTTTGTAAGTACGTGTTAAGCTTATTAATCTGCTCTTGTGATAAAAATACCTGACCAATTACTGGAACTTTACCTAATTTTGAAGATACATGAGCAAAATTAAGTCCAAGTGTCACATTAGTTTCCGCGTCATAAATGCGTGTAACATCTTTTTTTGTCTCAACTGCTTGTGTATCTGCATCGGGATTCAGGATACAAATCAATGTATCGCCTAGTTCATTTGGATTATAACTGCTAATTAACATATATGATTCCTTTCTGGTGAGTCCGTTCTGATATATTATTTTATCCGCACTTGGTATACTATGATTATAAATAAGATCTTTAAAAGGGAGTGTTTATTGATGAACAAAAAAGAAACTGTAACAACTCTTACTTTGGCAGGATCTGCAAGCTTGGCAACCGGCTTATTAACTAGTTGGTTACTAAATCACAAATCCTCTGTTTCTGCTAATGGTATTCTAGAGACTGTTCGCAAAGCCTTCTTAAAAGAAGGCCCAATTGAAGGCTCATGGATTGAAATGAAAAAAGCACCATTACAAAAATTTGCCATAAAAACTCATGTCTACTACGGTGGTGTAACCCGCTATGAAGACAACAAACTTATCCAATATGAGTTTTTAGCCGACGCAAAAACTGGGACAATTATTGACATTTATCGTCTCTAGAAATGCCCACTAAGTTTATAAATTCGTTGCCCTTTTTCACTAAATTTATGTTCATATTCAGTTTCAACGTTTTCCAAGGCCTCGTCGCTATGATGGAGATCGAGAAAAACATCCTCTAATACGAATCCATAATTATTTAGACTTACTAACGAATACTCAAACAGTCCCTGATTATCAGTTTTAAGCTCCAAAGCACCGTGCTCCACTAATATTTCTTGATAGACATGAAGAAAAGACTTGTAAGTTAGACGTCTTTTTTCGTGTCTTTTTTTGGGCCATGGATCAGAAAAGTTCAAGTAAATTCGTTTGATTTCGCCGTTATCAAAATATTCATCGAGGTTGGCCCCATCCGCCAAAACTAACTGTAGATTTGGTAGCTTTTCTTTCAACGCATTTTTTAAAGCAATAGCCCCAACAGAATGTTGAATTTCAATTCCAATAAAATTAATGTGCGGATATTTCAAGGCCATTTGAATAATAAACTGACCTTTTCCCATACCAATTTCAATTTGAATTGGTTGTTTTTCTTTAAAACGCTCTTGCCAATTACCCTTGTTTTGCAAGGGGTCTGTAACCATTAATTCTGGATGAGCTTCAATTAAGGGCTCAGCCCAAGTTTTATTTCTAACTCTCATTATTTTTCCTCAAGTTCTTCTTTTAAAATTCCGTCACTAATTACATGTCCCAAACATATTCTTTGGGGCAGTCACCTGTTTAAGTTTATAGATTGTCTTGGTCAGCGTCAAGAATTCATTTTTTTGATTCGAATTGGAAAATAAAACTTCAACAATGCCCAAACTTCGATGCTTCCAACAATCCAGGTTATGACGGTCTGCAAAATTGATAAGTTACTAATCCCAACAACGATTGCTAACAAGCTAACTGTAAATTCAAGTAAAATTGCTACTAGCCAGTTAAATCCTGCTGCTTTCGTTTCAACGCTAATTGGATAAAGGTGGGTAAATACATTTTCATCGTAATTTGCAAACAACGGTAATAGTTGAAAACCAATGAGATACACAAATAATAGTTGCAAGAAGATCGATAAATAAACGTTTGAAATAAAAATTAATAAAACCACTCCTAAGGCCGTTAAGCGAAAGTATAAACCACTATAAACCGTACTACGCATAAGTGCTCGTGAGAACAAATAAACATAGGGATTATTTGAATGTTGATCAATAATTGCCAATATACGGTCTAAATATTTGCGACGATGAACCGTTCCATGGACATTCGGTACATCTGTAAACAGGTTAAAGAATCGATAAATTTTCAACATGCGTTGATCTTCTAAATTTACAGCAAGGGTCCAACTCAAGGAACGCGTTTGCCACTGTTGCTGCTCTCGCCTAATTTCTATGAAGCTTTGAATAACCGCACCAATTAAAGCAAACCAAATACCTAGATAAATACCACCTGTAAACCAAATAAGTGGCAATATCCAGTTAGCAAGCAAACGTTTTTGCCATCCAAAAACTTGATTTTGATAAAGTTGATTCAATTCTAAAGAAAGAGAACCGTACTTTAAAATAATTAACACAATCGCAAAACCAGCAATTTGTGCAGTTGGCAATTTAAATGCAATCGCCATAAACGGAAAAAGAATTATTGTTCCGATAACTTCAACTATGGTGCTAAAAATCCAGCTGTGAATGCGTGCTTTCTTCAAATAAGCATGCATATCATGTTCACGAGGTAATAAGAAAACCGGATCAGCGCGTTTGAGCAATGTGGCCAAACTACAGAATTGTAAAATAACCGTTAAACAAATAATTGTTACCGGTCCAGCCCACCATGTACCAGCATGAAAGCTTTTTAAAAAGTTCGAATACCCAAACCCTAAGCCCCCCACCAAGAACATGAGTGCAATCACAAAATGATCATTTAAAACGTACCTTAAATATTTTAGCATTTCTAGAAAGTGAGCACGTTTTCTTTGTGTCCATAAATTAAGCATGTTGCTCACCTGCTCTTGCCAATCCCAGATAAATCTCTGTTAATGATTGTCCCAAGGTTGGATTTTGAGCGCGCAATTCTGCCAGATCACCTTGATTTTGGATTTTGCCATCATGCAATAAGACAAACCGATCACAGTACTTTTCTGCTGTATCCAGCACATGAGTGGACATTAAAACAGCAGCACCGTGAGATTTGCGATCATCAATCAACTTCAACAAATCATCAGTCGCCAAGGGATCTAATCCTAGGAAAGGCTCGTCAATGATATACAAATTAGCATCCGTTAAAAATGCACAAACAATCATCACTTTTTGTTTCATACCTTTTGAAAAATTATTTGGAAACCACTCTAACTTGTTTGCAAGTCGGAAAGTTTCAAGTAACTCATTTGCGCGTTGCCATGCTTGTTTTTTATCAAGTTGATAGGCCATAATGGTTAAGTCAATGTGTTCCCTTAAAGTTAATTCAGGATATAAAACTGGTAATTCTGGAATATATGCAATTTGTTTTTTATAAGCATTACTATCTTGATAAACCGTTTTACCATCAATCGTAATTTTTCCCTTTTGCGGCGTCATTAAGCCAATTACATGATTAATTGTTGTTGATTTTCCAGCGCCGTTTAATCCGATTAACCCAACCAATTCACCGGGATTAACCTCAAAACTAATATCTTTTAAAACTGGAATTTGTGAATAACCACCAACTAGGTGTTCAATTTTTAATGCCATCTTAAGCCTGCCCTTTCACTTCTTGATTTGAATTGATTATATCATGATATGAGTGATTTCACAGGCAGAAGCAGTGAAGTTGTTTGGCTTGCTCCAAAATATTGTTATAATGAGGTTAACTAATAAAAAAGAGGTAATGAACATGACTAACCAACGTGATGCATCATGTATTTTTTGTAAGATTATTGATGGTGAAGTTCCCAGTCACACAATTTACGAAGACGAAAACATCAAGGCATTTTTAGATACTTCGCAAACAACTCCAGGCCATACGCTTGTGGTCCCCAAGACACATGTTAAAGACATTTTTGCTTATGATCCCGAATTAGCTTCCAAAACATTTGCAAAAATTCCAATGATTGCCCAGGCAATTAAAGCAATGGATCCAAAAATTATTGGAATGAACATTGTAAATAACAACGGTACGGTAGCTTCTCAATCTGTTTTTCATTCTCATTTTCATTTGATTCCTCGTTATTCTGAACAAGACAACTTTAAAATCATATTTGGAGATAATACCGAAAAATATTCAGAAGACCAACTCAATCAGATTCAAGATAAAATAAAGTCTAAATTGGAGAAATAAAATGGCAAAAAAAAATAAGCACCATTTTCTTAAATTTACTTTGCTTTCTTTTTTAGGTTTTCATGGTGGAAAATATGTTTTATCCCATCCACATCTTTTAAAGAGCATCCAGCAAGATTTTAAAGACACAATTAATAGTATTCACGAATTTAGTCAGGCCATCACAAATTTGAAGACCAGCACGACTAGCCTCCAATCAGCCATTAAAGCTAGTGAGCCAACAATTGAAGCCATTCAAAAAGACATTGACCACTTTCAATATAAATTGCAACCACGACTGTCAAAAATTAATGGACTTACAGAAGATATTGATAAGCAAATAAATCAAATCTCCAATAAGAACCCTAAAAAATAGCATTCATGAATATAGTTTGAATTTTTATTAAAGATTCATACCGGTTTATAAATCAATCGGTTTGTATGGTATGATGAGTATTGAAGTTTTTCAAACAACTAAGAATAGGATGTGTTTATAGATGAAAAAATGGTTAATTGCATTAGCCAGTGTTTTTATGGCAGTAAGTTTGGCTGCCTGTGGTGATAAGACCGTCGCAACAACAAAGGGTGGAAAGATTACCGAGGATACATACTACAGTAGCCTGAAATCGACTTCTAGTGGTAAACAAGTGCTTCAACAAATGATTTTGAATAAAGTTCTCGAAAAGGATTACGGGAGCAAGGTTTCAACAAAGAAAGTTACAAAGCAGTACAACGCTTATAAGACTCAATACGGTAGTCAATTTAAGAGTGTTCTTGAACAAAACGGTATGACAAATTCAAGTTTCAAAGAAGAAATTCGTTCAAACCTACTTTTGGAACAAGCTGTTAAAGATAAGTCAACTGTTACAAATGCCGACTTAAAGAAACAATGGAAGACTTACCAACCTAAAGTTACCGTTGCACAAATTTTAGTTACTAAAAAGTCAACAGCTGACACTGTTATTAAGAAATTAAACGATGGTGAAAGCTTCACGTCTCTTGCCAAGAAGTATTCCACCGACAGTTCAACTAAGAATAAGGGTGGAAAGCTTGCAGCATTTGATGATACAAATACAAGTTTAGACTCCAGCTTTACTAAAGCCGCATTTAAGCTTGATGAAGGTAAATATACAACAACCCCTGTCAAGACAACTTACGGTTATCAAGTAATTAAGATGATCAACAAGCCTGCTAAGGGTAAGATGAGTGATCATACTGAAGCTCTTAAGAAACGTGTTTGGGCAGCTGATATGAGCAGCAGCAGCAAATTAAAGGCTGTTGTTTCAAAAGTTCTCAAAGACGGTAATGTTTCAATCAAAGATAATGATTTGAAAGATGTTTTATCTGACTACCTTTCAAGTTCATCAACATCTAAGTAATAAATTAGATTAAATAAAAGGTGCCATCCAATTTCTATTAGGAAATTGAATGGCACTTTTTTTATTCTATTCAGTTTTATGATCTAATCTTTTATAGAAATTTCGCCCATTCATAGCAAATAATCTTTCAGAAAAAGTACCACCCTTTGTATGGTCTAAAGCACCCGTTACCATTTGAATTGAAGCATCTAAATCATCTAACGCATGCAAAACAACAGCTTCAAGTAGTAATGGCTCAATTGGTGATCCATATTCTTTTAATCCATGATGAGAAACAATCATATGTCGTAATAATAAGATATCCTCACTACTATCACTAATTTTAAGCTCTTGACAAGCTTTTACAATTTCGCCATCCATAATTACGATGTGCCCCAATAAGTTACCTTCAACTGTATAGGTTGTAGAAACTGGCCCAGATAATTCAACTGTTTTCCCCAAGTCATGCAAGATAGACCCAGCGTAAAGCAATGATCTATCAATTTGCGGATACTGATTACTAACCTGCTTAGCCAACCGCAGAATCGAAATTGTGTGATAGGCTAAACCGCCTTGAAACGCATGATGATTAGTCTTCGCAGCAGGATACGTGTAAAATTGTTTATCATATTTTTGAAGTAAATAGCGTACCACTCTGTTCCAATTAGGATTAGTGATATCAAAAAGTAGTTTGCTAACTTCTTCTCTCATATCTGCTTCACTCATAGGTGCTTTTTTAGTATACAAATTAGGATTATTAGGCTCTGTTTCCGTCGCCAATCGGATTCCCAAAATCTTAATTTGGGGTGATCCCTTATAGTTCTCTCGTTTTCCATTTAGGAAAATCACTTTTCCAGCTTCAAAATTTTGAATATCTTTTGAACTTGCATCCCAGAACTTACCACTGATATCTCCAGAACGATCTTCAAAAACCATTGAAAGAAAATCTTTTCCATTCTTGGCAACACGAACCTCTGCACTCTTGATCAAAACAAAAATGTTTAAAGTTTCATCAACAACATAATCAAAAAGCTTTTTATTTTCCATATTAATGCTCCTTTTCAAGTTATATGTGTATTTTGCATTCGCAAAATCTCTTTTTCAAAACGGATGTCCATCCTCTCTAAACACTTAAGCGTTAAGTCGGACTGGCTCCTTTTCAAGTTATATGTGTATTTTGCATCCGCAAAATTCCTTTTTCAAAACGGATGTCCATCCTCTCTAAACGCTTAAGCGTTAAGTCGGACTGGCTCCTTTTCAAGTTATATGTGTATTTTGCATCCGCAAAATTCCTTTTTCAAAACGGATGTCCATCCTCTCTAAACGCTTAAGCGTTAAGTCGGACTGGCTCCTTTTCAAGTTATATGTGTATTTTGCATTCGCAAAATCTTCTTTTCAAAACGGATGTCCATCTTTTCTAAATGCTTACTGGCCTTCTCATTTAAGATAAATCACTTGGCTATTTGACGTTGGATTGGTCAATTGCGTCTCAGTTGAGAAATAAATAACCTGATGGTTTTGGCTGATTTTGCTCAGCAAATTCATGACATTTTGTTTTCTGGTTGCATCAAAATTAACGAAACCATCATCAATAATAATCGGAAGGTCGACTAAATCCGTCATAACTTCAACAAATGCTAAGCGAATTGCCACATAAAGCTGTTCAGCCGTTCCTTGTGATAACTCACCTACATCAAATGCCTGATTATTGGTATCAAATACAACAATTGTCCCATCATTAAAACTAATCTTATTGTACCGTTTATTCGTTAACAATGAAAAATATTGTTCAGCAAACTTTATAATCTTCGGTAATCGACCCTGACTAGCAACCGACAGGGTTTCATCAATCCATTGAGCTGCCAGTTTGGTCGTCAACCATTCACGCGTTTGTGCTAAAATTTCAGCCTCTAAATTGGCCAACTCCTGCTGTAAATTAGAATAAGTATCATCATCTGCCAGTTGCTGTAATTTTGTATTCAAAACAGTTTTCTGTTCGATCAAAGTCTCTTGTTCCTTACGAAGCTTTTCTAAACTCTGTGTTTGAGCTGTCAGCTCATCTTGAATCTGCTCTTTATTCTCAAATTGCGACAGTTCTTTCAAAGTTGAGGAATTTAATTGTTGTTTTAATTTAGAAATCTTTTCTTGATTACTTTCTTGCTCATATTGTTTTTCTCTAGCAATTTGAAAGCTTTCCCAATTGTTTAATCCTGCTTCTTTTAATTTTGAATCCACATTATGTTGGATTTCTTCTTTTTGAGCAGTCACCTTTTTAAAACGGTTCTGATAATAAGCTAAATCTTGACGGATCTTAAGAACATCTTGTTGTTCTTGATCCATTTTTTGAAAATAATTGTTTAAATTTTGAATTTTTTCTTGTGTATCTCCTGTTAACACGACCCAATCAGATAAAAGCTTACTCTTATCCAAAAACTCACTAATTTGTTTTTGTGCTTTAACAATTTGTTCCTTACCTGTTTTTTGTTTTTGAGTTAACAATTCAAACCGTTTCAAATAATTTTGCAAGGCTGGCCACGTTTGCGGGTCTGAATTAGAAATCCCTTTTTGCTTACCGATCGCAGTCAACTTTTTAGCAATCGTTTGCTGTTGTTTTGAAATATCTTCCAATTGCGTATTTAGATCACTCAATTTAGCATGTAAATCCATATTCGCTGATGAATGAGTTTTAGTTTGATTGTCCGTACCTGGTCGCATAAAGTAACGAATCCCAATACAAACCAATCCTAGTAATGCTAACCCAATTTTGAGCCCAATTCCCATACTAAATAACCAAGGAATTATTATTAAAATAACTCCAACACCCGTGAGTACATTTTGCAACCCTCGTTTTTGCGTCGGTTGAGTTGTTGGGCGTCTCGAATTACTTTCTTCCAACAGTCGATTTTGAATGTGCACAATTTGATCTTGCACCGCTTGTTTTTGATTCTCAAGCTTTGATTTCTGATCCAGATTTGTTTGAACCTGATTCATTTCATCATCTGTAAATGAATTTGGTATCGTTTCACCTACAATTAATTGAGAACTAATTTTTATTTTTTCCTGTTCAATTTCATTAACTTGCTGCTTCAAGTCTTCAACCTGATTGAGTAAACTTTGGCTGTCTCCTAACTCGTCCCGTAAGGTTGTCACTTCTTCTTGGTGTTGATCAAAAAAGACGACCCGTGGATTAGATTTTAGGCTCTCCATCAATTCAGAGATTTTTGTTTTCACATCTGTAGCGGTTTGTTTAATTTCATTCAACTGTTGATTCAATTTTTCCAAGTCTTGAATCTTATCTGTCGAGATAGTCGAATTACCCTGATTATCTCTTTTAATCAAATTTTGTAGTTGTTGATAAATTGACCAACCACTTAAATTTCGTTTTAGTTGCTCTAGTTTGTCCTGACTATCTTTAATCTGAGCACTTAATTTAGTAAGCTTTTTCTGTGCTTCATTCTCAGCTTCTGTTTTCTGACGATATTCCCCAATTTCCTGTGAGGCTTCTTGCACATTTTGCTCCAATTTTTGATGCTTTTTAAGTAATTTGTTCAAAGGCCGTACGCGTCCCTTGGGTGCATATATCTTATCTGCACTTTTTTCGAAACTACTTTGTAAACTAATCCATTGGTCACTACCAACAGCACCAATTTTTAGAACTCGTTTTCGAAATTCATCCCGTTCCAGCTGACGGATTTCTGTTAGTTCAGTTTGACTAAAACTAAACATTTCATTGAATAATGTTTCATCGACAGAGCCCAGTAAAGTTGCCAAAACATCATTAGAAAGGACCTCTTGTGTTGCAACATCCGTAACAGTTAATTTACCACCACTCTTCCCTTTCACTCGCGTAAGCAAATAACGTGTTCCTTGATGCTCAACTAAAAGTTCTCCTCCATATTTAGACCCATCTTTAGGCTCGTAACGTAAATATCGGTCTGCGCCACGCTTTGTTCGAAATCCAAATAAGATACTTAAAATAAATTGTCGTAATGTGGATTTCCCAGCTTCATTAGGCCCAGAAAAGTAAGTAAGATTTTGAGAAAGGTCAAACTTCTGGTCTTGCCATTTTCCAAATCCATAGATATTAATCTTCAGTATTTTCATCATTTTGCTCCTCAGGCCCACCATTTTTAAGCAACAGAGTTTCAACCGAATCTTGAAGCTGATCATCTTGCTGCAAGGCTTCTGCAATAAAAGGTTGGTTCAGTAAGCTTCCTGCGAGTTGGTTGACATTGTCTTCAGTAAATACCCTTTTTTGGCTAGTTTTCCAAAATTCCTTGTCAATTGCATTCAGTTGAAAAGCCTCTTGATTTGGGATTGGTGTAATCTCATAGACCCAGGTTTTACTTTTACCTAGTAGTTTTTGCTGAATCACTTCCAATAAACTATCGTCTTCAATTCGCGTTAATACTGAATTTGCTAGTACTTGAATATTTTCAATTTTGATATTGATAAATTTAGGTTTGTTGCTAGATAATTCTTCAATTTGGTGAAAAATAGTTGCACCTAAATGATCAAAGCTTTCTCCCTCTTTAGCTTTAGTTATCATCGTTTGCCAATCCACAACGGAAGCTTCCACAAACTTAGGTTTTAATTCATGGCCTTCGCTCGAGACTAAATAGAATCCTTTCGTTCCTGCTTCATTTTTGTGCCGACCTTGTAAATTCCCTGGGTAAATTATAGCCGGATTTTCATTTAAGACTTGCCGTTTGTGGATATGCCCTAATGCCCAATAATCATAGTGGAATTTTAGCAATTCGTTTTTAGAAAATGGCGCATAATTTGCTTCAGGTGCATTCAAACTATCCATGCTCCCATGTACAGTTCCAATTTCAAAGTCGGTTTGAGTTCGTGCAGGAAATTTGGCTACCATATCTTCTTTAACAGCTTGCTTATCATAACTAAATCCCACAATTGTCACGGTCGTCCCGTCATGTAAAGTCAGTTTTTTTGCCTCTGGCTGAGCCGGAAATACATAAACATTATCTGGATAATGAATAATTTCAGTGTTTTCATTTAAGTAATCATGATTCCCGTAACTTAAGTAAACTGGGATTTGTTTTTTATTTAGTCGTTCAAATTGTTCATTCAAAAAAAGATCAGCCTGTATACTATGTTGCACACGATCATAAACATCTCCAACAATCAAAACAAAATCCACGTTTTCTTCAATCGCAGTGCTAACCATATTTTTAAATGCATCATAAGTAGATTTGTGAATTTCTTGCCAAATTTGATCTGGGGCTTTCCGTAATCCTTGAAAAGGACTATCCAAATGAATATCCGCTGCATGAATAAATTTCATAAAAATCTTCCTCGATTCATAAAAAAAGGGTAGAACAAATCATTCATTTGCACTAACCCTGTCTGTATTAAAAATACGCATTTCTTTAATTTTATAATCTTTAATCGTGATATAAATTCTGAACTGGCTTGGTTATAATCTGATTAATATCATTTAGAAGCTGATTCAATGCCCGTTCTTTATCCATCAGGCTCTTAATGACATCAACGTCGCCAACTTGGGAAGCAATCTCACGTGCATGAGACATCTCATCATCGCTCATTTCTTCACCATTCATTTGTTTCTGCTGTAAATTTACTTGAACTTCTTGAAAATCTTTAAAAAGATCATATGCCTTTTGATCCTTTTTCATTTCCGTATATGCTGCAACTAAGTTTTTATATTCAGTTGTTTCACGAAGTTCTTCTTCCATTTTGTTCGCGGTATCATAAATATTAACAGCCATTGTCTTCCTCCTAGATGTTTCACTTTTATACTGACATTGTATCATACCAAACCACTTTTGATACCCGCATTTGCCGAAGTTTATTGTCCAATAAAGTTTTTAGCCTTATCTAACCACTCATTTGCCTTTTGCTTCATAGAATCAGTTCCTTGAGAGAAATTCTTTTCGGCACTAGATGTGCCATTTTTAATTGAATCCCATAAATTAGATGATCCAGAGTTTTCACCCGATGCTAAACTCGAAGCGTTGCTTGTGCCAAATTCCGTACCAGGTGTATTGGGCAAAATGCTTTCCATCTCGGATTTAAAGAGCGTCCCTAAACCAACGCCACTCAAATTTTCCAAGTGATTAGTTTTAGTTGTGTCATCAAAACCTTCCCAAGTTGCGACGACCATATCCGGTGTATAACCAACCATCCATTCATCGCCAGTCGCATCACTACTTGAAGCCCCATCAACCTCGGTACTTCCAGTTTTCCCGGCAATTGTGTAATTGGCTGGTTTAGCACTTGCTCCAGTTCCGTAAGAATCACTATATACGCCAATCATCATGCTAGTCATTTCTTTTGCCACTTTTTTAGAAATAACCCTTTTTTTCTGCGGTGTATTATTAACAACTGTTTTACCAGAGGAATCAACAATTTTCCGAATAAACCCAGTTTGCGCTAATTCCCCATTATTGGCAAAGGCCGTGTATGCACTAGCTAATTGATAAGGAGAAATACCGGTGGTTAAGCCTCCTAATGCAAGTGCTAAATTTTTATCACTTTTATTCAAGTTTAAACCAAAGTTTTCAGCCGAATCATAGCCCTTAGAAACCCCAATTTTATTTAGTAACCAAACTGCTGGCGCATTACGACTTTCGGCTAATGCTTTATACATAGGGATTGTTCCGTCATATTGATCATTATAATTTGCAGGCCGATATTTATTTGTGCCATAAGATTTCAACTTATCTTGTAACGTTGAATCATATGAATAGCCACTGCTGAGAGCCGGTGCATAGGCAACAATTGGTTTTAGAGTTGATCCAGGTTGTCGCTTAATTTGAGTAGCACGATTAAATCCCCGGAAAACATGTTTTCCTCGACCACCAACAACTGCGGAAACCCCACCAGTTTTGGGATTAATTGCAATTGAAGCTGCCTGGACCTTACTTCCATCAGATGCATTAGACGGAAAATAACTAGGATCTTTAAACTGCTCTTGCATATTCGTTTGATCTGATTGATTGAGATACGTATAAATCTTATAGCCACGATTCATAATGTCAGACTCTGTCAATCCATAACGACTAATTGCTTCACTAATAACGGCATCAAAATAATATGGATATTTATAATCACTTGTATCCGTATACGCGTTAGATGCTACAAGTGCAGTATTTTGATAAGCTTTTGCCTGAGAATCTGATAACTTATTATTATCAGCCATTAATCCTAAAACAACATTTCGCCGTTGCTTAGAAGCCGCTGGATGATCATCTGGATTGTAAGCACTAGGCGATGTTAGCATTCCTGCCAAAACAGCTCCCTGTGGTACTGTTAACTCACTTGCAGAAACGCCAAAGTAACGTTCTGCAGCATCTTGAACACCCCAAATACCATTTCCAAAATACGCATTATTCAAATACATTTCTAGAATCTCGGACTTTGTATAAACATTTTCCACCTCAATGGAAAGGAATAGTTCACGTGCCTTTCGTGTGAAGGTCTGTTGTTGAGATAAGAATGCATTCTTTACCAATTGCTGCGTTAATGTACTTCCTCCACCACTAATATAATTTTTTCGCATTACTTTATTCATTGCATAAAGTAATGCCGCTCTGCCGATTCCTTTCACAGAGAACCCATATTCTTTATAGAAATTACGGTCCTCAGTAGAAATTACCGCATTTTGAACATTAATCGAAATTTTGTTTAGTCCAACCCACGTCCCTTTTTGAGAATACAAAGAACCTGCCTTATTATTTTTAGCATCATAAACGACGGTCGTCTTCTCTAATGCATTTTTAAGATTACCTACATTTGCAGTCTTAGCTTCGTAGGTAAGGTAGCCACTCATAATCAGAAAAAAGGTTAAAAATATAACAATTAACCAGCGAGTAACTTGGAATCTTTTCCAATACCGTTTTATAAAAGCATGCGATCGATGCCAATACGGAGCCAAAAAATGACCGATCCTTTTTAATCCCGATTTTAGTGAAGAGAAAAACTTATTTGTTTGCATAAAAAATCTCCATATTAATTAAGTAATAGGTGTATTGTATCATATTTATCTTAATCCCTTTAAATGCACTATGAGACTTAAAGTACCCTTAAAAATTGGATCTCAAATACATTAAAATAGAGCAAAAACCGAGGAAAATCAGTCTTTGCTCTATTCGTTTTATTTTTCTGCATCAGGTAAGTACTTTGATAAGCGCTGATTTAATTGTAACGCTAGTTCTTCATTGGGGCTAAAAACCACAATCGTATCAAACCCTGCTAAAGTACCAACGATTTCTGGCATTTTTGTATCATCAAAAACAGCAGCTAAGCGATTTCCATCATTTGAAGCAGTTTTAATGATGTTTACAAATTGAATTTGATCAATTTGCAATGCTGTTTGTTTAAACGTATGAAAAAGTAAGCTAGTTGGATCTTCAGTAGACGAATGAAAAATCATGTAGCGTTGGACGCCTTGATCATCCGCAGACTTAACAATGTGCATTTCTCGCATGTCACGAGAAATTGTGGCCTGAGTGGCAATCACACCACGTTGCTTTAACAAGCCCATTAAATCATCTTGTTTAGCTACTAATTGATTAGAAATAAGATCTGTAATAATCTTTTGCCGTTCACTTTTTTTCATAATCGCACTTCACTTCCGTATTAACTAGCTTAAGTATAGCAAACATCAAAACTGCAAAACAAGTTGTTCTTCCTTTGGTAGGAAATTTTTAAACGAAAAAATACTTATCTTTATAAAGAATTTTACCATCATCAACTAACCCCTTAACAGCAGCACTTGTTGTTTTTCGATTAAGACCACAAAACTTAGCAAGATCACTAATTGTAATGGGAAATGGGATTTGACATTCGTCATCTATTCTTGAATTATCTAAAAACCATTCATTAATTAAACCTAGGTTTTGTTCAACCTGATCCTTTGCAGTCGAACTAGTTCTTATTTGAAGAAATGTTTCGTTTTCTTTCACGGCTTCATCAAACTGTTTCAATATTCTAGATTGAAACTTGTTATTTGAACACAATAATTTATTGAACAATTTTCTAGGAATATACACGACTTCGGCGTCAGTTAAAGCCGTCGCCGTATAATAGTAAGAAGTGTCAGTCTGCGTCCCTCTCAAAGGAAATACCATGTCGGGACAAATAAACGTCATAAAAGATGAGTCATGATAAATATCAACAGACTCCGCCTTTAGAAATCCTTCTTTCAAAAAGAAAGTATAATAGCGTTTCTCATATTGTTCAAATAAATGCTGACCTTTTCGTACCTTTTTACCTTGCATACTATTAAACACTTCGGCGAGCTCTAATTTACTAAGTACCTTACACTCATGAGTATGGGCGATATGTCGTTCGTAATTGCCTTTATTCCTGGGATCAATCATCATAAACCTCTTTCATATCAATTATAATGGTTACCATTATCCCAGAATTGGTTATGAAAGCAAGTAGTAGTTTTACCTAATAACTCTGTAGTTTTGATACTTAAGTCTGTAATTTATTGACACTGTTTCAAAAACTCATTCAATCTTTGTAATCCATTTTTTAACGTCTCTGTATCTGTGCAGTATCCCACTCTAGCATGGCCGGGCATATCGAACCGATTTCCTGGAACCAGCAAAACGCCAGTATCATCTAATAATTTTTGACAAAAGGTTTCGTCATCCATTTTAATATTAAGTTTAATACAAGCCGTTGAAACCTGCTCAGGCATAATAATGTCAACTTTTTCTTGAGAATCCACCCACTTTCGCAAAATTTCATGATTTCGCTTAACTAATTTTTTATTTCTTGCCAAAATTGCTTGCTGATTTCGTAAAGTAATGCAAGCTAATGTGTCATTAACTACTCCACCAGAAATCATTGTGTAATCTCGATATTTTCTGAATACATCTGCTAATTTTGCTGATTGGGTTGCAATCCAGCCAATTCTTAATCCAGGAACTGAGTATGTCTTAGAAAGGCTATTTACAGAAATTCCTTGTTCATAAAGATCTGCAATTGACGGAAACTGATCAACTTTATCTACTGGCTGATAAACTTCGTCTGCCAATATGTATGCACCTACTTCTCTTGCCAACGCCACAACTTGTTTTAATAATGGCTTTTTGAGGAGGCTGCCTGTTGGATTTTGTGCATTATTTAAACAAATCATTTTTGTCTTTGGTGAAATAAGCTGTTTTAATTGTTCAATATCTGGTTGCCAATTTAGATCCTCACGAAGGCCCCAATTATCAACCTTCACCCCTAATGATTTAGGAATGTCATATAGTTGCTGATAACTTGGATACAAGGAAATGATCTGATCTCCTGGATTTAACAGACTGAATAGCGCCAAAAAATTGCCACCAGTTGCCCCATTCGTTTGTAAAACATTCTTGCTATCGACTCGTAAATATAACTCGGAAACTAATTGTTTAAACTCAGGTGATCCTTCAATCCACCCATAATTTAGTTTCGTATTTAAATATTTCGTGATTTGTTCGGTTGGATTTTGGCTGTCAAACTTTAGTAATTCCCCCAATGTCAGTGAACTAATCGTGCTTTGTGAGATATCAAATTGAGCCGATTTTTCATTTTCATTCAACCATTCTTCAACCCCAAAACCTTTGATTTCCATATTTGTCTCCTCCCAAATTTCATTCGGCTCAATCGTTTCTCAACAAAACTATTATATCAGCCCTGAAATTTCCATGTTGCCCAGATTACCCATTCAAAAGGGGTAATCTGGCACACTTAAGTTATTCTGTTTATTTTTGTATGCTTTTCTTCCTAATGTCAGGATTTACCACCATATTTTTTGATAAATCATTATTTTGGAAATTAAATTTTTTCTTTCGCATCATTTAATTTCTTTTACCAGTATATCATTCACAATCTAGGCGTATGATCCCAATTTGAAATTATGATTAAACTCTGAAAAAAAACTCGTTCATAAATGAACGAGTCTAATCGATATATACTATAGTTTTTAGTAAAACTTCTGTGGACGATCATATAAATATCCTTGTCCATAATCAACAGCCAATTGACGCGCAATAACCAAATCCTCTTCGGTCTCGATTCCCCCAAGCACAAACTTTTTTCCTAAGAAATTCGCTAATTCTTGCCAAAAATAAAGTTTGTTATAAGCGGTTTTAATCTCTGTTTGAAAGTTCTGTAAAGCAAACTTTAATTCCGTTACAAAAGGTAATAATGGCCTCAAAAGCTCAAATTGATTAACCCCTGAACCGACATCATCAAGACTAAGGGCAACACCTTTACTTGTGAGATACATTGCGGATCTTAACAGTTCAACATCCATAATCATTTTTGTGTTATCACGTTCTGTTAACTCTACTGTTAAGCCATAATCCGGCAATTTTTCATGAACATTAATTATTGCATCTAACATTTTACGATCTACAAATTGATCATGATCTAAATTAATCATAATTCGAGATTTGGATGGTAAGTGTTCCATGGCTTCTGCCACAAGCCCTGAAAAAAGTTCTGGTGTTAGGATGCTGAAATCAGCTGGAACCCGCCATTCATCATCTACAAACTCACGTAAGAGCAATTCATACCCGTCCACCATGCCGTACTGAAGATCATAACAAGCTTGACGCAACATTCGATATTTTTTGATTTCCAATTCTTCATATCTCCTATTAATCTTTAAGTCTTAATCCAAGCAAATTCAAAAATAAACTAACAACTCTAATTTAATCACACTCAATATCCCAATAAATAATAATACTTAATTTTCACACACATATCACTACTCGGCAAATAAAAGTCAACACAGTGTTCATTATAGCGCAATACTAAAATTTATTGAACAAATTAATGCTTACTTTTTCAATGTGTTCTGTGAACAGATAATCAATGAACTGTCAAAAAGCAAGCAAAATTCAATGAATTTTGCTTGCTTTTTCTTACATTTCTTCTGGTGACTGAACGCCTAATAAGTTTAAAGAACTCTTTAAAACAATACTTACACTCTTAACAAGTGCCAACCGTGCATTCAATTGATCATCTTTTACCAATACTTTTGAATTTGCATAGTATTGATTAAATGATTTTGCTAAATGCAGTGAATATTTTGCAATAATTGATGGTTCATACTCTTTAACTGCACGTAGAATCGTATCAGGGAAGTTTTGCAATTGTTTTAATGTATCCCAAGCATTCGGATCAGCCAGTTTTAAACCATCCACAGTTACCTGATGGTCTGTCTTGCGTAAAATACTTTCCGCTCGTGCTCGGGTGTATTGAACATACGGACCTGTTTCTCCTTCAAAACGAACTACTTCGTTTAAATCAAAATCAAACGAGTTCATTCGTTCATTCTTAAGATCATGGAAAATGACCGCACCCACGCCGACTTCATGCGCCACTTCATCTGCATTGGCTAAATCTGGATTTTTTGCTTGAATTTGCTGTTTTGCTAAATCAATTGCATCATCTAGCACTTTATCCAAAAGAACTACCCGACCAGAGCGGGTTGATAACTTTTTTCCATTTAAAGTAATTAAACCAAATGGAATATGATGAATATCATCTGACCAATCAAAACCCATCTCTTTCAAAACGGCTTTTAATTGTTTAAAATGATTAATTTGTTCGGCCCCAACTACATATAAAGACTGAGAAAAATCATAAGTCCGTTTTCGATAAATGGCCGCTGCTAAATCACGCGTAATGTATAGCGTTGCACCATCAGTCTTTTTAATCAGTGCCGGATTTAAGTTGTACTTATCCAAATCAACAATTTCAGCACCTTGACTCTCTTTTAGAAGATGTTTATCTTCTAAAATCTGGACAACCTCATCCATTTTGTCATTGTAGAAAGCTTCGCCCTTGTATGAATCAAAAGTAATTCCTAACTTATCATAAATATGTTTAAAGGAATCAAGAGAAACGGAGCGGAACCATTGCCAAAGCTTAGTGGCCTCTTCATCGCCATCTTCCAGTTTTTTAAACCATTTACGCGCCTCGTCATCAAGTTCAGGATGCTCTTTGTCTTCTTTATGAAAACGCACATAATACTCCAACAACTTATTAATTGGATCAGCCTTAACTGCTTCTTCACTGCCCCAAAGTTTATAAGCTTCAATCAATTTACCAAATTGAGTGCCCCAATCTCCTAAATGATTGATTTTTACTGGCTGATATCCGGTTTTGGCCAGTAAGTTAGCTAGTGCATTGCCAATCACAGTTGAACGTAAATGACCCATTGAAATTGGTTTAGCAATGTTTGGTGATGACATGTCAATTGGCACTTTACCATTATTACCAACAGTAGCATCCCCAAAATGATCTTTTTCAGTCAAAACCGTCTGCAAAGTTTCTAAGCTAAATTTACTCTTATCTAAAAAGAAGTTTACATAAGGACCAGCGGCTTCTACCTTTTCATAATTTTCCTGATTAATATTTTTAACTAAATCAGCAGCAATCATCTGTGGTGCTTTGTGTAACGTTTTAGCCAATATAAACGCGGGAAAGGCAAAGTCTCCCATTTTGCTTGTCTTAGGTACTTCAACTTTTTCATAAACAACTTGTTCTTCAAGCTGCCCATCAAGTGCTGAAACAATACTTTGTGCAACCTGTTTTTTATAATCCATTTTGTATCCTCCTATTTTATCTATAAACCATTCTAAATTTCACAAAAATGCTAATCCTCTTTAAAAAGTTCCGTATTAAAAAAGTCTCTTACAAATAAACATTGTAAGAGACGAGTTCACCCGCGGTACCACTCTAATTGATTTTAAAAATCCACTCAATTTCTTTAATTGTTATCATAAAAACACGTTCCTCGAAATTTCTTATTCGGCTCACACCATTCCGAACTCGCTTGGAAGAAACTGATCAAGTACTACTCTTTTATGGAAAGCGGGCAACGGGAATCGGACCCGCGACGCAAGCTTGGGAAGCTTGAATTTTACCACTAAACCATGCCCGCAAATACAAAAATAAGTATAGCATATCGGGTCATTTTTGTCATGGCTGTTTTATCTATCCACACCCAAACAGCCCATGCTTACCTACTTCGTTTTTAAATTTATTTTCGTAATTTGGTTGCTAATTCAATCGATTTATCTACTAAAATTGATTGCGAATCTGCAATTGGAAACGTTAATTCAGGTGCCATTTCTTGAGCATATGACAATTCTGTACATCCTAAAATAACAACTTCAGCATTTTGTTCTTTAACCATCTTTTTGACAATTGTATGAAACAGGTCACCATCTACTTTATTTTGATTTTTTATATCATCAAAAATTAACTGAGTAGTTAGCCGTTGAATCTCTTCTGTGGGCTTAATAACTTCCAAGTTTTGCCGCTTTAACTCTCGATCATAAATGCCATCTGTTGTGGTTCCCTTTGTTCCGATGACACCAATTCTTTTTGCAGTTGGATATTTTTCTTTTATATCGTTAACCGTTTCTCGAGGCATATGAACAATCGGAATTTCCGTAGCCGCCTGCAAATCCTCATAAAAATAATGAGCGGTATTACATGCAATTACAAAAAAGCTCGGCTTCAGCATACTTTGCTGCTTAATATCTTCTAACAAATCAGGCAACGGACTTGGTTGTGAATGATCCATTAAAAAAGTTGAACGATCAGGTACCGTCGCATGATTCACCAAAATGTAATTAAAATACTCCTGATCACAATGAGCAGGTGTTCGCTTATTCAACAAACGTAAATAACTCTCGGTTGCTGGTGTCCCCATTCCGCCAATAATCGTAAAGAAATCTTTCATTTAAATCATCCCTTATTTTCTTCAAAATAACGATCAAAGTTCTTAACATAATTATGGTTCATCCAAGTTAAAAGCGCCCATCGTCTCACATTCATATCTTTTGAGTAAAAAGCAGTCATCCCATAACGTTTTTGTTTTATCAACTGTAAGGCAACTTGCTTATCACGATTATCACGAGTGTACTTTTTAAATACTTTAATCGGAACCCCTAACCATAACTGATGCATTTTTTCATCTCGATTAGCGTAAACAGTTGGTTTATTGGCCAAATCTTCGGTCACATAATCATCAACAACCCATTTAGCTAAGTTATAACCATTTAAAGTTACAAAGAAACTGCTACGTCCTTGCCGTAAATTGATCTCAAACAACTTAAAGGTTTTATCTCGTGAATCATACTTCAAATCGAAATTAGCATATCCGGTAAACTGAATTTTTTCCAAAAAATCTTGAATTGTTTTATAGATTGTTGCGTTGTACTCAGGCAAAATGGCCACATAATTTCCAATTGCAGATGGTGCCGCATCCTCTAGTAATGGATGCCCCAAACACATCATTTTCACTTTATGGTTTTGGTCTACATATGCATTCAAAACGCGCATATTACTATCATCTCCAGGAACAAAATCCTGCAAAATAAGATCAGAGGTATACCCATTATCATAAATTTTACCAACAATTTCATCAAATTCTGCTCTTGATTGAATTCGGAAGGCCTTTTTACGACCTTCAAAATGGATATCTAACCATTCAACACTATTGGCTGGTTTCAAAGCAACTGGAAACTCAAAAGGCTCATCAATTGGTTCTGAACTTTCATATTCTGCCTTAGTAATAATCCTTGTTTTGGGATAAGGCAAATCAAACTCATCACAAATCTTATAAAAACGCTCCTTATTATTTAACTTACGTAAAAGATCGTAATCCACATAAGGACAAATGAAAGTTTTTGAAAGCTCTTCTTTGTGCTTAGAAATGAGTTCTGCATAGCCATCGCCCATTCCAAGCAGGATGATTTTTTCAGATCGGTTTTCATAACGTTTAGCAATTTTCTTCATAGCTTCAAAAAAATTAGGGTCTTCTGAAAATCCAGGAATTAATTCTAAATCCACAATTTTTGTAAATCGGGTTGGTGCTAATTCCATCTCTGCAAAAGCCTTAACCTTTTTTCCGGTCATTTCGTAAAAAGAGCGAGCCATTCCATATGCATTAAAATCACTTCCTAACAAAATAGGAATATAATCAGTTTTCGAAGTTTCCATTATGCCAATCCTTTCAAAACTTTTTTTGCAACCACTGAGTCTGTTGGCCAGGGCGTATCAACTCCCTTTACCTTTTGATACGGATCCTCACCTTTTGCAGCCAAAATCACGACGTCTTCCGGCTGACTAATTGTAATCGCACGCTTAATTGCATCGTAACGATCCACAATTTTTTCTACATGAACTTTCTGATGATCAATATAACTGTCAATTTCTGTAATAATATCAGCGGGATTTTCAAACCCAGGATCATCAGCTGTTAGTATTGCCACATCAGCATACGATGTCAGGGCCTTACCAAACCCTTTACGTCGCGAAATTCCCTTGTCACCTGGGCTGCCAACTACCACAATCATTCGGCCTTTGGGATACTGACTCCGTAAAAAACTAAGTAGCGCATTCATACTTGCATAGTTATGCGCATAATCTACGTAGATTACGCCGTGTTTTTGAGATTGAATCGATTCCATTCTGCCAGGTACTTTCACTTTTGATAACAGGTTGTGAGCCTCTTTATAAGTTACCCCCGCAACTCCAACTGTAATCAAAGCAGCTGTCGCATTACTCTGGTTGTAGCTACCAGGCATACTCAACATATAACGTCCATTAATTTGAAGGGCGTTTGCCTTTTCTGTATGTGAGCTAACTTCAATTTCATTGACTTGTAAATCATCACGATCGTTGTGAAAAGTAAAATCAACTGGTACTTCAACTTGAGTCTCATTACCCGCTTGTTTGTACAAATAAATTTTTTCTGGATCGGTTGTTGCCCGAGCAGCTTGATAAATCTCTTCCAAATGATCAGTCTCTGCGTTAATTACGCAAATATCCGAGTTTACCAATAATTGGAGTTTACAATGCAGATAATTTGCAAAATTAGGATGCTCATTTCGGCCAATATGATCCGGAGAGATATTCAAAAATACGCCAACATCATAATGAAGTCCATACACTCGATTACGCAAATAGGCCTGCGACGAAACTTCCATGACTAAGGTATGCATTCCACTATCAACCGCTTCACGCATATCATGAAACAAATTTAAAGATTCTGGAGTTGTTAAATCAGATTTAAACTGTTGCTCCGGCTTGGGTCCAACAATGCGATCAATTGTTGAAAATAGGGCCGTTTTGTCTCCAGTCGTCTCTTTAAGAATATTATGCGCATAATAAGCGGAAGTCGTTTTCCCCTTAGTTCCAGTAAATGCAATAATAAACAACTCATTTTGTGGATAATCATAATAAGCCGCACTAATTAATGCCATTGCTTTTGAAACATCGCTAACAATAATGCCACACATTTTTGCAACGCTATCATACTGTTGTTCCGCAATGTAAACAGTGGCCCCCTGGGTTTGAGCATATTCTAAATAGGCTGGCTTAAAATTCCCCTTACAAAAGAATAAGTCATTGGTGTCAGCACGTCGAGAATCATACGTGACCCCCGTTATCTTTTGATGATCGCCTTTCACATTATTTACTATCTGTTTCAGCAAATGATGTTCTTTTAAAATTGTAGTAATCTCGGCAATCTCAAGTGCCATTTTTTTCATCTCCAACTTTTAAACTTGTGTGCGATGAACCAACTTACTTGTTGTCGCAGTCGTATTTTCTGGGAAATAGACTTCGTACCAAAGGATAAACGTATAAATTGTAAAAATCTTTTGCATACTAGATTTTCCATTAATATGCTCATGCAAAATATGCATTAATGCTTTAGGTTTAAAGAATTTCTTAGCTACATCAGAATTAAAAGCTGTTTCAATTCGTTTTCGGTACTTATCTTCTTTAATCCAGCTTGCAATTGGTGATGGAAAGCCCATTTTTTCCTTCTTGGCAACTCGTTCTGGCAATTCGCTTTCAGCTGCGGTTCGAAGGGAAATCTTAGTTTCATCCTTGTGGATACGAGTACTTACAGGCATTGTGGCTGCAAACTTTGCAACTTCCTTATCAACCAAAGGTGTCCGTACCTCTAATGAATTACACATGCTCATTCGATCAGCCTTATGCAAGATATCAAATGGTAACCAAGTATTGATATCAAAGTATTGCATTTGTGTCATTTCGTCTTTGTCTTTTACTTCATCAAAAATATGCTGAGTGTACTTACCAGAATCCATATTTATACTTGGATCACGTAAGATCTCATCCCGTTCATGCTTGTCAAAGACATAATTAACTCGATAATAGCGTTCACTCAAGGGCTCTGCACCACGCACTAAGAATCGTTTACCATGAAAACGAGGTAAATTTTGTACCATTTTTGCTAAACCTGTTCGAATAAACTGAGGAACCCATTTTTGATACCGTTCGAATGGAAAAGCCTCTAGATAAGTATTATACCCACCAAAGAACTCATCAGCACCCTCACCAGATAAGGCAACCTTCACATGCTCTCTAGTCCCCTTTGAAAGATAGTAAAGCTGCATAGCAGAAGGATTTGAAAGTGGTTCATCCATGTAATACATAATTGTTGGTAAAATATCGAAATAGTCATCGCCATCCATTGTTAATGGTGTATTTTGTTGATGAATTTCTTTTGCAAATTCCGTTGAATAACTTAATTCGCTGTATTTAGAATCGTTAAATCCTAATGAAAAAGATTGAATGGGTTTTAACTTTGCAGCTTCTGCCAGCAAATAACTAGAATCAATCCCGCTTGAAAGAAAACTACCAACCTCCACATCAGCAATCATATGAGCTTTTACAGAATCTTTAACAATTCCACGAATCTTATTGGCATCTTCTTCAATTGTTTGTGAATTATCAATATGATCATAGTTAAACTTATAGTAAGTATGCGTTTCTGTTTTCCCATTTTTATGAATAAAATACGTGCCTGGTAAAACTTTATAGACGTTTTTAAACATCGTTTCTTTGGAAGGAATAAATTCAAAACTCAAATGAATTGGTAACAAACGCTCATTGAATTCTTTAATAAATTTAGGATGGTCCAAAAATGCTTTAATTTCGGATCCCCAAAGGAAAGAAATCCCATCATCATAATAATAGAGAGGTTTAATTCCGAAATGATCGCGGGCTCCAAATACTTCCTTTGTCTTCGTATCATAAATAACAAAAGCATACATACCGCGAAGCTTCTGTAATAACTCTGGTCCCCAAGCATCATAGCCATGAATTAGAACTTCTGAATCTACATCTGTTTGGAATTTGTAGCCAAGTGCTTTTAACTCTTTACGAATTTCTTTATAGTTATAGATTTCACCATTAAAGGTCAAAACTTTTGTCTTTGTTGAATTTAGCATTGGTTGCTTACCATGTGCCAAATCAATAATCGATAACCGTCTGAAACCTAAAGAAGCATCCTCATTTTGAAAATAAGCTTCATCATCTGGGCCACGATGTTTGATGCGATCAGCCATTGATTTGATCACGTCTGTATTGACGTCTGTTTGATTCAAGTACCCCACAAATCCACACATAATTTAATAGACCCCTTTAATTTAATTGAGTTTTAGAATAGTAATTTTAGCGCCTTTATACATAATTTTAATAAATCACCGTAACAAAAATATTTTACCAAATTTACAGCCATAATACTACCGCCGCCAAGAACTCTTAGTCATTGTATACCTGTTTCGATGCCAATTTGTTTTTCTTTGCCAACCAGATAATAACAAATTTTCTAATTGAACATTAACAATAAAAGGTCAATTACTTAACTATAAACGTGGTCAAAACATTTTATTGACTTACTATAATCATGGACCTTCTTCAAGATTTGAATTTTACAGGTTTCTATGTAATAGTATTATTAACATTCTATGAGAACATTATTAAAATCAGAAAGGTGTTGCACAGTTTGAAAAATAAATTTGTTCTTCTGACAAATATGCTTGTAAATATGGGAATTGGACTTATCATGCCGATTACAACTCTTTATATTCACGGAACTCTGCATAAAAGTATCGTTACAGCCGGCTATGTTCTATTTTGCTTTTCTGGCGCCATGATGATTGGCAATCTCATTGGTGGCAAACTATTTGATAGTTGGAAACAAAAGCCTCTCATGTATCTTTGCGGTTCAGGAGTGGTCATAGCCTTATTTTTGGTTGGCCTTTTCCCCCAATGGCCAATCTATCCCATTTTAATCACCTGTTACGGGCTTTGCTTAGGTGGCCTAAATTCATCAATCAATGGGTACCTTGCCTTTTTACAAGTTTCTGATCCCAATATTTTCAATAATGGCTATTGGTTTGCAAGTTTGGGAATGGGTCTTGCCACATTCTTATCCGGAATTTTATTTGGTGTTAGTATTCGCGTCGTATTTTTCAGTTCAGCTATCCTTTTTCTGTTTACAACACTGATTATTCGCGTCGCTTTTCATCCCATTAAAAAACATGTCCAAACAAAACCAACGACCTCTTTTAAATCTAAAACTGATCGCTCATTTTTAAACGTCCTTATTATTTGTTTAGCAATGATTATTATCTGGATTTGTTACGAACAATGGAATAGCAATGTTTCAGTTCTAATGGTAGCAAAACACATTTCGATTCCTAAATACAGTATGCTTTTCACAATTAGCACGGTTGAAATTGTTTTAGTTCAACCTTTTATGAATCGTTTCTTTAAACCAGCTTTTCAATCAGAGAAAAAAAGAATTATTTTAGGCTTACTTGCTTTTGCTTGTTCATATTTATTTATCCTCAATGCGGAAAGTTACTGGCGCTTTGTAGCCGGGATTACCATGGTCACGTTAGGTGAAATGCTCGCCCTAATTGCTATTCCAGCAGTTTTAAACCGATATGCTAGTGATCAAAACCGGGGTACCATTCAATCTCTAGGAAGTTTTGCAGGTTCACTGGGCCGCGCATTAGGTCCACTTCTCGGTGGCTATTTTATTACCGGATTCGGCTATAACTGGACATTTTTGGGAATGTTTATTATCCATCTCTTGCTTATTTTTCCAATCCTTTCCTTAAAGCTTTCAAAACAAGAATAAGATGATTATCTGGCTGGTATTTTAAAGTGATTACGCCTATAATAAGTTTAGAATCATTCTAAATGGAAAAGAGGTCGCGTAATCTATGAAACATTCAACAAAATTCATCTTAGTTTTGGGACTTGGTATTTTAGCATTAATTCTAGAATTTATTTTTCACCTTCAGCTAGCGGCACAAATTATCATCACTGCAGTTGGAATTGTTATTTCAATTTCAATGTTGATTGAAATGATTAAAACACTACGCGCTGGTAAATACGGCGTCGATTTGTTAGCCATTACCGCAATCATCGCTACCTTAGCCGTTGGTGAATACTGGGCAAGCATTGTCGTTCTTGTCATGTTAACTGGTGGTGATTCTCTGGAGGATTATGCCGCTCACAAAGCTGGAAAAGAATTACAAACACTTCTGGATAATTCTCCGCAAACTGCAAATGTTTTATTAAATGGCCACTTAACAACTAAACCAGTCGATGACGTTTTGGTTAATGATGAAGTTGTCGTAAAACCAGGTGAAGTTGTCCCTGTCGATGGCATTATTTTATCCGGAACCTCTATTTTTGATGAATCCTCACTAACTGGTGAGTCAAAGCCCGTCAATAAAGATGTTGGGGACGAGCTGATGTCCGGTTCCGTTAATGGCGATGGATCTGTGTCCATGAAGGTCACAAAAATTGCCGCAGATAGCCAATATCAAACCATTGTTAAATTGGTTAAAGATTCAGAAGCACGACCGGCTCATTTTGTACGGTTAGCTGATCGTTATGCTATTCCGTTCACGATTATTTCTTATGTAATTGCCGGGGGCGCATGGTTTGTTTCAAAGGATCCCGTTCGTTTTGCAGAAGTCCTTGTAGTTGCCTCACCTTGTCCCCTTATTTTAGCAGCGCCAATTGCATTGGTTTCGGGGATGAGTAGTGCTAATCGAAATGGAATTATTATCAAGAACGGTACTGCCATTGAAAAGCTTGCGACAGCTAAGACCATTGCTTTTGATAAGACCGGGACCTTAACCAAAGGTGTTTTAGCAATTGATCAGGTTAAGAGCGTCCCACCATTTTCAAATTCAGAGCTTCTAAATATCACGGCAAGTGCTGAACAGCAATCTAGCCATATTTTGGCCCGCTCAATCGTCAAGGCTAGTGACGCTAAGACGTTAATGCCGGTTTCACATATTAAAGAAGTTACTGGAATGGGAGTAACAGCTGAAGTTGACAATCACAAAGTTAAGATTGGTCGTCAAAAATTTGTGACTGATCAAAAAATAGCCTCCCCAAATCAAACCGCCATTTTTGTTGCGATTGATGATAAATTTGCTGGTTACATTACATTTTCAGATCAAATCAGACCAGAAGCCGCAACCACAATCTCACAGATAAATAAATTGGGTATTCAAAATACATTAATGATTAGTGGTGATCAAAAAGCCACGGCTGAAATGGTTGGTAACAAAATTGGAATCTCAAAAGTATATGCCGAATGCCTTCCAGAAAACAAGATCACCATTTTAAAAGATCAAGAAACTCATCTGCGCCCGGTTGTAATGGTTGGAGATGGAGTTAATGATGCCCCCTCACTAACAGTAGCTGATGTCGGAATCGCCATGGGCGCACGAGGATCAACAGCAGCAAGTGAATCAGCAGACATTGTTATTTTAAAAGATGATCTAGGCCGAGTAGCACGTGCTCTCAGTATTTCGAAATACACCATGAAGATTGCAAAACAGTCTGTGTTAATTGGAATATTTATTTGTATCGGGTTGATGTTAGTTGCATCAACTGGAGTTATTCCAGCTTTAGTAGGCGCTCTTTTCCAAGAAGTTGTCGATACAGTGACAATTCTTTGGGCACTGTTGGCTCATCGTAGTAGCTCTCAATTAAAGCAAGTAATTAATGGGCAAAAAAATATTTAGACAAAAAAAGTTATCCCTAATCAATTTAAGATTGATTAGGGATAACTTTTTAAATCCATTACATTGCTTCTTCGATACCTTTAGGCGCCCAAATTTTTGTTAAAGCTGCATCAATTTGTTCTAATACAGCATCAACATTCTTTGGATTTTCTAGATTGTATTTTTGTAAATTAATTTTTATTTTAGGGCTTGCATCATATTCTTCATACCAGTCCTTGTATGCCAACCACATTTTATGATAATAGTCTTCAAGATCTGGATTATTATCAAACTGTTCATAATCTCGACCCCGTTTTTTAATTCGATACAAAATCGTTTCGAAATCTGTTTCCGAATATACCATCAAATCTGGTGCCTTCTTCGGAAGATCGTTTAACTCGTTCATCATGTTATCAATAAGGCTTGTGTAGACACCAAACTCAGTGTCCGTAATGTTACCTTCTTTATTATTTTCACGGGTAAACAAGGCATCTTCATAAATCGAACGGTCTAACACATTGTTGTCATCAGAAAGTGCCTTTTTAATCATTGCAAATCGTTTATTTAAAAAATAAATTTGCAGTAAAAAACCATAACTTTTTTGATCAGAATAATAAAGCGGTAAAACGGGATTGTCCCCCACTGGTTCATAAAATGCTTTTGATCCATAATGTTCTGCAATTTTTCCAGTTAATGTTGTCTTTCCAACACCTATCATTCCTGCTGTAATTATCACCATACAAGGCCCCTCTTTATCTTTAATCAGCATTCAGTATATCATAATTTTTCTATATACAACATCTTGTGTTTTTCCTAAAATTATGTATTTATCTTCTTATAAAAATGAAAGCTTGCAATCGCGGCGTTTCACAAAAACTAAGGCAGATAAAATTTTAAAATTTCTTTTTCTTTAACCTACAAATGCGCATGAACAAGCATACCATATTTCAATCTCAATTCTTCAAGAAAATTAAGATTTGTTTATCAATTTTTTGTAAAAACTAGCTGTGTTATTCATTTAAGTTAACTGTTAATCCTTTAAATACTACATATTCTAGATCGACTAGCTATTTATTTTAAACATTTGGTCAATGAAGTGTTTCAACTTGCAAATTAATCAAACTCAGTTTACAGTTTTAACTGTAAGAAAAATATTTACAGTTAAAAAGGTGGTACATAATTATGGACTATAATTTTGATAAAATTACAAATCGACAAAATACTGACGCCATTAAATGGGATCCAATGGCCCAGCAAAATGACTTTGGTGCCAAAAACATTTTGCCTTTTGGTATTGCTGATATGGATTTTCCAGTGGCTCCTGCAATCCAATCGGCTTTACAAAAGCGTTTAGACAACGGTGTTTTTGGTTATAGCGAAGGAACAGATTACAATGAAGCCCTTCAAAATTGGATGAAACAGCAACATAATTGGAATATTCCTAGCGAGTGGATTACCAACACTAATGGCATTGTGCTCGCAATTAATCTTGCAATTCAGGCATTTTGCCAAGCTGGTGATCAGGTTTTAATTCAAGAACCGGTCTACTACCCATTTGCCTCATCAGCTCGCAATAATGGTTGTCAGGTAGTTTCAAACGATCTTATCAATCACGATGGTCATTACGAAATTGACTTTGATGATTTTGAAAAAAAAGCCGCTGATCCTAAAACAACCTTGTTTATTCTATGTAGTCCTCATAATCCAATCGGTAGAATTTGGACTTCAGAAGAATTACATCACATGGTAAAAATTTGTGCTAAATATCACGTTTACGTAATTGCTGATGAAATTCATAGTGATTTAACAATGCCAAACGAAAAATTTATAAATACTGCCGTTGCTGCCAAAGAATGGCAAGATAACGTCATGACTTGCTTGTCTGAGAGTAAAGCTTTCAATCTGGCTGGTATTAAAATTTCCTACATTGTTATTTCCGACCCGCATATGAGACAGTTATTCCGTCGCTCTGTGGACCGCTCCTTCGCTGTAGATCTTAACCCCTTTGCCATGGCTGCTACTGTCGCAGCTTATCGAGATTCAGAAGATTGGCTAAAATAATTAAGAAGTTATCTTTACAGTAATCTACAATTCATGCGCACCTATTTAGCTACCAATCTCCCTCACGTGCATTTAGGCGAGCATCAAGCTACTTACCTTGCCTGGCTAGACTTTCGCGATTACGCGCGCTCTCAGACCGAATTAAACCACTTACTTTGGCAACAAGCTAAAGTTGGTTTGGAATCTGGCAATCAGTTTGGCAAAACCGGAACAGGGTTCATGCGCTTAAACTTTGGTTGTCCTCGTTCTGTATTAAAACAAGGACTTCAACAGATAACTGCAGTTTTTAAGGATCAACCATTAAGATAACTAAACATATAACTAAGAAGGTCTTACACTTTGCAACAAAATCATGTTCTTCAAAAACCAATTTCTATTTCTGCACCAAATAATCAGACAGTCAAACACAACCTTTCCCGTACTAATTTATTTATGCTCTCTGTTGGGCAAATTGTTGGGGCTGGAATTCTTTCAATGCTAGGAATTGCAGTTGGAATGACTGGACGTTCAATTTTTATTTCATTTATTTTAGCCGCCTTTCTAATTTTAGCAACACTAATTCCCATTGTGTTAACGAGTGGAACTGTTCGTCTACCTGGTGGTGATTATTCGCGGGCCGCTCTATTGGCTGGTAAAAAATGGGCTGGGATGTATATTTTTATTTTTGCAATCAGCAACTTTAGTATCTCTATGTATGCACTATCGTTTGCAGATTATTTGCTTGCCTTAATTCCTGGGCTTCCCCATCAAGCGGTTGCATTAGGGATTCTTACCTTAGTGTTTATTTTTCATTATTTTGGTATCAAAAACGCCGCCCGGTGGCAAACTTTAATTATCATTCTTCTTTCTGTAGCCCTTACGATGTTTACCGTTTTAGGTCTGCCCCATGTTCAACCTGGTTATTTTCAACAACCAGGTTTTATGACTCATGGCGGAATTGGAATTCTGGCTGCAGCTGCTTATATGACTTTTACCGTTGGTGGTGCTCAGTTTATGATTAATTTCAGTGGTGAGGCAAAAAATCCGACTAAAGATATTCCTTTCGTTATGGTAATTTCAACCATTACTGTCGCTATTTTGTATGCCCTAATGGCAGTTGTTGCTTCTGGCGTTTTACCACTCCATCAAGTAATCAATCAACCACTTACGCACGTTGCAAATGCCATTCTTTCCAGACCGTTATATATATTTTTTGTTATTGGTGGTGCTTTAATTGCATTGACTGGAACTATGAATGCCTCTATTGGTAGTTCACTTTCACCAATTGTCCAAGCTAGTCGTGATGGGTGGTTTCCAAAACAAATGGGATACTTACATCCAAAATACAATTCACCTGTCGTTATTCTCGGAATTTTTTACTTAATTGGTATCCTGCCTATTATTTTTGGTTGGAATATTTCCCTGATTAGTAATTCGGTGCTTATATTAACAAATGTCGTTAGCTTGGTCCTTGCAATCAGCACCATCCGCTTGCCTCAAGTTATGCCCGAACAATGGGCAAAATCAGCCTTTCACGTCAGCAATCGTCACTTAATCGAACTGTCTTTATTTTCAGCAGCCACAATGATTGTTCAGCTGGTCATGTTTTTTAGAAGTATCTCAACAACTGCGGTAATCGGAAATGTTTTTGTCGTCGTTTTGGCTTATCTATTCGGCGTATGGCGCACTAAATATGTGACAATGGATCTTGAAAACATTAAATAAGTTATTAGTGAACTAATTAGCCTTGAAACTAGCTTACAATTTAATCTCAGCAATTCAGAACGATTTTCATTTCATTAATGCAAACTGTTCTGAATTGTCACTCTCAGATCCGGTTACTTACTTGAATAAAACTTTTCATTTTTTAAAATATAGTGTAAAATAATGAATGTTGTTTGCCCCAGTGGCGGAACTGGCAGACGCGCAGCGTTCAGGTCGCTGTATGGACAACCATGTACAGGTTCGAATCCTGCCTGGGGCATAAAACATCATAAAAAAACGGCTAGATTCTCTTGCTTAGAAGAGAGCCTAGCCGTTTTTACTTTGTTCAATTTTGATTGTTGCCATTTATTTATCTAGTTTAACAACCGTTCCATATCCCACGACCACAAGAAATTTAGGAGCCACACTCACATTAACAACTTCTGTATTAAAATGAACCCCAATTAAGCCATCACCGTCTTTTAATTTTGCACGTTTAGTTAATTTCTGCTTTGTTTCTTCAATAAGTTGATCAAACATCTGATATTGGTCAATTTCATCTGCCGCCAACATAATGCGACTCGTTGCCGACACAATACCAATAATCGTATGTCCTGCGTTAACTTCTTCAGTAGACATAAACATAATAATTCCTCTTTTACTTTAACTCTTGTTTGTCCGTTTTATCTTGCTCTGCTTGATGCCGTTTTATTGCCGTCATTCTAATTTTTAATTCAATTACTAAAACGGAAAACATGGCAATTAAAAATCCAATAATCCATAAAACAGCCAGTAACCAAAATGGTAACTTAACAAATTCCGTCACCAAAATTAGTCCCACAGCAACCAATCCTGGAATAACAATTAGGGCTGCCCTTTGCATAAGAAATCCTCCATTACTTGATCAGAGTATGTCTCCAAATCACTTTCTAAACTTTCTCAATTACTCTACTTAAAAATGTCTACAAAGTCAACTTTTGAAACGATCTCTAGTCCAGAATAAATTTGTGGATTGCTTCTGCTACACCCATTTTATAATTATTCTTGGTTACATATTTGGCGATTTCTTTAGCCTCATCTGTTCCATTAGACACCACAACAGGCATCCCCACTTTTCGCAACATTGGTAAATCATTGCTATTATCACCTAATGCAAGAACCTCATCTTTCTTAATTCCCAAAGATTCAGCCAGCTCTAAGGTTGCTGTCCCCTTATCAGTACCCAAGTGGTTAAACTCAGCGTACATCCCTGATGAATAAGTCGCATTCAATTGATTATTAAACGCCGCCATCACTTTGTCATGAACTGGATGAAGAACTTTTTCGTCTGGGTTCATCGTAATAACCTTCATGATCTTTTCATTTTTAAAAATCGAAAAGTCTCTATCTGTCATAATCTTATATTCAACGTGGCGAGGCTTTAAATAAGCAAGATCCTCTTCACGTGGATTATAAATATACAGTTCATTTAATGTGTATACATGGGTATCATTTTGGGGATATTGGGAAGTAATATCAAAAACACCCTTAGCCTCTTCATAAGTCATTTCATTTGTCTGCAAAACTTGATTTTTTTGGTTTTCAATAATTGCCCCACCATTATAAGAAATCACAAATTCATCAGGCTTTTGAAACAACGATAATTTTTTTAATAAAGGTTGTACTGAAGCAAATCCTCGTCCAGTATTCGGCACAAATTTTACGCCCTTTTTTGACGCCGCTTCAACTGCAGCTACGTTTTCTTCAGAAATACTGCCGTCTCTACTAAGTAATGTTTCATCCAAATCACTAACTATTAATTTATACATTTTAACCCATCGACTTTCCTAGCTTACTATATTGTAAACGTTCTACTCATACCTTATCGAAGTTTGGCACTGTTTTCAATGCTATTGGGCACATTTCAACATTCTTTTTGAATTATCATCATCAGAAAGGATTGGTAACCATTGTTTAATAATTTTATCTAACATAAAAGAACTTCGAATTCGTTTACAAGATTTTTTTGCGTAGGTCCGTCTTAAAGGCTCGCTTACAATTAATTTATTTAGTCCTGCAACAAAATCTGGAACATCTTGCGCTTTGGTTAGAATCCCATACTCACTGTTCCCCAAAAACTCTCTAGAACCCGTATTTTCCATCGCGACAATTGGCAATCCAAAGCCCATTGCTTCTCCAATCACTAATGGCATCCCTTCCCAACGAGAAGTAGAAACGAAAATGGAAGCTGTTTCGTAATGTGCTTGAAGTTCCTCATCTTTAAGGGCTCCTCGATAAATAATTTTATCGGCCACATCGAATTTTTTTACCAGTTGCTTAAAAATTTCCATGTCCTCATCAGAGCCCTCCCCAGCCATTGCAATTTTCCAATCGTCCGGTAAGTACTGAGCAGCCTCTAAAAGAAAATCAATCCCTTTATGCTGAATTGCAATTCGGGCCGTAAAAGCAATCGTATGTGCGCTTAAATCAGCTTTTTCTTCAGGAACAATTGTCAGAGGATTATAAATTTTGACAGTCTTTTCATTAAATTGACGATAATTAATATAATCTGACTCCGTTAATACCACCACCACATCAGCAGCCTTTAAACCTTGCACAAATTCGGATTTCATCAATTGATAATATTGAGTTAAATATGTTTTATAATTATTATGCATCCATGCAATTACACGCACTTCAGGAGTTTGATTCTTAATTAAGGGGGCAAAACTGGTTGTCAACCCCGCTGGTAAAATAACTGTTTGAAACTTCTCTTCTTGAATAAAATTACATAAATCTTCAATTTGTGGTTTGTATCTTTCATAAGGATTTTCACCAAAGAAATTTAAAACATGACTTGATGCCGGTCTCTTGGCAATAACTAAGTCAGCATCCAATTCATAATAAGGAGCCACATCTTCTAACGAGTAATACGTCACATCTGCATATTCAGTCAGTGCATTTCCCACAACTGTTGCAGCCCGTTTAACTCCATCCATCACAATGTTTTCAAGTACAATTAATAATTTCATATTTGGACGGCCAAGATAATTTATTGTTCATCCATCTTGACCTTCCCCCTCTCTTATTTTTATTAGTTAATACCATCGGCTAATTTTTTGGTAAATTAATAGCGGGATAGTCTTGCCTATTTAAATAACTATTCCGCCATAAAATTTAATTTGTTCACTTTTTACCTTTATCTGACTACCATGACATAGGCCAAAGAGTTTTCTAAAATATATGTTGAGTTTGAACCCAAGAACATTTGTGCCACTCGATTTACGCCAGTTGCACCAATGTAAATTAAATCAATTTTTTCTTCCTGTTGGATATTTCTTGCTAATTCTTCACGCGAATTACCAACCTTCACAATTGCTGTTACTTGATCTAAGCCTTCACTTTTAACTCGGGCAACAATTGCATTTATTGCATCTTGTTGTTCTTTCAATCGATCGTTGTCATCAATATCGGTTGCGACAACGCCAAAGCCAAGTGATGATTGGCCAATCGTTGATTGCTGTGGCTTTAAAATTTGAGCAATGTACAGTTTAGCGTCATTTCGCTTTGCTGAATCCACAGCTTTATCTAAAGCCCTCATTGAAGTTTCTGAACCATCAATTCCAACTAAAATATTCTTATATTGTTGATCTTGCATGAGACTCATCCCACTTCCTGATTATTTATGATCATTATAACAATTATTCATAAAATCTTATAATAAAAAGCTCCTTTTTATTTCTCTTATCATTTTTTATTCGCTATACTGAACTTATGGAGGAATAAAAACTCATGCAAACTATTACACAAAAACTAGTTGAAAATACAATTACAAAACGTGCGACTCAAACCCACAAAGGTTCATTTGGAAAAATATTGATTGTTGGTGGTAATGACCAGTTTGGCGGTGCTGCTATTTTAAACAGTAGTGCAGCCGTATATGCTGGTTGCGGGTTAGTGACTACTGCAACCCATCCAAGCAACTTTACGAGTCTTCACGCACGGCTACCAGAAACCATGGTCATCGATTTCACGGATGATCAGGCAATCAAAACCATGCTAAACAAAGTGAATGGCGTTGTAATTGGCTCTGGGCTTGGCGAAGACTCATCTTCATTAAAAATTCTAAAATTTGTCTTTCAAAACGTTCAGTCAGATCAATATCTGGTAATCGATGGTTCGGCAATTGATCTCATCGCGTCCCACAATTTGGACTTGCCCGATGCCCATATTATCTTTACGCCTCACGAAATGGAATGGCAAAGACTCTCTGGTATTCCAATCAAAGAACAAACAGAGACCAATAACCGCGCCGCCCAGCAAAAACTCAATGCAATTGTCGTTCTCAAAAAACATCATACTGAAATTTATACAAATCAAGAAACCTACCAACTTTTAATTGGCGGCCCTGAGATGGCGACTGGTGGGATGGGTGATACATTAGCAGGTATGGTTGGTGCGTTTATAACCCAATTCACTGATAATGAAATCAATGCAATTATGAGTGCGGTGTATATACACAGTTTTATCGCCGATCAACTTGGTAAAACCCAATATGTTACTTTGCCTCATCAACTTATTAAAAAGATTCCTCAAACCATGTTAAAGTTTTCTCAAAAAGCAGAGTAATTATAACTAAAAAAGCTCCTAACCAAATTTCAAAAGAACAATTCTTTTGACTGGTTAAGAGCCTTTTTTATTCAGTTAATCTTAATAAATCGTCCACTTCAGTTTGGGTTAATTCCCGATAATTTCCTGGCAAAAGTCCTTCATCAATCGCAAGGGTGCCCATTTTTATTCGTTGCAAATGAATAACCTTTTGACCAACCGCACCAAACATTCGCCGCACTTGATGATACTTACCCTCTTGAATTTGAACATGAATATTAGTGGTATCATCCATCTTATTATAATTTAGAATTTCAAGTTTAGCCGGATAGAGTTGCGTCCCATCTTTGAGAAGAATCCCTTCAGCAAATTTTGTGATTACCGATTCATCTAGCTTACCGGTTACGGTAGCTTCATAAGTTTTTTTAATATGATGTGCGGGTGATAATAGTTTATGAGCAAGATCCCCGTCATTGGTAATCAATAGCAAGCCCTCAGTGTCCTTGTCAAGACGACCAACCGGAAACAGGTCTGATCGGTAATCTGATTTGTTAAACAGGTCCATAACGGTTTTCTGATGGGTATCAGTTGACGCCGAAATAACGCCCATTGGCTTATTTAATACATAATAATAATGGACTTGATACTTAATTTCCTGTTCGCCTAATTTAACTAGATCTTGTCCAGGATCTAACTGGGTTTTACCGGTACGAACTCGCTGAGCATTCAAAGTAACTCGGCCTTTTTTTATCAATTGCGTAATCTGGTTTCGTGTTCCAACGTTCATTTGATGTAAAAATTTGTCAACTCGCATAAATTCACCTCTTAATGAATCCTTAGTATCCGTCGAATTCGTTCTACTCTAGGTCCAAGCATCATATCAGCCAATCTTGTCTTTAAAGTCGCATAAAGATATACCATGCCACCCAGAAAAGCTGCAAGCACACATACAATTAAAGCAACTGTTTTACTGTATGGGTCTAAAACCAGATAAGCCACACGAACTACAGCAAAAGCCACAATAAATGTTAATAAACTAAATACCATAATCCCAGAAAGGGGCTTGCTCATTCGCTTAAAGCCAATCCCAAACTCCTGATTCAAATGGCGTAAGATTAAACCACTGACTACTGTAAAACCGATCCCGGTTGAAATTAACGGTCCAACTGCTCCCAAATAGGCTACCAATGGATACTGGAGCGCTATTTTGACAACTACTCCGACAAGAAAGTAAGCCACAGCGCGAACGTTTTCTGAAACTCCCTGCATCACAGCCGAAATAACTGTGAAAAGGCCTAAAATTACGGCAATAAAAGCCGAAACTTCTAAAACTGCTGTGCCAATCACATCATAATGATAAAAAAGGGTATTTAAAGGCTGTGCAACGGCTGCTAAACCTAAAGCCGCTGGAATCATGAAGAACGCAAACAACATCAGTGCATCTGTAATCTGACTATTGATTTCGTGCTTATCTCCACGAGTTTTAGCTTCCGATAACATTGGTACCGCAGTAATGGCCATGGCTGATCCCAAAGAGACAACAATCATAACCAATTTATTAGAATTAAATGCGAAATCTGCATAAAGCGTGTTAACAATTGTCGCAGAAAAATTGTATACATGATTCATAATGTTAAAAAATGTATATTGGTCAATTAATTGAAAAATAGTAATTGCCGATCCAATGATAATAAATGGCGTTGCTTGTGAAATGATCTCTTTATATAATTGTTTAGTTGGAATTGCTAATTCCTGCTTACTATTACGAGCCAATTCTTGTAAACGACTTCGATGGCGCAAATAGTAAAAGACCAACACCAACATCCCACCGATAGCTCCGATAAAAGCAGCAAAAGTTGATTGCGATACAGCCGTTACCCAATTACCATGATGAACTCTCATAATTAGGAAAGCTGTAACCAACATATATGCTACTCGTACTAATTGTTCTACAAATTGCGAAATGGCGGACGGTGCCATTTCCTGATAACCTTGGAAAAAGCCTCGCGTTAAACTCATTGTTGGGATTATTAGAACGGCCCAGGCCAAAGAATGGAGGATTGGAACAACGTTAGGATCTCCATTTGATAAAAATGGCGCCCCAAAATATAGAATTAAAGCACAAATTATTCCTGTGGCTCCTGATAGCAACAACCCACGTTTATACAGACGCTGGCCCACCGCAAATTCGTTGATCGTATTATAATGCGCAACTTGTTTTGCAATTGCTGAAGGAATCCCAGCGATCGCGGCAATTAGGAAGAAACTATAAATGTTATACCCCTTAGCAAATAGTGCATTGGCTTCATCACTCATGCTGCCAAACCAAATAACCCAAGGAATTATGTAAATTGCACCTAAAAGTCGCGAGAAAATGCTCCCCGCCGTCATCCAAGCTGATCCTTCAATCATTTTATCTTTTGAACTAGATTCTTTATTAGTTTTTCGAAGCGGTTGAAATCCCGCATTATTTGTTTGTTTCTTATCTTGAGATGTTTCAGCCATAATTTGTTACCCTACTTTCAATTACTCAATCTTAACTATTTTATCATGCCTTGAAGCCAATTCAAATTTTAATTCATTTTGTAAGAAAATATAAAGAAATGGTTGTAACCTAACTGGCAAACGAAATTTAGGCTTTGCTAAATTCAGATTTATGAGTTATACTGAAGTTGTTGAGATAGTGCTGAGCGTCAGACCATTTATGATGGCCTGGCGTTCTTTTTGTATTCAGTTTGAATAAATTATCTTAAAAAATTAAGAAATCTACTTTTCGGAAACCCCATCAGCAACTTTCTTGATCAGTTCGTCCATGGCCGCCGGCTCTTCGTCGCACTCAAAATAAGCCCCATGATAAATCTTACTGATTGGATCTTCGACATCCATATATCTGGTATCAAACTTATTAACTGTATATTTCCCATCTGGCTCTACCAAAAATATAATGCAGCCATCTGCTTCTTTATAACCATCTCGTGTAAACGTAACAGGAAACGTACATCGCTCAAATTGATATTTAATGCCATCAGTACGAGGATGCAATCTCATGTTAATTTCTGAAACAATATTACCGACAATCCCATCAATAGTCATAATTTTTAAGTATCTCCAGTTTCTACCATTAAATTTAAAATACTGAATTCTAGCGTATCATACTTAGAATTAGTTTCAAGTTCCAGATAAAAAGGCATCCAGCTGATAACGAGTAATCACTCCTTATTTCCTGTATGCCTTTTTGAATTCTAAAATTAATATCTGCTTAACCCATTTAACTTAAACAACAATGTTCACAATCTTATTTGGAATTGCAATCACTTTACGAACCGTTTTTCCATCTAACCATTCTTCCATTGTTTTATCTGCTAAAGCTAATTTTTCTAATTCATCTTTACCTGTGTCTTTAGCAACCTGCATATGAGAACGAACTTTACCATTTACTTGAAGAACAATTTGAACAGTCGACTCCTCTAGCTTTTTAGGATCAAAAGTTGGCCAAGCTGCATAGGTGATGGTTTCATCATGTCCTAATAATTGCCATAGTTCTTCAGCGACATGCGGCATAATTGGTGAAATCATTTTTACAAAACCTTCCATGTATGCTAGTGGTAAAGCATCCACTTTATAGGCTTCGTTTATAAATACCATCATCTGTGAAATAGCTGTATTATAATGAAGATTTTCGAAATCTTCTGTAACTTTCTTCACGGTTTGGTTATATACTTTGTCGAGCTTGCCATCATTAAAGGTTGTGACGCGATCACGAGGATGATTATTTTCATCAATCATCAAACGCCAAATTCGCTCGATCCATTTTTCACTACCATGAATGCCATCCTCACTCCAAGCCACGGACTCGGTCAAAGGTCCCATGAACATTTCATAGAGACGCAACGTATCTGCCCCATATTGATCAACAATATCATCAGGATTAATGACGTTACCCTTAGATTTAGACATTTTTTCATGATTGTCGCCCAAAATCATTCCTTGGTTAACTAACTTCTGGAAAGGTTCCTTTGTTGGGACAACTCCGAGATCATACAAAACCTTGTGCCAGAATCGGGCATAAAGCAAATGCAAGACGGCATGTTCTGCACCACCAATATACAGATCCACTGGTAACCATTCTTTCAAAAGATCCATATCTGCAATGCGTTTTTCGTTATGCGGATCAATGTATCTCAAATAGTACCAAGAACTACCTGCCCATTGTGGCATAGTGTTCGTTTCACGACGCCCCTTACGACCGTTCTTATCCACAACATTAACCCAATCCGTTAAGTTAGCAAGAGGACTTTCATAAGTTCCAGATGTTTGGAGATCCTTAGCAGCTGGTAGCTTTAGTGGCAACTCATCTTCTGGAACCAAAGTTGTTTCACCATCTTCCCAATGAATAACAGGAATAGGCTCACCCCAGTATCGTTGCCGTGAGAAAATCCAGTCACGCAAACGATAATTAACTTTCTTATGACCGGCACCCTTTTCTTCTAACCAAGCCAATATTTTATCAATGGCAGTAGTTTTATCTAAACCATCTAGAAATCCAGAGTTAATGTGCACGCCATCTCCAGTATAAGCAGCGTCATCAACGTCGCCACCCTCAATAACTGGTTTAATTGGTAAATCAAACTTCTTTGCAAACTCCCAATCACGTTGATCATGGGCTGGAACGGCCATGATTGCGCCAGTTCCATATGAAGCCAAGACGTAATCAGCAATCCAGATTGGCAATTTTTCACCATTAACTGGATTAATTCCGTAAGCTCCGGTAAACACACCAGTTTTATCTTTATTTAAATCTGTTCGTTCCAAATCTGATTTAGTTTCAATCTTCTTCTCATAAGCTTCCACAGCTGCTTTTTGAGCGTCTGTCGTAATCTTTTTTACCAGTGAGTGTTCTGGTGCGATAACCATGTAGCTTGCACCAAACAGCGTGTCAGGGCGGGTTGTATAGATCTCAATTTCATCATCAGTCCCAGCAACTTTAAAGTTAACACTGGCCCCCGTTGAACGGCCAATCCAGTTTCGTTGCATTTCCTTGATACTGTCGGGCCAATCAATCAAGTCTAAATCATCTAGCAAACGATCAGCATATGCCGTAATCTTAAGCATCCATTGCTTCATGGGGACCCGATAAACTGGGTAACCACCCCGTTCTGTCTTTCCATTAATTACTTCTTCGTTAGCAACCACTGTGCCTCCCATCATATCAGGAGCCCAGTTAACTAAAGTTTCTTTTTCGTAAGCTAACCCTTTTTTGTACATTTGCTCAAAAATCCATTGGGTCCACTTGTAATACTTAGGATCAGTTGTATTAATTTCGCGATCCCAATCGTATGAAAAACCAAGTGACTTAATTTGGCGTTTGAAATTTTTAATATTGTGAGCAGTAAATTCACGCGGATTATGCCCTGTTTTTAAAGCATACTGTTCTGCTGGTAACCCGAAAGCATCCCAACCCATTGGATGGAGGACTTTATAACCTTGCATCCGTTTGAAACGGGCCATGATATCTGTTGCTGTATAGCCTTCTGGATGCCCTACGTGCAGCCCTTGTCCAGATGGGTAAGGAAACATATCCAAAACATAGTATTTAGGCTTGCTAGAATCCTCAACTGTTTTAAATGTTTTGTGTTCGCGCCAGTAATGCTGCCATTTACGTTCAATTATCTCATGATTATATGCCAAATTTATTCCACCCTTTCTAAAATAAAAAAAGTCCTATAAGATATCAAAAAATATCTTATAGGACGGAAGTCTCCGCGGTACCACCTATATTTACGATTGAATAAGTCAGTCGAACACTCAAATTCTTAACGCGAATTCACGTTAACAGCTACTTTAACTTCACCGTTAATTAACACAAAAGATGAGTTCAGCACAGTTCCAATCTATACTCACATTTCCGTACAGTTTCTGAAAGAAGTTCCGTGCTTACTATTTCTTTTCAACTAATATTAATGGACTAATCCTATCAAATTAACTAAAAAAAAGCAAGACATCTCAAAAAATCTGATATACTGGAATCGCATTGTGAAAGTTAAAAAGGAGAAATTTATGTCATCAACCAAACAGCATCACCTATGGCTTATTTTAGGTTTAATAACTGGAGTCCTTTTTATTTGGCTCACACTCTCAGTTTATTTACAAACCAACTTTGTTAAAGAATTTGATCAAATCATTGCAACTTTTATCCAAACTAATCGAACTCCCGGCAAAACTAGCTTTTTCCTATTTATAACCACTCTCGGAAATCCACTACCGCACATTGGATTTATCCTCTTACTGGTTGCGTGGTTAATCTATAGTAAACACTATCGTTTATTAAGCTTTGCAGCACTTGCCCTCCTTTTGGATACCTCTGGAAATCAAGTAATCAAACAACTTATAGAAAGACCACGACCGCTTCACAAATTGATTTCAATCGGTGGCTACAGTTTTCCAAGTGGTCATTCTACCGGTACCACAGTGCTCTTGGGAAGTATCATGATTATTGCAGCTGTTTTAGTCAAGACCAATTGGCGTCGCTGGTTAATCTATCTGGGATCATTTATGGGAATTTTATTAATTGGAATTTCACGCATTTATTTAAACGTTCATTATCCAACTGACGTGCTTGGTGGATTTCTCCTTGGGACCACCATTGTGCTATTAACTGCTTATTTTGTTTTACCAGGGAAAAAGGAGCTTATCCAAAAATGAATTTAGAATCTGCGTTACGTTACAGTCATACTTTATTGGACCAAGTTGTGCGAGTTGGCGATACCGTCATTGATGCCACAGTAGGCAACGGCAACGATACCGTCTACTTAGCAGCCAGTGTAGGTAAGGCTGGTCATGTTTATGGTTTCGATATCCAAGCAGCTGGTTTAGAAAAAACGAAAACCCAACTTTTATTGACGGGTTTATTACCACAAACAACTTTAATTCAAGATGGCCATGAACACATTGATAATCACGTCCCCGCTGATACAGAAATCTCGGCGGCCATCTTTAATCTCGGCTATCTTCCTGGAAGTGATAAAACTGTTGTAACTCACGGTGAAACAACAATTGCAGCGATTAACCAATGCTTAAAAATGCTACAAGCTGGTGGGTTAGTAGTAGTCGTGAGTTACTATGGTCACCCAGGCGGCAAACAAGAACTCACTACATTACAGAGCTTTCTAAGAGAACTCCCTCAAAAAAAGTTTCAGGTATTGACCTATCAATTTATCAATCAAAAAAATGATCCTCCAATCTTATTTGCAATCCAAAAACGTTAAAAAAATCGATTTCCGTTTTAATTAACAGAAATCGATTTTTTTAATGAACTTTTTTTGGATGACTATAATCTAAACTGTTGACGAAAATTGCCAACAAAATCAAAATTACGCCGGCAATATAAATATTGTGCAAAGCTTGATACAGGATTGTCCGTAATACTGGGATCAACTTAGCTGGCAACGATGAAGCTGTTTGTGGATTGATCAACTTATTCATCATCCCAATATTAAGTTGCGGATTCTGCGCAACACCACGATTCATTGTTCCATTCATGATAATTCCAAAAATAGACATCATAAGCGTCTGCCCAAGGGTTCTAGCCAGGGTATTAAATGAGGTCGCCACTCCCATATCTTTTGCGGCCACCAATCGTTGTGAAGTCACAGTTGTTGAAGTAATGGTAATTCCAAAGCCAATTCCCAAAATAGTAGCAATCACAAAGAATAACCAAAATGGCGTAGTTTGTGGCAATAAAGCCAGCCATGCACTTCCGACTAACAAGAACCCTAAGCTAATCATCAAAGTTTGTTTGGGAGTCAGTTTAAGAATAAATTTACCTGCTAAAAATGATCCAAAAATCCACATAATTGAACTTGGCGTTACTGCAAAACCAGCCAAAGAAGCGGGTAATCCAAGAATTCCTTGTGTCCATGTAGGTAGATAAACTTCAAACCCAATCAAAAATCCAGATACAAGCATGGTAGCCAAATTTTGAGTTACGAAGGTCCGGTTTTTAAATAATTTTAATGAAATAATTGGATCTGGTGCCCTTTTTTCACGATTAATAAACAAGATTAGCGCCACAATAGTAATGGCAAAACAAATTATGACTGTTTGCCAAGCAAAGTTTGCTTCCCCTAACACCTGGAAACCATACATCAAGCTCAGTAAAGTTAATGTTAACCAAAGGCTTCCTAAATAATCAATTTTGCCAACTGCGGTATGTGGTTCTTCATGTAAATATAAGGCAATCAAAATAACCGTTAAAAGGCCAATCGGAATATTAATGAAAAATACCCAGTGCCAGGTTAATTGATCAACAATAAAGCCACCTAATAAGGGTGCAATAATTGCTGCAATTCCCCAAGCTGCTCCATTAAATCCCATTACCCGAGCCCGTTTTTCAAATGGATAGATATCTGCAATAATTGTATTGGCCACAGGCATGATACAACCTGCACCAATCCCCTGCAAGGCACGCCAACCAATCAATGTTTGCATTGAATTAGCAGTCCCACTTAGTCCTGATCCCACAATGAAAATCATAATGCCAATCATAAAGATCCGTTTCCGGCCAAAAAGATCGGCTAACTTCCCGTAAATCGGCGTTGCTACTGCATTTGTTAATAGATAAACGGACTAACATTAGTGGTGAATCA